>JBNLGI010000019.1:0-8217 GCA_050305975.1 Sedimenticolaceae bacterium | reverse complement strand
GGCGGCGGCGGTCGCCGTCGACACCGGTGAAGCGCAACTCGGCGCGGCGGCCGACGAACTCATCGCCATATTGATACAGCGCGATCTGGATATCGACCTGAAAGAAAAAGCCCTGGTTGAGACGCTCTTCGCCTTGGACGGTGATGACCGGGTAGGGGGTGCCGTCCAGCGCGAATTCCATGCGCGCCTTGTTGGCGGGGATCTGCATGTCCATGCAACTTCCTTGTGCATAATTTTTGACGCAAACGAATCTAAGTGAAATCGGGCCGGTAGTGCAAGTGCCGGAAACACGAAACGAGAGCGAGTTCCCGGGTACAGAATCCCAAAGGAATCGGGATCAACCGAGAAAGCTGTTGAACAACTCCCGGCGTGAAACCTCCTGCTGCCAATTGCTCTGTTGCTCTATCTGTTTGAGTCTTTCGTCCCGGGTCTCGATCAGACGATATTTTTTACTACACACCCCCCGCAAGCGAGTCGGTTGCTTCCGATGAGGGGAGGGGCGTCGGCGGCATGATGGGGGCGCCAAGTGAGCAGGCGGACCCGGCGGAAACCTCGCAGCCGCAGACGGGCGGGATGGATTCGCCACATGCGGTTGTGCAGCCGCCGATTTTGGAGCAAGTGCTCGCTAGCGCGAAGAGACTCCATGCTGCTGGGGATCTGCCGGGCGCAATCTCGCAACTGGAGAAGGCGGGTGGACGTTATGCCCACGACAAGAGGTTGCTGCAGCTGCAGATTGCTTACTACAGAGAGTATGCGGATCAGCTCAACCGCCAGAGTGACCGGGAACCGGCCCGCATGGTGCTGGAACAGGTGGTATTGATGGATGCCGCGGATGATAAGGCGATCAACGACCTGATCCGGGTGGAGGATAAGCTGGAGGCGAGGGAGCTCTACCGTCTGGGCAGCGATGGCCCGGGCAGGGTAGGGACTACTAGTGAACCATCGACGGCGGTATGGGCTCAGGGTCGGGCCGGGCTCAATGGACTCGATGGCAGATCATTGCCGGGCAAACTGTGTCTGCAGGTCTCCTCGGGGCAGGTTCCCTCAGCTGGCTATATCCATGTAGGAGTGGTCCTTGATGATCCTGATACGGCGCCCGCTGTTGATGATGTAGCCCGCCTTCTCCAGCTTGGCGAGGGTGCGGCTGATCGATTCCGGGGTTGCGCCGAGGTAGCGTGCGATGTCTGTCTTCTTCATCGAAAGCTCGATCTCGTTCGAGGCGTGCCCCTCGCGCACCCTGACCCTTTCCAGCAGATCGATGAGAAAATTCATCAGGCGCTGTTCCAGCAGATGATAGTGGGTCGCCAGCGCTTCGTTCTCCTTGTGAGCGATGATGCGTCCCAATTCGGTGATCAGCTCCCGCTGCAGATCAGGATAGGTCTTTGAGAGGCTGTCCCAGTTGTCGAGGGTGAGTTCGCACACCCAGGTTTTTTCGATCGCGATCGCGTCGGATAAGAAACGGCGCTGATGGATGCCGTCCGCGCCGAACAGCTCGCCGGTGAGATAGAAGCCGCTGATGTGAAGATCGCCGTCGTAAGTCACCAGCTCGGTTTTTACCGCGCCGGCATGCACCACGTAGAGGGCGTTACAGGGATCGCCCATGCGGTAGAGATACTCCCCGGGATGGTAGGGGCCGATGTTGGTCGTGGTGGTCTGTCCCGTTCGGTCGATCGCTTCGCAGTCGAGACCGACATTGACGAAGAAGCGGCGGAAAAGACAGTGTGAGCAGCGATGACGCTGTTTAATCAGGCGTAGTTTCGGAACCATGTCCGACCTCGCGAATCCGGGTGACTTTACTCAAGCGGAAAGAGCATCCTGGCAAGTGATTTCGGCCCTGTCGCTGGCTGCTTTCACGCCTGTATTCGAGTCCGCATCCTATTCGCCGGGTGGCGACATGACAATGAGATTTGTCAGATATAGTGCGGTAATTTCCAAAATGAGAGAGGATGTCCGTCAGGATAGAGGCAAAGCGGCGTCATCTGTGCCCGTCATTCGGATTGTCCTCTCAAGGCGCCGAGGAACTCCCGGCGTGAAACCTCCTGCTGCCAACTGCACTGCTGCTCCATCTGTCTGAGTCTTTCGTCGCGGCTCTCGATCACCAGGTTCCAGGCCTCGAAGGCCTCCCGTGCGCTGGCGTAGTTCCGCATATTGAGCGCGATCGGCTGCAGCAGGTAGTGGCCCAGGGTTGGATGGTAGTTGAGATGGGCTTTGGTACCTCCCGTCTCCAGAGGCAGGTCGACCATCGGGCCAAGCAGTTGATAGTCCATCGTTCGGCGCTGCTCACTGAGCCAGCCATCGGGTATCTCGATATCGGGCGGGCTTTCGGCGAACAGCAGACGCACGAACATCCAGGGGGTGAGGGCGAGTATGATTCGCCAGTTTTCGGTACACCGGTAGCCGTGGAGGTGGAAGCCGAGCGCCGGATTGGCCTCGGGTTGCAGGGCGAAGTGGCGGTTGTAGATCTGCCGATGGGCGATCAGCAGCGCCATCTTGAAGCGCATCTCCGAGTGCAGATGCGGCGGCAGCACTTGCCAGTTCGACTCAGGCATAGGCCATCCTCTCTTGCATTTGGGTGTTCAAGAGGGTGAGTTGTCCACCCCACAGACGATAGATCAACAGCTTGCTGTGCTGGCACAGATCGGCGGTGAAGCGGGGTAACCAGTGCCGCAGATGTTCCTGCCAGAGACGTGTCTGCAAGTGTTCGGCGCGAGGATCTTCGCTGGCCGCCAGATGGGCGGCGAACTCGAGCTGGGTGCCGAGGTAGTCGGCCGGCATCTCGCCGATGGTCAGGCCCGCCTCCCGGTAGAGATCATGCAGCTTGTCCACCACCGGGCCGAACATGGTTGCATGGCGATAGACCGATTCGTAGGGCGGTGCCGCGGTCTTGGGGAAGCCGTTGACGAAGAGTCGGGTGTACTCACCCTGCCACTGATCGAGAGGGGTCTGTCTCAGCTCCTCCAGGCCCGCCTGCATCCAGCTCTGTTCCGCCGACAGGGTCTGCAGCAACGACAGGGACTCCGTGTCCGGCATACAGAGCATCAGGCCATGCAGTCGGAGGTTGGTTGGGTCGTACATGTTGGTCTCCTCACCAGGGATAGGCGTAGACGCCGCTGTACATGAAGTAGTGACGCAGCAGGTAGCCACCGATCAGCACCAGCACCGAGGCGGCGACGATGGGCAGATGGCTGTTCCAGCCCTTGAGCACCCCCCGCAGTTCCAGAAAGAAAGGCACGATCAGGCCGAAGCCGATGAACCCGATGAGCCAGCCCATGTCGTTCCAGAGCATCCTGGCCGAGTGCATGGCCGACTCATTGCCCGCCTGCATGTAGTGGAAGAAGGAGAACAGGATCACCAGCTCGGCCGAGATCAGGATCAGGTCGACCCGCTCGTAGAAGTGGCGGATGCGCTGATCGTCGGGCTGTTTGATCACCAGGTACATCAGCAGCAGCAGGAAGGCCATGGCGGTGGAGAAGGCGGAGACCGTGAACAGCAGCGGTACCCCGGGGTTGTGCCACAGGGCCACGGCCGGAAAGGACTGCAACAGCAGGCCGGTGTAGACCGCCACGCCCACGCCATTCACGGTGGCCAGCCAGCCGACGGTCTTGCGGTAGCGGGTGGAGAGCTGGGCGATGCGATTGACCAGCTTTCTGTCCAGCAGCCAGCTGACCACCGGCACCTTGTCGAAGAAGGCGGTGGCGTACATGTAGGGCAGGGCGTAGAGCACGCCCCAGAACATCATCCAGATGATGAACTGGGTGCCCCAGGCGATCCAGGCGTCGGGTTTGTAGATCAGCACCAGCGGATTCAGCACGTGGATCACCGCCCGGTGGTCGAGCAGGTGGCCGAACAGCATCAGCGAGCCTATCGCCAGCAGCACCACGCCGGAGAAGGCGCCCCACAGCACCAGGTCCCGATGGGCCTTCATGTACATGTCGGTGAGAAAGGTGACCGCCAGGGTGGCGGCGCCGAGGCCGCCGAAGTAGAGGTAGATGGCGATCCACCAGGTCCAGACATCCTGAGTGTAGAAGTTGACTGTCGTGTCCATCTCAGCCCCTCCGTTTCAGGTCGTCGATGTAGTAGATGTTGGGCCGGGTGCCCAGGTGCGGCATCAGCGGCCGCGCCACGCCGCTGGCTACCAGCTGGCTCACCGGGTCCTCCGGGTTGTCCAGATCGCAGAACATGCGCGCCGAGCCGACGCAGGTCTCCACGCAGGCCGGTTGCAGCCCCTCCTTCAGCCGGTGTTCGCAAAAGGTGCACTTGTCGACGCTGGGGTGCTGGCGGCGGTAGGCATCGCCGTAGAATTCGCGTCCCATCTCCACGTCGTCGTAGGTCACTGCGCGGCGGGCGTCGTAGGGACAGGCCATGGCGCAGGCGCGGCAGCCCATGCAGCGCTCCTCGTCGACCAGCACGATGCCGTTGTCGAGCTTGTAGGTGGCACCGGTGGGACAGACGCTCATGCAGGGCGGGTTGTCGCAGTGGTTGCACAGGCGCGGAAAGAAGCGGCGGTGAACGTCGCTGCCGCTGCCTATCTCCTTGTCGTGCACGTAGGTGCGCCAGCTGCTCCTCCAGACCGGGGTCTGGTTCTCCATGGCGCAGGCCGCCATGCAGGCGTTGCAGCCGACGCAGGTGTTGAGGTCGATGACCATCGCGTAGTGTGTCATGAGGCGCCTCCTTATGCCTTCTGCACGCGCAGGGTGAATTCCTGGGACTTGAAACCGGCCACCACCGGTTCCACCTGGTAGGGGATCAGCTTGTTGGTCGCCGTCCCTTCGCCCTGGGTCTGCGACAGGGCCGGGTTCTCCACTCCGAAGGAGGAGTAGATGAAGATGGTGTCAGGGCGGATCAGCCGGGTCAGATGGGCCTGTCCCTCCGTGGTCTGCCGGCTCAGGTTGTTGGTCAGGCGGATCCTGTCCCCCTGCCCGATGCCGAGGGCCTCGGCCCGCTGTGGGTGGATCCAGACGCTCTTATAGATAGTGCTCTTGAAGTCGTTGACGGCCGCCAGCACCGGGTTGTTGCTGTTGGTGGAGGCGTGGGAGACGGTCGGCGTCTTGCCGTAGGCGAAGTAGAACTCGTCCTCCGCCAGTGGCTCGTGCATCTTGCGGCCGCTGCGGCACTCGGCGGCGATGTAGGTGGCCAGGGGACTGAAGTTGGGCGCCTTCTGGCCGGCCGAGCGCAGGCTGTGGAAGAGACTGGAGAAGAACTCGATACGGCCCGAGTCGGTAGGCACCGGCAGCTTGCGCGGCATGCCCCAGCGGTCGATCAGCTCCACCTTGTCGGCCTCGTTATAGACCCCCCGGTCGCGCATCACGCTGTCCAGTTCGGCGGCGGTGCGATGGATCTTGGCCGCCGCCTGCTCGAAGGCGACGCGGCGGCTGGCGGCGAGGAAGCTGCCTTTGTCATGGATCTTGCGGGTCTCGGCCCAGGCCTTCTTCAGCGGCACCTTGGGCAGGCCGGTGAGGGTCTCGATCCAGTCGAGGAAACCTTCGGTGTTGCCGGAGACGATCTCGGTCAGCTTGTAGAGGATGTCCGGTGTCTCCTCGGTGTCGTAGAGGGGCGGGATGGCGGCGTAGCGGGTGGTCAGGGCCAGGTCCTGGTTGACCCCGTTGCCGTAGACCATCGGCTCGTCCCGCTCCAGGTAGGTGGTGTTGGGCAGGATCACGTCGGCGTAGGCGGCGGTGTCGGACGGCAGCACGTCGACCGCGATCACCAGCTCCATGTTCGCGTGGCCCAGGCATTCTTTCCAGTAGCTGTCGGGATAGTAGTGGCGCACCGGGTTGGCGGCGTTGATGATCACGGCGCGGGTCAGGTAGGGCTCGCCCTGCCACTCCACCTTGCCCTCGATCGATTCGCGGAAACCGGTGTCGGTCATCACCGGCAGGGCGATGTTCTGCTCTCCGGCGGCCTGTTGTTGCTGCGACCAGGCCCAGGTCCAGCCCGGCTTGCCGTGGTCGAAGTTGTCGCCGTTGGAGACGGCGCCGATCACCATCTTGGCGAAGTGCATGCCGGCCAGGTTGGCCATGGGGGCGGCGATCTCGTGGCCCGCCTCGTAGGCCTTGAACATCTCGTGGGCCTTGTGGCGGTACTCGGCGGCCTGGATCCAGCCGCCGATGGTGTCGATGCCGCCGGTCAGGGCCTGGATCATGGCCTGTACCCGGCGCAGCATCATGATGTTGCCGAAGCGGGCGCCGTGCCAGCCCGGATCGATGATGGCGGGACGGCTGGTGCCGAACTCGCGGGCGATACGGCGGATGGTGTCGGCGTCGATGCCGGTGGAGACGCTGGCCCACTCCGGGGTGTAGCTCTCCAGCTCCTGCAGCTGGGCCTGAAACACGCTCTTCACCGCCCTGCCGTCGACCGTCATGTCGGCCGGCGGCGTCAGCTCGGGGCAGAACACCCGTCCCGCTTCATTCTCCCGGTTGTCGTGGCTGAACTTTTTCAGGGTGATCACGTCACGCGTGCCTTCGGCCACCACCTTGGGCCGGCCCTCGGCATCGGTCAGGGGCTGCCACTCCCCCGCCTCGTCCTGGTAGAGCAGGAAGGGCATATTGGTGTGGCGCTTGAGGAAGGTGGCGTCGTAGTAGCCCTCCTCCATCATTATCTTCATCATCGCCAGCAGAAAGGCGAGATCGGTGCCGGGCCGGATGGCCAGCCACTCGTCGGCCTTGGCCGCCGTCTCCGAGCGACGCGGATCGAGCGCCACCACCTTGGCGCCGTTCTTGCGGCCCTGGGCGAAACGCACCATGCGGCAGGTGGAGACGGCGCCGATGGAGGCGTTGTTGGCGACGAAGAGGATGTAGCGAGCGTTGTCGAAGTCGGGCAGGATCTCGTCGTGGATATTGAAGTTGCCGGTCACCGCGTCGGTGCCCAGGTGGCCGGTGGTGACGCAGTGCTGCATGGGCGAGGCGATGATGTTGGGCACGCCGTTGGACATGGCGAAGGGGATCGCCCAGTTCATGTAGAAGACGCAGGAGGTCCAGCCGCCCACCATGGTCCACTCCCAGGGCTTGAGGTCGGCGTTGGCCTTCTTCTGCGCGATGTAGTCCCAGGCCTCCTCCCAGCTGGCGCTGCGAAAGGCGTACTCGCCGCGCTTGCTGCCCTCGACGCGGATCAGCGGCGTCTTGATGCGGTCGGGATCGTAGACCTGGCGCAGACCCGACTGGCCGCGCGCGCACAGTTTGCCGCGGTTCAGTGTCGAGTGGGGATTGCCGGCCAGTTTGACGATACGCTTGTGGCCACCGCGGTTCTCCGTCTTCACCTTGAGATTGCAGAGCGACGAACAGAAGTTGCAGATGCTGTGGCTGGTTTCGATCTCCACGTGCTGATTGCCCGAGGCGTGGGACTGGAGACCGTTGAGTGGTGAAAGCAGGCCGAGCCCGGTGGTGCCGGCGGAAGCCTTAAGAAACTGACGTCTGGACAAGCGCGGAATTTTCCAACCCATGGAAGCAGATCCTCCTTCGTGATTTTTTATCGGACCGGAGATTTGGCGAACCGGAGCGCACTGCCTGTTGTTGTGTAATGCTGACAGGGTCGGTGAAATATCGGGTGATGGCATCCGGGTGTCCAGCGCTAACTGACGCAAAGTTGATATGGATCAACGCCGGTGGATCGGGGGGGATATGGAGGGATCTATATACATAGGTCGATATACGGAGTCTCGCTATTGGCTGTTTTCGATCGAACCCGCCGGACGCATGAGGAGATGCTGTGATGTGGAGTCGAACCACGATTCGATTGAGATACAGGAAAGACCTCAACGCTTTGTCGGTGGGGCAGGGCCCCACCCTACACCCTGGATCGAACGTGGGGCATGACCCTACCCTGCACCCTGGATAGAACGGTAGGGTGGGGCTCTGCCCCACCGTAACAGCCGGGGTTTGCGCCAACCGGCGCGGAATCGACTCGCCGTCTCGAAGCGCAGATAGCGCCGGCAACGAGACGTTACTGAGGCTGCGATTCCAGTGCCTGCTCCAGCCCCTGCAATATCAGTCTCAAGCGTTGCAGTTCATTGGCCACCTGCCGCTTCTCCTCCTCGCTGAGCGGCTTATACCCACGCTGATAAGACCAGCCATAACCCCATCGGTAGGACGTGGGAAAGAAAGGGGACCCGCCGACGCGCACTCCCGCCAACATGAGTTTTGCGATTTCCGGTTCGCCCACTTGGCTGACACACCGCTCCAGTGCCTGGTCGGCGGCCAGGCGCTGCGGTTCGCTGCCGCC
>JBNLGI010000018.1:0-11876 GCA_050305975.1 Sedimenticolaceae bacterium | reverse complement strand
AGACGAACAGCTGCCGATAGAGGTTCGCTCCCTGGCCGGCACTCGCTCCGCTGAGCACGAAACCCACCACCTGCCCCGACATCAGGTAGTCCACCCGCTCCTCGTTGTCCGGTTGGTGACGTGTGACGGTCACTCCCGCCTGCTTGGGGGGCGGGCAGATGGTCAACGGAAAGCTGGGTGTCTTTACCCGCACCAGCGGCGGCAGCGTCTCGAACGGTCGCTGTTCCCCGCGCAGGTCGGCGGCAATGGTGTCCGCCTGGCGTCGGATGGGTTCGATGTAACAGTAGACCTTCCCCTCGATAGCTGCACAGTCGCCAATGGCATAGATATGGCTTTCCGAGGTGCGCATCAGTCTATCGGTGTCGATACCGCAGCTGACAGAGAGACCGGCCTTTTCCGCCAGCTGGGTGTTGGCCACCAGGCCCGCGGCAGAGAGTACCAGATCGGTTTCGATCGCCTCCCCGTCCGAGAGCACGGCCCGCAAGCGCTCGCCGCTGTGCTCGGTGCTGTCGAGCGTGGTCTTGAAATGCCACTCCACGCCCTTCTCCTGGAGCCGACGCGCGAGCGCCGTGGCGGTGTCGGGCGGCAGCAGGGAGGCGAGAGGATAGTCGGCGGGATCGACGATGCTGACCCGATGGCCCGCGCCAGTGAGGTCTTCCGCGAATTCGCAGCCGATCAAACCGGCGCCCAGGATGGTGACGTGCTGAGCCTGCCCATCGAGCCTGTTGCGCAGCCGCTTGTAGGCAGCCAGGTCGTTGACCTGAAGCACGCTGTCGGCCGCGTCGCCGGTGATCGGCAACTGTCGTTGATGGGCGCCCAGGGCCAGCACCAGCTTCGCGTACTGGATGCCCCCTCGGGCGGTGGTCAGACGCCGCTTGTGCGGGTCGATCTTGATGACCCGGGTCTCGGTGCGTACCGACAGGCCGAGTTCGGCCGCCTTGCCGGCGGCGTCCTGCTCGACCAGATCGTCGGCGCTCTTGCCCTGGGCCAGCGCGGTCGAGAGGGCCGGTTTCGGATAGCTCAACCCCTCGCAGGCCGAGATCAGCAGGATCGGCGTCTCACCGTCGTGACTGCGGATGCTCTCGGCGACCGACCAACCGGCGATGCCGGCGCCGACGATGACCACATAGTCATCCCCGCCGCGGCAGAGTCCGCCACTGTCGCCGCGTGGGACGCGGTTGGGCGTGCGCATCGCGACCGGTGCTTCGGGCAACAGGCGCAGGTCCGTCTTCGTGAGTCCGCACAGAGGGCACTGCCATTCTTCCGGTATCGCCTCGAAGCGGGTGCCGGGAGCGAGGCCGGAATCGGCGTCCCCCTTGGCTTCGTCGTAGATGTAACCGCAGGCGTCGCAGATCCAGCGGCGATAGGCAGGCTCGCTCATGTCACGCCTCCGGCACCAGGCTCAGAATGTTGTTGAAGATGACATCCAGCTCTTCGCCGATGGCATCGAGCGCTTGGCAGTCGTAGGGAGCGAAGACTTCGCTCGGCAGACGGCAGGCGACCTTGACCTGAGCGTCCAGCTCGTAGACGTGGATGCGCAGCGGTATGTCGTGACCCGCCGCCTTGCAGGCGTCCCAGACACGGATGGCGAAGTCGGGCCGGAAGACCTCGAGAATCTGATCGGCCGGCACCGTCTTGCCCATCTTGGCGGCATTGGCCTGGCCATTGATATGGGCGACGACACGCATGTTTTGCGCTTCGATGCCGGCCAGGAGCTGTTCGACCGTCTGCTCTGCTGAAAGGCTTGAGTTGAAGGTTTTCATGCACTGCATCCTTCGGTTGAGCGGGGGAGGCGGCGGCCTCCCCCCGGTGGATAGAGGCCGCGATCAGGCGGCGGCGGCCATTTCGTCAAGCTCCTTGCGCAAGTGCTTGATCGCGGGCGTGACGATGGCGATGAAATAGGACTCCCGCAGCTTGCGTTGTGCCGGAGCGGCGCGCAGGTAGCCCTTGGCGCCGGTGTGCAGCATGGCCGACTGGGAGGCGCGGATGGCCAGTTCGCCGGCGGCGAGACGCAGCTGCAGGATCTCGCGGAAGAAGGCGTCGGAGCTCTCGAAGGGATCCTCCGCCAGGGCCAGGGCCGCCTCCACCGCGTCGTCCAGCTCCGTCTGCAGTTGATCGGGGCGGTCCTCCAGGTAGCAGTTGACATGGCCGAGCAGGGGTTCCACCTCGCGGCACAGGTCGATGCACGACTGGATGTTGCCCACGCCCATGCCGAACTGCAGCAGCACGATGCCGGAGCGGGCGCGGCGCAGGAAGGCGGCGCCGTCATGGTCGATGATCATGGCGTCGGGGATGAAGACGTTCTCGAAGATGCAGGCGAAGGTGCGGGTGCCCTCCAGCGCCGTGAAGTGGGCCGAGAGGCGCAGGGAGAAGCCTTCGCTGGCGCAGTCCACCAGCGCCATCACCGAACGGCCCGGCTCCCCCTCCAGGGCGAAAAGGGTGCCGAAGACGTGCTCCTCGCCCAGGTTCGAGACCCAGGGCAGTGAGCCGTTGACCAGGTACCCGCCCGCCACGCGTTTGCCTTTCAGGCGCAGCTCCTCGATGCCGGCGAAGGCCTTCATGGTGTTGGACATGCCGGTGCCGCCCAGCACTTCGCCACTGGCGATGCGGGGCAGCCAGAGATCGCGCAGGGCGTCGTTCTCGCTGTGCTGCAGATACCATCCGCAGGTGTCCTGGCACCAGCTGGCGAAGCCGGTGGAGAGACACTCGTGAGAGACGACGGACATCGCCTGGATGGCGGCGCCCATGTCGGTCTCGCCATCGGGTCTTGCCGCCGACAGGTGGTGGCGGAAGGCGCCGACGGTGCCGAGTTTCCGCAGCACCTCTTCGGGGTAGAGGCCCTCGAGGTCGATCTTCACGGTCAGCGGCTTGAGATCCTGATCGACGATCTCCCGCGTGGCGCTCAACAGCTCGTCCACCGGAAGCAGCGCATCGGGCAGCATGGAGGCGGGTACGCTCATGGTCAATTCTCCTGCGGTTTGAATTTAGGCCGGAACGACTTCCAGGGCCACGTTGTTGCGCAGGGTGTTGGCGACCGGCGACCAGACGTTGGAGTGGGCGATGATCTCGTCGAGCTCCTCGCGGGGTCCGTCACCCTCCACATCGACCTTCACGCGCACGGCGGAAAAGCCCAGGGTCTTGGCCTCGTTCAGATCGCCGGTGCCCCAGACGGCGGTGACGTTGATGTCACCTTCCAGCTCCAGCTCCAGCTTGCTCAGCTTGATGCCGCGGGCGGTGGCATTGGCGTGTACGCCGACCGCCAGACAGGCGCCGAGGGTGGCCAGCACCGCCTCGGAAGGGTTGGGCGCTTTGTTCTCGCCCAGCAGGTGTGGCGGCTCGTCGATCAGCATGGGGGCCAGGTCGCGGACGTAGGTCTGCATGCGGAACTGACCTTCGCAGACGGTCTTGGCCTTGAGGGTGACCACCGCATCGGGATTGGCCTTGCCCTTCTCGCCCAGGTCCTTCAGACCATCGGAATTGAGGGGACGCAGGCAGCTCATGTTTTTGGCGATCGTTTGTGGTGAAGTGCTCATTGGATTGTTCTCCAGTTGTGTTATCGAATCACGACTGGTTAATTGCAATGGCTGTGCCAGTGTAAGAAAGTATCAAATAAACAATGAGATAAGCAGGAAGCCTCAGTGCGGGGCATTGGGGCGAAAAGGGAATTGTCGACAATGTCCATCCGGGGGCTGGACAAAGTGTCTGCTTTGTCCGTGTCGGCTTGGATCGGCAGCGAATTCCGGATTCTGCATCACGCCATCCGGGCTCTGAGAAATCTCGGAAAGCCGGTGTCATTTAGGGGGAGGCAGTAACGCAAACCAATCCCATTGAGCATTGAGGAGTGGAGCCGGATAGCGGGTTGGAGGATGGCTTATACCGCTATGCCGATAAGAACCGCAGTGATGTGGTTAACGATTTACTATTTCTATGAATTTTGTTGTTGTTCCCGTTCGCAAACATCCGGTTATGCGGATTTTGTCTCTGTTTATCCGCTCAAGCCATGATATCGAATCAACAAGGAGTGCAGCGTAGTCGACAGGCCCATGGGTAGTTACTGAAGACATTGCCGTTGGACGCCTGGTCTGTATTTGTTGTGAAAGGTGTACAGGATGGATCCCATCGCTCCGGTAAATTAGCTATTTCGCCTGCATCTCATCGTGCTCACGCTCTTTATCTATGCCTGCGCGCCAGGTGGAAGTGAAACAGATCCCCCGCCGAGCGAGAGTGGGACGCCCGAGAGTGGGACGCCCCCGCCCAGCGGCGAGAGCGAATGGCTGTTATACGACGGCCAGTATTATGCGGTCACCAATGACCCGGAAAACTGCCTCGACAGAGACTACGATAGCCACAAGTCGATCTTCTGCGGCGGCGATGATCTGAACGACATGAACAGCTCGGTCAGCCCGAGTGAGCCCGAGATCTGCGGTGACGGTTTTGACAACAATCAGGACGGTCTCACGGACTATGAGGACAGCATCAACTGTCAGCACGTCGCTGCGCCGCAGGTCTATCATGTGAATGCCGCAACCGGCGATGACACACTGGGCGATGGATCCGCCGACGCTCCGTTTGAGACCATCGCCAAAGCAACTTCGATCGTGGCCAGCGGTGACACCGTGCTGCTGCATGAGGGCTACTACGGGGATCTTCAACTCGCTTTCACCGGCAACCCCTACGACAGCGTGGATGTGCTGGAAAACCGTCCGCCCCTGTATACGGATTGGGTTGCCTACAAGGCAGCCCCGGGAGAAGAGCATCTTGCCCGGCTGGGCAGACTCGAGATCGGCAATCGAGTGTCTCCGAGCGGCTATCACGATAAATATCCCAAAGACTCCGAGTACGCGATCAGCGGCCCACTCAATCCCACCCTGCGTGACTTTCGCATCCGTATCGAAGGTTTGACCATTGAAGACGGCGTTTCCATACAGCACGGTCGCTTTGTGCATATCAAGAACAATGTGGTGAAGCGGGTCGGTCCGATTGCCAGCGCCACAGACTGCAGCGTCTATTTCAACAACACCGGGATCGAAATAGGCGGCCGCTACATCATCGTCGAAGACAACGAAGTGACGCATACGGCTCATGGGATTCATGGCGGCGCCCATGACGCCATCATCCGAAACAATACCGTTCACCACATCACCCATGATGGCATGGGCCTCATTCTTGGCAGGAACTATCTCATTGAAGGCAATGAGATCTACAACACGGATGACGGCTACAACGACAATGTCGGTACCATATGCAATATCCACTCCGATGGATTCCAGCCCTACATCATCACCTACGAGGCCGGTGCCAACATGGGCTACGACATACGCAACGTCAGTTTTAAGAAAAACCGCATCTACCACACCGAGTCGATGATCATCATGTTGCAGTCAAGTCCCTATGCGGCCTACGCGGACTGGATGAGTGAAATCAAACTGCGCAACTTTTTGTTCGAGAATAATTTTTTTGGACCTTCCGGCGGATTCATGCTCAATATCATCGCCGACGGCTTCGATGGGTTCATCTTCCGCAACAACTCGCTGCTCAGGATCGAGGGGGACGCCTACGTCAGTGATCAGGGAAGGACTCTGCAGTGTGACAGCTTCTCCGTGAGGCTTAGCGGACCGGCCTCGGTAAAGTCGGCAATCTACAACAACATCATTCCCGAGTTCATTGGACTCAGCGATACCTTGGACTTCGCAGGCTACAACTACTACGACACGCCGTTCTTGAACTGGTATGACGCTCTTGAATGGTATCGCGACTGGGTGGGCGATCTCTTCCGGGTGGGTTCGGAAGCCCCCTATGTTACGGCTGATTTTTCGGGCAATCTGGATGAATACTCACCGCTCATCAACAGCGGGACGCGAATCGATGGCAATAATGTACCGCTCGATCTGCCCATTACCGAAGATTTCTATGGCAATCCGAGAGATCATCGCCCTGACCGCGGCGCGGTGGAGGTGACGGGCCTTAATCCTGATCACCAACTCGCGCGCTGAGTTTGCTGCACTCACGGGTTTTATACACCCCCTCTCCCTGACCCTCTCCCGCAAGGGGAGAGGGGACGCATGGAAAAGGCGCCGGAGAGAATAATCGGTTTGATTTCACGAGCTGGCAAGAAGCGCCCGATGCACTCGAAAAGCACTTTCCCTCTCCCCTTGCGGGAGAGGGCCAGGGAGAGGGGGGCACAAAAAACCGTGAGCGCAGCGAACGCCAACTCAACACTCAAAACTGTTGTTCAATTCCAGAACCTGCTATCCACATCGCTGATCAAGGGCAATCAAGCGATCTATCAACAGGGCTAGATGCTCACCTCTCCCCCTCCAGTCCCAACTTCTGAATGCGGTAGCGCAGCTGCCGTGGCGTCATGCCCAGACCGATGGCGGCGCGGGTCTTGTTGCCCTGGTGACGCTGCAGGGCGTCGAGAATACGTTCCTTCTCATCCTCCCGCACCCGTGCGTAGGGCCGCATGCCATCGGGGACGCCGTGGGGGATTGTCGGTGCGCTGGGTATCGGCGGTCGTTCGTTGTAATAGGGGCGGTGTGCGTGTGAGAACTGGCCGCTCTCCGGTGCATTGATGCCGTCCTCGTCGCTGAGAATCTGCTTGATCAGTTCGCGGGTGATTAAACTGTCGGTGCTCATCAGCACCGCCCGCTTGACCAGGTTCTCCAGCTGACGGATGTTGCCCGGCCAGGGGTAGCCATCGAGCATCTCCAGGGCGCCGGGGCCGAAGCTGAGATTGCGCCCATACTCCTGATTCGCCAGGTTCAGGAAGTAGCGCGCCAGGATCGGCACGTCGCCCTGGCGCGAGCGCAGGGGCGGCAGGCGGATGGGGAAGATGTTGAGCCGGTAGAAGAGATCGAGGCGGAAGCGGTTGTCGTTCACCGCCTCCTGCAGGTTCTTGTGGGTGGCGGCCAGGATGCGTACGTCCACCGGAATCTCCTTGCTGCTGCCGACCCGCTGGATGATCTTGTGCTCCAGCACCTTGAGCAGCTTGGCTTGCAGATCCAGGTCCAGATCGCCGATTTCGTCGAGGAAGAGGGTGCCGCCGGAGGCCAGCTCGATCTTGCCCCGCTTCATGGCCGATGCGCCGGTGAAGGCCCCTTTCTCATGGCCGAAGAGTTCCGATTCGATCAGGGTGGCGGGGATGGCGGCGCAGTTGATGCTGACAAAGGGTCCTTCGGCCCGCTCGCTGGCCAGATGCTGCATGCGCGCGAAGCGCTCCTTGCCGGTGCCCGACTCGCCCAGCAGCAGCACGGTGGTGCCGGTGCCGGCCACCTGCAGGGCCTGTTGAATCGCCTGTTGCAGCGCGGGGCTCTGGCCCATGATGCCGTAGCGGGCTCCCTTGCTCTCCAGTTTGTTCTTCAGCAGCTGGTTCTCGCTCATCAGATGGGCGGTACGCTCGGCCACCAATTCGTTGACCCGCAGCACCTGACCGATCAGGGTGGCGAGTACCTGCAGCAGGGCCACATCACGGCGGAATGGACGTTCCCGCTGGCGCAAGCGGTGCACTGCCAGCACACCGGCGGGGTACTCCTCGATGACGATGGGGACGGCGATGAAGGAGACCGCTTCGTTGGGCAGGGTGGTGCGGTCCACCGCCCGGGCCAGATAGGTCGGCTCCTCGTCGATATTCTGGATCAGCGCCAGCTGGCCGGTCTGGAAGACTTTACCGGTGACGCCCTCGCCGATCATGTAGCGCCCGCGGGAGCGCTCCTCCTTGGTGAGGCCGTAGGCATAGCGGATGTCTAGGGTGCCGTCGTCCGGACAGGGCAGCAGCACCCGGCCGCGGTTCAGGCCCAGCAACTGGGAGAGTAGCCGCAGGATGCCCTTGATAGAGGGTTCCGGGTCAGACGACTTGGTGATGAGCCGGGCGGCCTCCTGCACGACCAGCAGTTCAGCTTCGGGGGTGGATGCGATATTGGAGTGGGTCACTTCTTGCTCCTGACAATGTTGACATTGGCAAGAGCAAAAGCGATGCCAAGGCAATGAGTGGATCTGGAAAATGGGATTTCGATGCTCTGCGATCTTCAGTGACAACCCGTAGCCCGGATGGAGCGCAGCGGAATCCGGGAGATTCGAGACCATATCCAATCCTGGATTACGCTACGCTCCATGCCGACTACCCGCTATCCGCCCTCGGCGTTTCTGCGCCCATTTTGGTGCGGCACCTGGTGCAGGAGGCTCCATTTCGGTGCCTGTAGCCTGGTCAGCGCGGCGTCCCTGCCGAGGGAGAGGCGGTTTCGGCAATCACCCTTCGTGATGCCAGCTGAAACGGTTGATCAGGCGTACGCAGATGCCGTCGAGAAAGAAGCCCAGGACACCGATCACCACGACCATGGCGGCCAGGGTGTCGTACTCCAGGGTGTCACGGGCATCGTTGATGGCGTAGCCGAGACCGCTGGTGACGCCCAGATACTCCGCCGGCACCAACACGATCCAGGCCACGCCCACCGCCAGCCGGATACCGGCGAAGATATCCTGGCCGATCGCCGGCAGGATGATCCTGCGCAGCATCTGGCCGCCACCGGCGCCCAGGTTCTTCGCCACCTTGAACCAGATGGGGTCGATACGCCTTACCCCCTGGGCGGTGGAGAAGATGACCGGCCAGATGGCCGCCACCGTGATCAGGAAGACGATGGCCCCGTCCCAGGTGGAGAAGGCCAGCACCGCGATGGGCATCCAGGCCAGCGGCGAGATCATGCGCAGGAACTGGAAGGGCGCATGGGTGATCTCGCGCATCTGGGCGAACAGCCCGATGCCGACGCCGACCGGCACGCCGATCACCACCGCCCACAGCAGGCCCAGGCCGATGCGCTCCAGGCTGGGCAGCACCGCCTTGACCACCGCGCCGCTGCCCAGCAGCTCCAGCAGACGGGCGAAGGTCGGCTGCGGGGCGAAGTCGGCGAAGGAGGCGGTGTCGGGGTTGTGGGCGATGGCCCAGCCCCCCAGCCACCAGACCGCCAACAGGGCGCTTATGCCCAGCGCCGGGTAGAGCAGGCGGGAGAGCAGGGCGCCGCTCAGCCTTTTCCAATCGAAGCTCTCAGTTTTCACGCCATCCATGGCATCGGCCGTGATGGAGTGAGGCGCGCTCATATCTTCACCACCTCTTCACGCTCGAAAGGGTTGGCGGGATCGACACCGGGCGCCTTCTCCCAGCCCGGATACTTCTCCATGGCGGTCTTGACATGCTTGTAGTCGACCAGGTCGTTGGCCACGAACTCCGGATCCAGCTTGTTGAGGAAGGTGTTGTCGCCACCCACCAGGGTCTGGTTCATCGACTCCACGATCAACTTGGTGGCCGAGGGGTAGGGGAATGGCGAGAAGTCGATACGGCCGTTGTGGAACTCGCCCTGGTTGCGGATGGCGTGGGGCGAGGCGTAGTCGGCCTCGTCGTAGTAGGTCATGGCGCGCACGATCGCCTTGCCCGGCATCGGCAGATAGCCCTTGCCATCCTTCGACATCATCAGGGCGACCTCTTTCTTGTTCTCCTGGGCGTAGATCTCGGCGCGCACGATGGCGTTCATCACCTTCTGCGTCCATTCGGGCTTGGCGGCGACCGTCTCCTCGTTCATGCAGACCACGCAGCAGGGGTGGTTCTTCCACATGTCGCCGGTGAAGCGCAGCATCTTGCCGCCCGCCTTCAGTTCGCCGAAGGCGTTGAAGGGTTCGGCCACGATGAAGGCGTCGATCTTCTTCGCCGCCAGCGCCGGCGGCATGTCGGGCGGCGGCATGATCATCAGGTTGACCTCGTCCTTGGCCAGGGGCTTGCTCTGGTCCTGGATCACCGGCTTGAGTCTGGCGCTGCGCAGGCCCATCTGCAGTACGATGTTGTGCATGGAGTACCAGTAGGGGACCGCCACCTGCATGCCGCCCAGGTCCTTGAACTCCTGGGCGCCGGTGTGCTTGCCGACGATCAGGGCGGAGCCGTTGATGTGGGCCCAGGACATGATCTTCACCGGGAAGTTGTTGTTGTAGCGCATCCAGACGGGGATCGGCTTGAGAAAATGCACCAGATTGAACTTGCCGGCGGTGAAGCCCTCCACCAGCGGCGACCAGCCGCGGATCAGGGTCGGCTTTTCGGACTCGAGCCCCTCGTCCTTGAAGAAGCCCATGCCGTGGGCCACCAGCAGGGCGGTGGCGTCGGTGATCGGCAGGTAGCCGATGCGCACCACCTCGTCATCGGGGACGGCTGTGTTGGCCAGGCCCATACCGGGCAGGGTCATGCCGGCGGCGAGGCCGCCCATCGCGAGCGCGTCCAGGAGAAAGTCCCGGCGGCTCATTTCGTGTTGGAACAGATACTCTAACTCAGCGTCTTTTTGCTTGCTCATGGGGTCGTTTCCTGTTTGTCGATATTTAATAGTTATGGTTTGAGCCGCTGATCGGTCAGGGGCCCAAGGGGTAGGTTGAAGTGAGGTGTTTCGAAAGGGTCATGACCGGCGCCCGTGCTTTCAGGCCGCTTCCTGGGCGCTGCCGGGCTCGCTGTCGGTGCTTGGCGTCTCGGACGCGTGGGCGTCGCCGACCAGCTGCTCGAAGCGGTTCATCAGCTGTTCGCGCTGGCTGCTGAATTCGGCACTGGCGCGGTTGCGTGGGAAGGGCAGGTCGATGGCCATCTCGCCTACGATACGGCCGGGGTTGGCCGACATGATCAGCACCCGGTCGGCCATGGCGACCGCCTCGTCGATGTCGTGGGTGACGATGACCATGGTCAGTTCTTCGAGGCCGACGATCTTGGCCACCTCGTCCTGCAGCGTTGCGCGGGTAAAGGCGTCGAGGGCGGAGAAGGGCTCGTCGAGCAGCAGCAGTTCCGGCGAAGTGGCCAGCGAGCGGGCCAGGGCGACGCGCTGTTGCTGGCCGCCGGAGAGGCTCTGCACATGGGCCTCGGCCTTGTCGCTCAGTCCCACCAGTTCGAGCAGGCGGTCGACCTTCCCGGGATCTTTCCTGCCGGCGAAGACCAGACCCAGCTCGGCGTTCTGGCGTACGCTCATCCAGGGGTAGAGCGAAGGCTTCTGGAACATCATATTCCACTTGGCGCTGGGCTTGGTGACCGTATGCCCGTGAATGCGCACACACCCCTCGGAGGGGATCAGCAGCCCCGCCAGCATGTGCAGCAGGGTCGACTTGCCGCAGCCGATGCGTCCGATCAGGGCGATCTTCTCGCCGGGCTGGATGCGCAGTTCGATATCCTGCAGGGTCGGCTGGCTCTGGCTCTTGAAGGTGTGGGTGATGTAATCGATGCTGATATTGGCGCTCATGATGAAACCTCGGGCGATACTTTGCGGTTAGTGTTTGCAGGGTTCATGCCATGCCTGATTTCAAGCCCTAGAACTCGCTAGTTTCCGTTTCCGCCACCCTTGGATTGTCCACATTGTCGACTATGTCCGACAAAGCGGGTGCGTTTCTCTGCAATTGTCCGTTGTTGATCCCGAACCGGGTGTGTGATGCCCCGCTCCTGAATGGCATCGGCACCGGCATGGGGCTTCTCCGTTTCGATCCAAAAGCCGTCCCTATTTAAGGTGGGGTAGGGTGTGGAGCGGTCGTGTGTTCCAGTCGGCGCGAAAGATTGGCACCGCATTTGCACTGAGACCATCAGGTATTTTCAAACCGGTAAGACACAAAGAGGTAAACGACCGATGAACAAGAGTGAAATGCGTGACGCCATCCTGGAGGCGAAAAAGTCGAAAGGCATGAGCTGGGAGGCGATCGCGGCTGCGGCGGGTCTGGCGCCCGTGTATGTGGTATCCGCCTGCCTCGGCATGAACCACCTGGATAAGGCAAATGCCGATGCGCTGGTCGAGGCGCTCGGTTTGGATGCCGCCGTCTCCACGGCGCTGCAGGAGTTCCCCAACAAGAAGTGGGATCAACTGGTGCCGACCGATCCC
>JBNLGI010000017.1:0-46613 GCA_050305975.1 Sedimenticolaceae bacterium | reverse complement strand
GCGATCTGCTGGAGGAGGCGCAGAGCCACGGGCTCCTGGAGTTGGAGCGCGACGAGCGGTCCGGCGGCTACATCGTGCGGGGTTGTTCGGTCGAGTAGAGCGGATGCTTTAGAGGGTGCGGGCGGCGCAGCGGACGTTCAGAGGTCGCCGACCGCCTGTTCGGTGCAGGTCTCGCCACAGCTGGCGGCCTCCACCCGGTTGCGTCCGGAGACCTTCGCCCGGTAGAGGCAGTTGTCCGCCAGCATCAGCAGCTTGCGCGAGTCGATGCCCTCGGTGGGCAGGCAGGCGACCGCGCCGATGCTGATGGTGACCAATCCGTCGATGCCGGCCTCGTGGGGGATCTTCTGGTCTATCACGGCGCTGCGCAGCTTTTCGGCGATCATCCTCGCCCCCTCCAGATCGGTGTCGGGCAGCACGCAGACGAACTCCTCGCCACCGTAGCGGGCCAGCAGGTCGCCGGAACGGTTGAGTTGCTCCTGCATGGTCCTGGCCACCAGCTTGAGACAGTCATCGCCGGTCAGGTGGCCGTAGATGTCGTTGTACTTCTTGAAGAAATCGATATCGATCATGAGGGTGGAGAGCGGCATGGCGGCGCGCCAGCAGCGGCGGTGTTCGCGGATCAGGGTGTCGTCGAAGTGGCGCCGGTTGGCGATACCGGTGAGGCCGTCCTGGTAGGAGAGGGTCTTCAACAGCTCCTTCTGCCGTTTCAGCTCCACGTGGGTGTGCACCCGCGCCTTCACGATCTCCGGGTTGTAGGGCTTGGTGATGTAGTCCACCGCGCCGATGCGCAGGCAGAGGGTCTCGTCCTCCGATTCGTGGGAGCCGGTGACCACGATGACCGGGATGTCCGCCGTCTCCAGGTTCTGCTTGAGCTCCCGGATCACCTGGTAGCCGTCGATGTTCTCCATGTTGAGATCGAGCAGGATCAGGTAGGGATGCTGGTTCATGGCGATACCGAGGGTGTTGAGACTCTCGCTGTCCGCGATCACCTCGTAGTGGGCGGACAGCAGGGCCTCCAGGCTTTTCAGATAGCGCCTGTCGTCATCGATGATGAGTATTTTCGGTCGTTCGCTGTTCATCTTCTCTGCCATCCAGGGTGCACCGGTTGAGACCGGTGTCGGAAACCGGAAACGGCGGGATGGCGAGGCGCAGACCCCGTTACCCCCGCTGTCACGACATTGTGCCAGCCTTGATTGTTCTTCTGGTGCAGGAAACGGCCGTATCGGCCACTGGTGTCCCGGCTCTCCACTGCAAGAGGCAGGAGATTGGAGGGAGGCGGGATCGACGGAGGCTCGATATCGGCATCCCTGCAGTGTGACTAGCGGCGATCTCGGGTAAATCTTGACCCTTTGTCCGGCGGTTTGTCCATGGTGGAATTGAATTTTAGCGGATCGGGCGAAACCGAAATCATTACGAATGCGAGGCGATAGGGAGGATTCCGGAGGCCCGCCGCCAGACGGCGGCAGGCGCCGCAGGGCTCAGCGCCCCACGCAGTTGGCGTAGTAGGTCACCGTGGCGGGCCAGTCGGAGAAGATCCCTTCGATGCCCACGTCCCGTGCCAGCACGTCGAGCAGCACCAGCATGTCACCGTCGTTGTCGATGGCATCGCTGATCCCCTGGTAGTACCAGCCGCCGCCACTCTTGAGCAGACCGGAGCGTTCCAGGGTCCAGGTGATCAGCTTGAGGCCGTTGGCCTTGGCGGTGAGGGCGTATTCGGAGGGGACGATCTCGCCGTTCTCCAGGGTCACCAGGGCCCACAACGGCGGCGCCAGGTAGTTTACGCCTTCGGCGGCGAGCGTGGAGACACGGTCGATGGACCCCTGGAACTGGCCGGGATTGTCGATATCGTCGAGGAACACCGCCTGTTTGCCGAATCGGGGCTCATTCGCGATCCAGTAAAGAATGTCCTCCAGGTTGAAGGACTGGGCGAAGACCTGGCCCGGCTTGACGCCGGCCGCCTTGTACTCGTCGATCATCTGCTGGGCGTACATCGCCTGGGTGTAATCCCCCTCGAAGGGCATGGACACGCTGGGGCCCTTCAGCTCCGGGGTCATCTTGACGCCCAGGGACTTGAACAGCGCAATGCTTTCGGCGTGGGTCATCAGGGTGCCGCGGGCGGTGTAGAGGTCGGTGCGCCAGCCGGGGGTGGCGTTCAGGTAGTCCTCCACCGTGGTGGCGGTGGCATCGGCGGCGTCCATCTTGCCGGTCAGACTCCTGAACTCCGCCAGGGTGATGTCGCTGGTGCAGCAGAGGGCGCTGGCGGGGGCGATCATCTCGCCGGTGTCCGCATCGTACCGGGCCGGCTGAAAGTTCTGGCTGCACTTCTCGGCCAGGGGCGTGGCCAGGATATCGGTGGTGGTGTGCAGGTCGCACTGGGAGTGGCGGCAGACCAGTTCGCGGTCCTGGGTGAAGGTCACGTCGCACTCGATGATGCCGGCGCCCATGCGGGCGGCCGCCTCGTAGGACTCGCGGGTGTGCTCGGGGAACTGCAGCGCCGCCCCGCGATGGCCGATGGAGAATTCGCTCTTCCCGACAGGACCTTCCGCGCAGTCGAGCAGCGCCTGCTTCAACGGGCTTTCGTCCATGTCGTTGACCAGGTAATAGGGACGCGGTCCGAGCTGGACCGACGTCTCTGTGTGGTGGCGGGGGCTGTGGCCGGTTCGTAGATTGATGTCGTCACGATTCGCGTGGTGGTCGCCGGCATAGGCTCCGGAGGCCAGCAGGCCGCTCGCGGCGAGCAGGAAGGTGATCAGTCGTACAGGTGTCTGCATGGTCTTTCCCTCGAGGATTGGCTTGTCGTTTTGGCTGGACCCGGGAGTCCAGAGCGCCACCCTAGAGGGGGTTTGTTGCCTGGGTATGCCGTTTGAATGACAGTTGAAAGAAGCGGCGGTCGTCGTCACCCGGCGTCATTCGGACAATAAAAAACCCCGGCCTCCCAGGAGGTCCGGGGTTGTTGCGTCGTGCCGGGCGATCAGCTCATGTTGCTGGCGACGAAGTCCCAGTTGACCACTTTCCAGAACGCCTCCAGGTAGGCCGGGCGGGCGTTGCGGTAGTCGATGTAGTAGGCGTGCTCCCACACGTCGGCGGTGAGCAGGGCCTTCTTGCCGGAGGTCATTGGGGTACCGGCGTTGGAGGTGTTGAAGATCTCCAGGCTGCCGTCCTCGTTCTGCACCAGCCAGGTCCAGCCGGAACCGAAGTTGGTGGCGCCGGAGGTGGCGAACTGCTTCTTGAACTCGTCGAAGGAGCTGAAGGTGCTGTTGATGGCATCGGCCAGAGCGCCGCCGGGGGCGTTGTCGTCACTGGGGCTGCGCAGGCAGTTCCAGTAGAAGGTGTGATTCCACACCTGGGCGGCATTGTTGAAGACGCCGCCGGAGGACTTCATGATGATCTCTTCCAGCGAGGCGTTCTCGAACTCGGTGCCCGGGATCAGATTGTTCAGGTTGGTCACATAAGTGTTGTGGTGTTTGCCGTGGTGGAACTCCAGGGTCTCCTTCGAGATCACCGGCTCCAGGGCGTCGATGGCATAGGGCAGGGCGGGTAGTTCATGTGCCATGAGGGGTATACTCCTTTGCTATATATAAAGATTCTTCTTGTCCGACATCCGGTTCGGGTGCCGACTAAAACCTAGTAGATTGGTCGGCAATTCTAGCGATGCCTCGGCGGGGATGCAACAGGGTACATTGTGAGGGAGAATGCCGGACAATGCCAAGTGACCATTCGATGACGAGTTACCCGCTTGAATCCGATTGAGCTGAACATCTTCTCCTCCCGGTTGGAGGCCGTCTGCGACGAGATGGGCGAGGTGCTGCGCAACGCCGCCTTCTCACCCAACATCCGGGACCGGCTCGATTTCTCCTGCGCCGTGTTCGACGCCGAGGGCCGGCTCTGCGCGCAGGCGGCCCACATACCGGTCCACCTCGGCAGCATGGCCTACGCCATGGCCGATATCGTGGCGCCCATCGAGTGGCATCCGGGTGACATGGTGGTACTCAACGACCCCTTTCTGGGGGGAACCCATCTGCCCGATGTCACCTTGATCGCTCCGCTCTTTTTCGAGCAGCGGCTTACCGCCTTCGTGGTGAACCGGGCGCACCATGCGGATATCGGCGCCGCCTCACCGGGCTCGATGCCGATCTCCCACACCCTGGATCAGGAGGGGCGGGTCATTCCTCCCGGAAAGCTGCTCCGCCGCGGCACGCTGGATCGGGAGTTCCTCGCCGATCTGGTGGGTGGAAACCGCAACCCACAAGAGTCGGAAGGCGATTTCTCCGCCCAGATCAGCGCCAACAGAAGCGGCCTCGCCCGACTTCAGGAACTGTTGCAGGAGTGGGGCCGGCCGGAATTTCTGCAGGGACTCGACGCCCTGAATGAGTATGCAGAGCGGTTGGCTCGTGAAGCCTTGCGGCAGCTGCCCCAGGGCAGCTACCGTTTCGAGGATGTCATGGATGATGACGGTCAGGGCCATCGGGACATCCCGATCCGGGTCGAGCTGCGGGTCGGCGAGTCGGGAGTGGTGGTCGACTTCACCGGCACCGCGCCTCAGGTGGCGGGGAATATCAACTGTCCTCTGGCTGTCGCGGCTGCCGCCGTCTACTACGTCTTTCGCTGTCTGATGCCGCCTCAGACCCCCGCCTGCGCCGGCACCTTCCGTCCTATCGAGATCAACGTCCCCCGGGGTTGTCTGCTCCAGGCGCAACGCCCGGCCGCCGTCGCCGCCGGCAACGTGGAGACCAGCACCCGGGTGGTGGATGCGGTGCTGGGGGCCCTGGCCCGGGCGCTGCCCGATAAGGTCCCCGCCGCCAGTCACGGCAGTATGAACAACCTGGCCATGGGCAGTGACGAGCCCGGTTCGCGCTGGGACTACTATGAAACCATCGGCGGCGGCATGGGTGCGGGGAGACAGGGCGGCGGACTGCATGGGGTTCAGACCCACATGACCAACACCCTCAACACCCCCATCGAGGTGATCGAGAGCCGGTTTCCCATCAGGGTGCTGCGCTATGCCCTGCGCCGGGGTACGGGCGGCCGGGGCCGACGCTGTGGTGGTGATGGTCTGGTGCGTGAGTTCGAATTCCTGGAAGCGGCCCAGGTGACGCTGCTGACGGAGCGGCGCACCCATCGACCCTGGGGTGTGGAGGGAGGGGCGGATGGCGAACCCGGCAGCAACAGCCTCAATGGCAAGACGGTGCCGGGCAAGGCCACACTTTTCGTCGCGGTCGGCGATCGACTCAAGGTCGAGACGCCCGGAGGCGGCGGTTGGGGCCGTACCATTGAATGAGTAGTGGTGCAGTGTTCAAGCGTTCCTTGATGCCGGGTGCAGAGGCAATTTGTCGCCAGTCCCGCTGGCCTTTGAATGCGTTTGGACTTGGTGCGTGCCATCTTTCTCATGGAGTCACTGCGTACCCGAGCAAAAGCCATTGGGAATCTAATTGAGGCCTCGATGAAGAAAGCAGGATGGATGCATAGACTTTTATCTGGCTCTATGCGTACGTCAAACAGTTGGTGATAGGCGAGACGCAACTCCAGGTGTGGAACTGCATGACGCAGTAGCGGAGACAATGCGAAGTCTGTAACTGATGTGGAGGTATCCAAGAAATAGTAATGCGCTCATGCCTCCATCGTAGAGCAGCTGAAATCCGTCCGACGCTTCACTCCAATGGAGTTTCTAGGGTGATAACGCGCCAATCGGCTGAGCCTGTGACTGCGTGTTGACTGTCAGCGCTGTTACGCCTCAGCTGAAGCGTTTGGCACTCGTGGTGAAAATATCCGGGCTCAGCGGTTGCGCGATGGTGATGAGATCCTGTCGAATGGGGTCGGCCAGTTGCTGGATGTCAGCCACATCGAGGACCTCCTCGAAGCATGGGATGCCGGTCAGCTGCGTGTTCTGAATGATGACCTCGTCTTCCGGCAGGCGGGTTTCGAGCGGTGCCTCCAAGGTCAGGACCGGCAGGGGTCCCAAGCCGTCGAGTTGACTGATCTGCAGTGTAAAGCGCAGATCCTGAAACAGCCTGGCCAGCCCCGGGCGGTGAGCGTTAAGCACTGCCATCGCTAGCGTCTGCAGAAGGGTGTGAATGAGCTCCTCCTCCATTTGGCCAGGACCGCCGGCCAACAGCTGTCTTATTCTCTCTGGTGTCGCGTCAGGATAGCTGAGTGTCCAGTTCAATGGGCGGGTTACCTTGATCGGATGTTTGGCATCACCAACGCCCGCGCTATAGGTATATTCCACAGGGGTCAATACAGGGGTCGCGGCGAACAGATCCAAGGGTGCCGTCAGTGAGGCGTTGAGGAGGAAGGGTTTCTGTTCGGTCAGGGCCTTGAAGCGGGCGCAGAGTTCACGGTAGGCCTTCTCACTCTGCTGATGGGTGGTTTTGCTGCCGCCACGTACATACTCGCCAAACAGGGTCAAGGGAGAGAAGAGCGGTGCGAGTGTGGTGAGATGGGTCTTGAGATCGTCCTCGAACTTGCGGGAGACCGCCTGGGTGATTTTGCGCAGATCGAGGAGTTGTTGAATGTCCATGTTCAGAACCACTGCAAATCCATCTGAGTTGGCCGGATAGCGACAACATCGGAAGCGTCCAAAGTGCGGCGATTTGGCACGGCCGTCACACTCACGCTATAAAAATCGTGGTGTGCCGTCAATATGATATTTTTCACCTCTGCCCCTTTGATACACTCGGTGGCAGATAGGGATGGTGATTTATACCGGCACATGCCATGGCAGGAGATGGACGCCGGTAAATCGCAGGGAGGGCGAGACTATGGAAACCCAGGGTTCATTGCCTGAAACTATTGGCAGGTTTCATGTCATCGAAGCGATCGGCGAAGGGGCGATGTCGATCGTCTACAAGGCGTACGATCCCGAAATCAACCGGGCGCTGGCGATCAAGGTGCTGCGCGGCGAGTGCGTCACCGATCCCGAATACCGCTATCGCTTCCTGCAGGAGGCCAAGGCCGCCGGAAAGCTCACCCATCCCAATATCGTGACCATCTTCGATGTCGGCGAAGCGGAGGCCGGTCCATACATCGCCATGGAACACCTTGAGGGGGAGACCCTGGACCGGCTGATGGCCGGGGGTCGGCCTGTAGCGTTGCGCGACGCCGTGATCTACGGTATCCAGCTGGCCGAGGCTCTTGATTACTCCCATCAACGGGGCATAGTCCACAGGGACGTAAAACCAAGCAATATCATCATTCTGGGCGAACGTGACGGTATCCGCATCACCGACTTTGGCATCGCCCATATGGACACCGCAGGTTCGGCCCAACGCACGGTCCTGGGAACGGTGCTGGGTACACCCCAATACATGTCCCCGGAACAGATCGAAGGACAGCCGGTGGACGGTCGCTCGGACCTCTTCTCTCTCGGCGTCATTCTCTATCAACTGATCACGGGTGAAAAACCCTTCGCCTCCAAAACCCTTACCTCCCTGCTGCTGAAGATCGTCAAGGAGGATCCGCCTCCGCTTGGCAGCAAGGCGGTAGAGGCGCCGCAGAGTCTGCAGAAGATCGTCGCCCGATTGTTGGCAAAAAAACCGGAGCAGCGCTTTCAGAGCGGCCGGGAGGTGGCGCAGCTATTGCGTGGGGTGGTGCAGGAGATCGATGAACGCGAACGGCACGGCAATCAAGCCCGCGTCCTACCGCTGCGCTTTCAGTGGACGGCCGTGATGGCGGTGGTGGTATGTGTGGCGATGGTGCTCGGCTCCTATCTGGTCTACCGCAAACAGGTGGCTTCGATGATCGAGTTGGCACTCGACTCGGGAGGGTCGCTGGCGCAGTTCATTGCGATCGAAAGCGTCGAACCGCTGTTGCTCGAGGATTGGGTCGGCCTGGAGACCTTCGTCCATGGAGTCGAGGAACGACAACAGATCAGCTACCTGCGCATTGCCGATCATCAACACGTGGTACGCGCGAGTACCAACGCTGATGAGGTGGGGAGTCCCCTTGCGGATGAGGAGGCAGGAGGGGTCCTCAGAGAGGCCGATGACATCCTTATATCGGAGCGCGAGTGGGACGATGACAAAGTGTTTGAATTCAAGGTGCCGCTGCGGTTTCAAGAGAAGAACATCGGCACGCTGCAATTGGGGATATCGAGAGATGCCCTCAACGCGGCGGCGAATCTGACGATCTATACCATGTTGTCGCTGCTGGCCGTGATAGTGTTGACGGTCGCCGTGGTCGCCTACTTGCTTGCGGCGCGTATTTCCCTGCCGATAAGCATCCTGAGAAGCGCTCTGACCCATGTTCGACAAGGCAATCTGAACCATCGAATCAAAGCCGAGCGTAAAGACGAGTTTGGACTCCTTTTCAGTGAGTTCAATCGTATGGCTGAGTTGCTGCTCGAAGCGCAGGAGTCGCGTCAGCGGGAGCGTGGTGATGCTGTGGAGCGGCTGCCGCTGAATCAGCCGGAGAAGATGACGGAAAACTCACTGGAGACGACACTTGGCAATCTTGAACAGGGTTGTGAAGCACAAGTATCGGCAGATGATGCAACACGCATCCTGCAGCCCAAGATCAAGTCATCCAAGACTTCAGGCAGCTGATCGCAGGCATTTGGCGAAGCCATGTTGCGCGCTGGGTTCTTCACAATACCAATAGTGTTGCTGCTGTTGATGATGACTGGCTGTGCGTCCGATGGATTGTTCAGTGCGAGCTGGCGTCCGAGTCGGGTGCTGGCGAGAGACGATGAGTTCGTGGTAGTGCAGGTAGGACGCGACGACGCACACTCGCTGGCAAAGCGGTTTCTCGGCGACGCCGAACGCTATTGGGTCATCGAAGACGCCAACGAATCCCGGCGGATCGCGTCCGGAGAACAGATCATTATTCCCCTCAAGCAGCGTAATCCCAGTGGTGTCGACTATCACGGTTATCAGACGGTGCCCATCCTCTGCTACCACCGCTTTGGCAATCATGGAGACCGCCTGGAGGTGACGGCGGGCCAGTTCAGGGAGCAGTTGAACTACCTGAAAGCGCATGGCTATCGGGTCATCCCGATGGTCGATCTGTTGGGTTTTCTGCGTGGCGAGCAGGCCCTGCCGAAGCGCGCGGTGGTGCTGACCATCGATGATGGACATCGCTCATTCTATCAGGTTGCCTACCCATTGCTGAAAGAGTTCGGCTACCCGGCAACCCTGTTTGTCTACAGTGACTATCTCAACAATGGCGGTTTGCGCTGGCAGGAACTCGAGGAGATGGTCGACAGTGGCTTGATCACGGTCCAGCCCCACTCCGAGACTCACGTCAACCTGACACGGCGGCTAGCGGTCGAGAGCGATGCCCGCTATCGGAGACGCCTGCGCAACGAGGTCAACCGGCCAAAGGCGCTACTTCAAGAACGCCTGAAACGGCGGGTCGATTTCTATGCCTACCCCTATGGAGATACCGATCAACGAGTGATCGAGGAGCTCCGCGTCAACGGGTTGAAGCTCGGCTTGACCGTGCAACCCCATGCAAATCCCGTCTTTGCCTACCCCTACCTGCTGCGTAGAACAATGATCTTCGGCAACCGTGATATGGAGGCGTTCAAGGCTGCGCTGGAGGTTTACAGACCACGGGATGCCTCGTGAATCGTTATACGCTATCGATCTTTCTGGTGTGTGCGGGTTTGACTTTATCGGGGTGTGGTCGGGGGGTGAGGACCGATGGAGGGGGTTCGAGATATAGCGGTGCCTACGACAATCCTGCTGTCTGGCTGCAGTCGGCAAGGGGGCATGAGGAGCAGGGCGACTTGCAGCAGGCATTGCTCGAATACCGTTTGGCGCAAACCGTGGGGCTGGATGAACGTATCGCGGCCAAGCATCTGCTGCGGGTCGAAAGTAAAATTTCGCAACGTATCTCGAGCCTGAATGGAGAGGGCAAACGGGCCGAAGCCCGTGGGCGTGAGCGTGAGGCCAGGGAGCACTATCTGGAGATTCTGGGGCTGCAGCCAAATCACGACGGGGCACTGGAGGCGTTGCGTAATCTGGACAAAAGGCGTGAGCTACGCGGTCTGAAGAATAAACAGCAGCAGCCAGATCGAGCCCAATATGACGCGCCGAAAAGCCAGGGCCGTGAAAGATCTCAGGATGATCGATATGCCGATTCAAGACAGGCAATCCTGGACTCAGCCAGGCTACACAAAGAGATTGCTGGAGTGTTGCGGGAGTTGGAGCTGCATCAGCGAAAATATCCCAAGGACAGTGAACTGCGCCAACAGCTGATCGAAGACAGCTTGGTTCAGGCGGAGCAGGCCTACCAGGCGCGTCAGTGGGTCGATGCGCTCTACTACCTGAACCTTGCGGAAAAGGCGAGCAAGGGCATAGATGCTTATAGAGAGTCGGTATGGAAGGCTCGTAAGCACTATGCGCGTGAACTTTACGATCAGGGTGTGATTATATTTCGTAGCGAACCAGAAAGTGCGTTGACCTACTGGAACTATGCGTTGAAGTTCGATCCTGATGATGATAGGAGCCGCTTGCGGATCCGTAGCATGACTAAGTAGTGGCCCTGCTCCGAATGCTCAGTCAATCGCCATTTCTTTCAGGGATTTGAGTCTCTTGAATCAGGGGGGGTCACTTGGATTGTTGACCCATGGTTTGTAAGTATTCCTTGCGAGTTTGTTGGTGATCAACTGATTGATTGGTCGAAGTCGTCGCTATAGCAAATATACTTGTCTAAAAACAGGTAGTCAGAAAAAAAATCAACAATCTTTTTGTTTATGCCATCCAATAAAGAGATTTCGACTTCAGAGTAGTCGCCAAGCAACAAATTATCGTTATCAAAATGTATTGTGATTTTGTCATTAAAAAAGACAATTTTGTTGGGTGTAATATACATCGAGTTTGCTTGGTCATCGATCTCGAAGTATGGTTGGTTTAACTCCTCAATCTCATGTTCATAAACTGAAGTCTGTATTGAGAAATTGCCTCCATTCAAATAAAAAAAGATGGCATTAGTATCATTTTCATCAATAATATACTCTATCTTTTTTGGTTCTATTTTTAGTTGCACTTTCAACCGCCTGATATAGAAATAAGTGGAATATCCAAATGATCAGCAGATGTATATGTGTTAATCGTGAATCGATCGTTAGATCATAATTTAATTCTCACGGAACTTCCCCTCTTTTTTAAGGTCCTGTTTGTTCTTTTTCGTAACTGTTCCAGTGCTTTTTTGGGATCGGTTTTCCATACCTTGTTTTTCCACTTGTATATTATGTCGAGATTGCGACCTGCCGCATTATCGTTCATCACTCCCATGCAATTCGGGCATGGTGCTTGTTCACCTTCAAAAACTACCAAACCGCCATCAAACTCGCCAGACAGTATTCTGCTGTTTCTCAGGCCTTTCTGTTCTGTATGGCTCTTGGCTTGATCTTGCCAAGTGTCACCTTGTTTGCCGCCGCAACCGCCGCTTACAAGATCTTCTATAAGGTCGGGTGTTGTGTTTAGGTTGCCATGTTCATCGCGCTTATAGACTTTCATTTTTGCGTGATGTCTCTTTCTTTTGCTTAGCCCTAATGGATCGATCCAAGATGTGGGGTTTGAAGCATATAAAAACAAATTCTCCCCGCCAATCAATCCTATTGGGTCTTGCGAAAGGTACCTCCCTGTATCCGGGTCATAATATCTATGTCTGTTGTAGTATAAGTCGGTCTCTCCGTCCTCATATTGACCCTGAAACCTCAGTGGTTGATCGATTTCATGTTTTTCATAGCGATAGATTCTCCCCCACGCCTGGTACATCGCAGACCAAACCACTTCGCCGCTTTCGTCGTAGAGGGCCTGGGGTGTGCCTAGGTGATTGCAATGGTAGAGGTAAATGTGGTCGTTGTTGGAATGTTTTTCTGCATCTATGAGTAGCTGCCGCCATTGCGTCTGATGGGCTTTTTCCCGTTCGCTTGATGTATATAATCTCCATTGCTTGACATGGGCGTCGTATTTAAGCGGGTCATCCAACATCTCCCAGTCAGAGACAGGAGGCATATGGACGCTGGAGGGGGCATAGTCTGGATGACCGCCGGGCGATTCGATTCTTGCAAGTGGAATGAAGCTGTCAGGCTCGAAGAGGTAGGTGATGGTTTTATTCTCGTCTATCTCCTGTGTCAGGTTGTCGCCATCCCAGATGAACCAGGTTGTCTTTGTGCCGCTATTCTTAACGACTTGGGATTTCTGCTTGCTTGTTTCCAGACTCGACTCGGAGACGGTTTTTGCGACCCTTCTGCCAAATGCGTCATAGACATAATGAGCAGAGACAATGCATTGGCTCCACTGTCTTTCGGCGCGAACCAGGCGGTTTTCCTGATCGTATGCCAGCTCGAGTGTTGCGATGTCATTGGCGGCTTGGGCGCTTAGTGCCGGTTGTGGATTGATCCGCTTCCGTATTGCGTTGCCCTGGGTGTCGTAATCATAGTCGAGGTTTCGATAATGTATCAGGCGGTCGTGTCGTACTTTCGCTAGGCCGGCAGGTTTATTGTCAGATGATTCATGATCGGTTGTCGTTTTTTCTTTTGGTTGTTGTTTGTCTTCAAGCTTGTCAATCAGGTTGCCCGCAGGATCGAAGCTGAAAGTCTCCTTTAGGTTGGGTTGAATGGCGCCTATCAACTGTCCGATGGGATCATAGGAGTAGAGTGTGATGCCATGTTGGCTGTCTTCGATGCGGGTTAGATTACCATTCGGGTCATACCGGTAGTGATGTTCGTGCAGCTCTTTTTGTCCTTGTGTAAGACGCATTTCGGACAGGCGGGACTGAAGGTCGTATTCGCTGTGAATCGTAAGTGATTCATGAGCCTGCCCTAAATGACGCTTGGCCTCCCGGTGTAGGGCATCACGTTCAAGGTCGGCAACAATACGCCCCGACCAGCGGGTGCTGTGCCAGTGTCCTGAGCCGTAGCGTAGGGTATCAACGACTCGGCCGTTAGGCAGCCAGGTGCGCAGGCGGTTGCCAAGTGGATCATACTCGTGCTTGATCTTAAAAGCCGCGCTGGAACGGTATTGCTGCGGCGGGGTTCCCTGTTCCAGTGAAATTAGGTGACGCTCTTCGATGAGCTGGCCGGATGCGTCATATGCGAAGCGCTGGTCAACCTGAGGTGTGCTTACGGCGGTCACTCGCCCCATAGGATCGTAGGCGTAACGGTTATAGCTCTCGGACGTGATTTTGATCAGAAGCCGACCTAACGGGTCGCGGTGATAATTTGTCTGAATGCCATTACTCTCGCTGGCAATGAGGTGGCCGGCGAGGTCGTAACTGTAGTTGGTGGTCTTGCCATCGAAGGCGGTCTCGCTGGCGATTCGGCTCTCTTCGTCGTAGCTGAATGTGTATGATTCGCCGTTGCCGTTGATCAGCTCCTGAAGACGCAGAGATTCATCATATCGGTAATTTATGGTTTGACCCATGGTGTCGATGCGCATAATCGGCAGGCTATGGCCGTTGTATCGGTAACGGGTGATCCGGCCATTCGCATCGGTGTGGGTCGTGAGATTGCCTTCCGGGTCGTACTCGTATCGCTCGTCGGTCTTATCGGGATAGGTGATCTGGCGCAGGCGACCGATGGGATCGTAATGGTACCGGGTAAGCTGACCCAGGGGATCGGTGACGGCACTGAGCCTTCCCCCCTGATCGTAGGCGTATCTGTGGGTATGGCCTGAGCAGTCGGTGAAGGCAGAGAATCGTCCTTCCCGGTCGTATTCGAGCTTATTGATGCCACCATTCGCATCGATGAGGCAGATCAGGCGGTTTCGCTCGTCGTAGTCGAAGTGGGTGGTGTAACCCAAAGGGTCGCGTGTTTCTATAAGATTGCCCCAGTCGTCAAAGGCTTGATGATAGGTGTTCCCAAGGGGGTCGGTGACTCCGATAGGCTGGTTGTGGTCGTCATATCTGATCCGACTGATATGGCCCAGGGCGTCGGTGACGGCAGTGAGATTGCCGGCCTTGTCGTAGCTGTAACGATTTGTATTGCCCTCGGCGTCGATCTTGGCGATGAGATTGCCATCTTCGTCCCACACCTGACGGCCGAGGGATTGAGCCATACTGCCGTCTTCGGAAATGCGACGGACTTCAGTGGCGAGCCAATTCTCGTCGAAGGTGAACTCCAGTACGCCGCCATCCGGCTCGGTGACCCTGCTGGTGTCCTCGTCGATATAGTTGATCAGGCAGCGATCGCTGCCATCCTCGGCGACGCTGCCGGTGGCCCTGGCCTGGTAGCTGTTGTAAAGGGTGATGGGGTATACGGAGGCGAGTTCCTTGGCATCGAACTGGCTGCCGGCCCAGCGCTCGCGCAGTTGAGCGAGACTCACCCAGCCGAATTGGTACGAAAAATTGTTGTAATTGCTGTGTTGGAGCAGCAGATGGTGGCGATAGGCGTAGCGGCGGGTGTGTCCAAGGATATTGGTCTGCTCCACCAGGTTGCGGCGCGTGGGCAAGGATTCAAAGGTTTTGTGGCCTTCAGGCAGAGTGGCATAGGCGGGTTTGGGGGTGACGGGCTCGGCTTCGTATCGGTAGGTCACATGGCAGATCCGGTGCCCATCAGAGAGGATCTGCTGGACACTGCCGATGCGGGGTGGTTCCTCGGTAACTGGGTTTTGAGGGTCGTGTGTGGTTTCGTCACGCAGGGCTTCGATTTGTAGGCCGTCATCACCGTGCAGGCGCAGCAAGGGTTCGCCGGGACGGGCATCATGCAGGCGTTCGATGGTGATACCACGACCATCTCGTTCGGCGCTACGGGTGAGGTAGCAGCGTGCAACCCGCTCAGGTGGCTGGGGTTTGCGCATGGCGTTGGCGCCATCGTAGCCGTGGGGCAGCCAGCCTTCGGGGCCCTGCTCGAAGGTGTCGATGCTACCGTCTCTCCAGGTGAGGGTGAAGCGGGTGTTGCTATCGCGGCGCAGGACAAAGCCCTCGACGCCGTTATCGTATTCGGCGCCTACGGCCAGCGGGGGCAGGCGCAGTGCGCGGCCGCTCTCCTCATGGTAGACGATGCCCCGGATACTGAGGGAGAGGCTGGTGGTGTAGGGGGTGGCCCAGCGGGCCCCCAGCAAGCCCCAGTCCTCGCACTCGGAGCCGGAGCGGTAGGTGCGGGTCCAGTCGAAGGGGCTCTCTCCCTCGATCTCGAAGTCGGTCTGTTCCAGGAGCTCTTCGCCGGTACCGTAATGGATCGGCATGCTGCTCATGACCGCCTTGGCGCTGGGTGCCTTGTTTTTCGGGCACTTTTTGCTGGGTTTGTCTTTCTTCTTCTTGCGCTTCTTACCCTTGACCTTGAAGCCGTCGCGTTTGCGGGGTCTGCGTGCCTTACGAGTGCGTTTGGCCGCCTTGGCGAAGCGGCTGGCCGTACGTGCCCTGCGCGTCCCTTTGCCGGCTTTCAGGGCCATGCGGGCCCCCTTGGCCAGCTTGCCCGCCACCTTGCCGCCTGGCACCAGGCCGGTGGCGGCGAAAGCGGCCTCCTCGTAGTTGCCCTCGGCCAGGTAGAGTCCGGTGTCGATCGCAGCGGCGGCGGTGCCGACCACGGGTATGAAGCTGGCCACATCCAGCAGACCGTGGGCGAGTCCGCTCCAGCTGAACCAGCCCGACTCCTTCTTGGTCTCCGGCTTGACCAGGGGATTGGCGCCGGCCAGCGAACCGGCCGCGGCGGGCTGGGTGGTGTAGATGCCGGGGCAGTTGCCGCCGTTGAGGGTGCAGGGGTCCATCTCCCGGATCACCGGTCTGCCGGTGATGCACACCGAGCTGGAGCCTTCGACCGGTTTGACCTTACCGGTGACCGTGCCGCTCCTGATTCCTTTGCCGGTTCCGGCGTTGTCTCCCTTGCATTTGGGCTGGCTGCTCTTCTTCAGCACATAGGCGGGGCGGCCGTTGAAACACACGTTCTCGATCACACCCACGCTGTTGCTCAGGTCGTGCATCACCGGGTAGGGGATGGGCACCATGCTGCTGCCGGCTGGTGTCTTGTTGATGCTGGGGGCGGTGCAGACCGCCTTGAAGCTGCCATGTTTGCGGGTGCCGAGGAATTTAGCCATGGGCCGTCTCCGGCGGCGGCTGTTGTTCCGCTCGGGCGATGAGGGTGTCGACTTCCGGTTTCAGCAACAGGCGGGCCTCCAGTACCCGCACCTCAGGTTCCACATCGAGGGTGGCGCGCCAGACGCAGCTCAGGCGCCGTTGCTCCGGTTCGATGATCAGGGTATCGAGTCGGGCCGAGAGTTCGCCGATCTGACCCGCTTCGTAGCGCACCAGGACGAAGGGCAGGTCTCCCGGCAGTTGGAGTTTCAGGAGCGTGTTGCCCAGCTGATCCTGTTGCGCCCCCGGCGCATCCGGGGCGCAGAGGTTGGTCAACTCGATGAGCTCGTCGCCGATCAGGTAGTCGGTCTGTTGGTCGGGCCAGGCGGCGTTCCAGATGGCGAAGTCGAAGTCTTCCGGCAGCCAGGCCTCACTCTCGATGAAGGCCTGGTCGATGGTGCCGACCAGCTTGGCCCGCTCGGGATGGGGCTTGGGACGGATGCCCAGGCCGGCCACCAGCCCGGCGCCCTCCTGCTCGGTGAGCTTGCCGTGCCGCGCCTGCCTGAAGTGGCGGGCGGTGACAGGGCGATCGGTATGTTCGATCTGAGGCGCGGGAATGTGCTTGATGCGCTTTGCCTTGAGGAACCAGTCCCGGCTCCAGCCCCGACCTATGGGATTGGGGGCGAAGGCCTGATGGGCCAGGGCATGCTGTTCCGGCGGGGCCTCGGCGTCGGGGTGCTCGGCCTGCTGCTCGGGAGTGAGCCGGTGGCGCTTGGCAACCCGCCTGGCCGCTTGCTCGATTCTGTCGATGCGGCACTCGCCACCGAAGGCCAGTTCATTGCGCAGGGGCAGTCGGGAGACCGGTTCGGGGGCGGTGAGGCGCCAACCGTAGGTATGCGCCAAGCCCAGAGTGGCCAGCTTGAAGAGACCTCCCAGCCAGCGCATGGGCCAGGCGCGGCGGACGAGTGCGCGCGCTCCGGTGACCGCCAGCTGTTTGTCGATGAGGATCTTGCCGCTTTTGCGGCGGGTGCTTGCCTGCTCGCAAGCGTTCTCCCAGGCTTGACGCTGAGCGATGGTTGGGGACTGCAGGGGGTTCAGCCCTTGGGGCGGCGGCGGTAGCACTGCCGGTTCATCCGCTTGCGTCACACGCAACCTGACCTGGAAGCCTGGCCAGGGTTCGCCGCCCGGTACATGAGCATAGGCGTTGACGATGACATCACACTTGGGTTTGTAGTGGCAGAGGTCCGACTCTTCCCGCACGCTGGCGCGGGGGTCGTCGTCGAAGTAGCTGTCCTCTTCGCAGAGGGGGAGCTGTTGATCCGTGTATCGCAGTTCGCCCCGGTCGTTCCAGCTGAGGGTCTGGCGTAGAACGACCACATGGAACGGCTGCTCCAGTGGGTCGATGCCGGCGAAGGCGAGAGCGGGAAATGGGGTATGGTTGCGAAACTCCATATCGCGGGGACTTCCTGTAGCGTTTAATTGATATCCACGTCCTTGCCGTTGACCGTGCAATGGGCTGAGGCGATCAGATCGTTGTTGGTGCCCTCGATGCGGATGCTGCCGTCAGATTTCATGGTGAGACTCGATTTGCCAACGACGATCTTGAATTCATCGCCAGCGCGGATCGTGAATGTGTTTTTCACCAACACCTGTTTGGATTGCCCGACCTCTTCCGCCTGCATGAGGGCGACGCTGGTGTTCATGGCGCCACCGACGGTGGTTTGGTAGATGCCTCCGATGGAGAGGGCCTTGGCGCCGGCTATCGACTCTGCTTTGGCCAGGGTGATGGTCTCGGTTTTGCTGCCGCTGATGGTGACGGAGCGATTGCCGCCGATCGCGATCGTTTCGTTACCGGCTACCTGTTCGGTACGGTTCGCGCCGATGGTGATGGATTCGTTCTGGGCCACCGTTTCAGTACGGTTCTGGTTAATGGCGATGGTTTCGTTCTGATCCACCGTCTCGGTGCGGTTCTGGTGGATGGTGATGGTCTCGTTCTGATCCACCGTTTCGGTGCGGTTTTTGTGTACCCTGGTGGTCTCGTTGCCGTCGATGGTTTTTGAGCGATCGTTGCCGACCCACTTGGTCTCGTCGTTCTCGACTTCGGTCAACTGGTCTTTCTCGGCATGCAGCCAGAGCTGCTCCTCTCCCTTTTTGTCTTCGAAGCGAATGGCATTGGCGTTGGCTGAGGAGCCTCCCTTGGTGGAACGGCTGAGAATGCCCGATTGGGTCTGGCTGGTCGGTAGGGCCCAGGGAGGCATCTGCTCTGCGTTGTAGACGCTGCCGGTTATGATCGGCCGGTCCGGATCACCCTCGAGAAATTCCACGATCACCTCCTGGCCGATGCGCGGTATGCTCATGGCGCCCCAGTTCTTGCCGGCCCAGATCTGCGCAACCCGCACCCAGCAAGAGCTGTTTTCGTTCGACTCGCCATAGCGATCCCAATGGAACTGCACCTTTACGCGGCCGAATTCGTCGGTGTAGATCTCTTCGCCGGCACGGCCGACGACCACCGCGGTCTGGGGGCCCTTGACAACGGGTTTGGCGGTGATGCGTTCGCTGCGGTAGTTTTCGTGGCTGTCGATGCAGGTGAAATCGCAACGAAAGATATCGCCTCCCTCGGCCGTTGTACCTGTGCCGGAGATATCCGAGTGGTGTTCGATGACCGTTCCGGTGATCAGGTATTCCCGGTTTTGATCCTGTCGCGGATGACCGTCGAGGGTGAAAAGTCCGCCCGTCGCAATCTTTCGCGCATCACTCTCGCCCTCGAGCAACTCATGACGTGACTGCAGCTCCTCGATGCGGCTACGGGCATAGCCTTCGCCGTCCTCGGCCACCTCGTAGATTCCGGGGTAGTCGAACACTTCATAATCCGCATGACGATGGTCTCTCTGCAATGGGGCGTTGGCCAGCAAAGTGGCGCGTGGCTTTTTGAAGTCATAATCCGTATGGGCATAGCGGCCCGAGCGCACCGCTTTGCTCATTTGCCACCGGGTGATGCACTCCCGAGCACGCAATCCACCACTTCCGGCCTTGGGTTGAAAGGGGATTTCACCGAGATTGAATGGGGCATGGGAACCGTAATTGTCGCAGAGCACCAACGTATGTTTGGCGGACGAATGGCTGAAGTAGTAGTAGATGCCCTCCTCCTCCATAAGACGGCTGACGAACTCAAATGCCGACTCCCGATACTGCACACAGTACTCCCGTGTGCGGTAGTTGTTGTTGAGGCGCAGTTCATAGTCGTTGAAGCCGCTATCGTCAAAGACTGCCTTGAGGATCGCCGGGGTGGTCAGGTTCTGATGGATGCGGCAGTCTTTGGAGAGAGTGAGAAACCAGAGCCAGGGGTGAAGCACGGCATGGTAGCGGAAGTGGCTTTCAACCTGACCGGTTTGTGTGAAAAGGGTGACGAATGCATTGAAATGGCGTTTGCCGCCATCGTCCAGGTCCAGCTCGACAGCGACGCACTGACCTAACAGCTTTTCCAAGGCGATGTCGCCGCTTTCGCTTAGCAGATCGGCGTGATATTCGAACAGCCGCCCCAGACATTCACTGCCTTTGAGGCTCGCAAGCAGCAGTTTGTCCTTGCCCAGAGGGGTGGTGATGCGGAGCTGGCGATTGGCTTGCGTGAACGACATCCCTGACTCCTGTTCGCAAGAATTCCCTTGATTTGAGACCTATTCTGACGGCGGCATTTAGGAAAGACAATAGCGAAGGTTTAGGGTGGAGAGAGTATTAAGAAAATCCCGCGTCGGATCACCCAGTCGAATTGTTCCGTAGCCGGGAGTTCCCTGGTCGGACTGCAATGACACCGTACTGCGTACTGCCGGTTTATACGGCACGGATGTCCCGACCTGCTTGTTTCGATTGTCTCAAACCGTGTGTGTGGCGGTAATCGTATACGGGTCTCAAGCGTTCCGCGCATGGCCTGGATGAATCAGCCGCGGATCGCGGCAGATGATTTTGCATTGTCTGTAATGTGTTGGACTCGCACGCGAACATGCTCGCTCGGATGGCGCGGTGACTGCGTCTGGGGGCCGGGCGGACATCGATCGCATTGCCAACCGGTCCATACAGTTTCAAGGCGTTGGGGGTCTGCCTTCTTGGCAATGCGGTGTCTGTCAACTGGGCTTTGATGTGTACGCTTCCGGGCATGAACGTGATCACTGTGTCATCGGTGTATCTGCAACCTGACACCCCCGCAGTTTGTCGAGCGTGTGTATCGTCCGTCCGATCTTCTGATAATGCATTGGCTAAAAAATAGGATATCGCCCGCTTGAGGGATAGAAGACTTTTTTGATGTTTTTGTATCATGGTTCACATTTTTCACCCTATCGAAATGGAGCGGGCTGTTGTGTCTCTTTATCCATGCGGTGTGTTGATTTCTGTTATTTTTGTCGAATTCAAAAAACATCTGCTGATGTGCTTTAGTTGGTGATTTTTTGAGTGTTTACCTTGGGTCAGCGCTCATTCATGTTGGGTTGCGTGACATTTAATGGAACGGTTTGATGAGTGAATGTTGCGGCGCAAATCGGGGCGATTTAGATTCGTAAATCAATGGTTGACGCCCTGTCAGCCTTGATTTCAAAATAGCCGGCAGGATTTGGCGGAATAGATGGAGTTGTTCCCCGGACATGGATCGCATAGACCTCAAGCAGCTGCTTGGCGCGACTTCAGAGGATAGGCCGTGCGGCGACGATCTGGAATATGATCCGCTGTTCGGTGAGATGGAGCGCGCCGCGAAGGGCAGGGAGGAGCAGCAGATCGGGGACACGGTTATCGCCGCCGAGGATCCCGACTGGGCCAAGCTAAGAACACATGCGCTTGCCATCCTTGAGCGCAGCAAGGACCTGCGCGCCGCGGTTCAACTCACCCGTGCACTACTCCGCACAGATGGCTATGCCGGTCTGGCCGATGGCCTTGCATTGATCAAGGGTTATCTCGAAGATTACTGGGAGAGTCTGTTTCCGCAACTCGATCCCGACGATAACAATGATCCGACGATCCGTCTCAATACCCTGCTCAATCTCTGTGATCCATTGGAATTTCTCGTTCCTATTTCCAAATTGCCACTGGTTTCATCAGGCAGGATGGGGCAATTCAGTCTCCGGGATATAGAGATCGCCACCGGTACGTTGGCGAATGCTGATTCAGAACTGAGGCAGTACTCACTGGAACAGATTGAAGCGGCTTTCCACGAAGTCGATCCTGCTCGGCTGCAGGCTACTCAATCGCTGATACGGCAATGTATCGGAGCGACTGATGGTATCAGCTATGTGGTAGGTGAAAAGATCCATGAGGCGGATTCGCTCTTTCTGCAACCTTTAACACAGTTGTTGAAAGCCGCTGAGCGTGAATTGGCCGACAGGTTCTGGTCTGGCAATTCAGCGGATCTGATTGATAGCGTGTATCCGGGTAATCCGGAGTCGGCATCTGGCGCACCAAGAGACCACTCCGTTAACGGCGCCATCAATAACCGTGATGATGTCATATTCAACCTTGAGCGGATTTGCCGGTACTACGCTCGACACGAACCCTCCAGCCCGGTGCCCTTGCTGCTGCAAAGGGCCAAGCGCCTGGTCACCATGGGCTTTCACGATATCGTCCAGGATCTGGCTCCCGAGGGTCAGTCCCATTTCGATTTCCTATGGCGTCGTGAAGACGGTTGAGCAAACGGTCTATGTGTGCTTGTGGGCATAAGTTGCAACTGCAGAGAGGTGGAGCGTGGCAAAAGAGAGCGGCCAGAAATTCATAGCCCGAAACCGGGCGCCAAGAGTGCAGATCGAATATGACGTGGAGGTCTATGGTGCCGAGAAGTCGATTCAGCTCCCCTTCGTCATGGGCGTGATGGCCGACCTCAGCGGACGACCGGAGGAGCCGTTGGCGCCGGTGACCGAGCGTAAGATGCTCGAAATCGATGTTGATAACTTCAATGAACGACTGAAGGCGATGAAGCCGCGCGCTGCCTTTCGGGTACCGAACACCCTGACCGGTGAAGGCAACATCAATGTGGACATCACCTTCGAGAGCATGGACGACTTTTCCCCGGCGGCGATCGCAAGCAAGGTCTCTGCTCTGGCGCAACTGCTGGAGGCGCGCACCCAGCTGTCCAATCTGCTGACCTATATGGACGGAAAGTCGGGCGCCGAGACGTTGATCACCAATGTACTGAACGATCCGGTCCTGATGCGCTCCCTGATCACCGCGCCTAAACCCGAAGCGGCAGAGTCTGCGCAAGATAGCTCAGTGGAGGAGTAAGCCATGGTCAATAGGGAAACGCGGCAGGTTCAGAGTGATACCGCGACTGCGGGTATGGCGCTGAATGACTTCAGCGCGCTGCTGCAACAGGAGTTCAAGCCGAAGACCGAGCGCACAAGAGAGGCGGTCGCCACTGCAGTGCAAACTTTGGCCGAGCAGGCGCTAAAAGAGACCCACACCGTCTCTGATGACGCGGTGGAAACCATCGAAGGCATCATTGCCGAGATAGACCGAAAACTGACAGAGCAGATCAATCTGGTTTTGCACCACGAGGAGTTTCAACAGTTGGAAGGTAGCTGGCGCGGCCTGCACTATCTGGTCAACAACACAGAAAACGATGAGATGCTGAAGATTCGGGTGATGAACATCTCCAAGCAGGAGTTGGCTAAGACCTTGAAGAAATTCAAGGGGACGGCCTGGGATCAGAGTCCGTTATTCAAGAAGATCTACGAAGAGGAGTATGGCCAGTTTGGTGGTGAACCCTTCGGCTGCCTGATCGGTGATTTCCACTTCGACCACACACCGCCCGATGTGGAATTGCTCAGTGGCATATCGCAAATCGCCGCTGCTGCGCATACCCCCTTCATTGCCGGCGCAAATCCCACTGTGATGCAGATGGACAGCTGGCAGGAGTTGGCCAATCCCCGTGATCTGACCAAGATCTTTCAGACGCCGGAGTACGCGGCCTGGCGAACGCTGCGAGAGTCGGAGGATGCCCGCTTCGTGGGTCTGACCATGCCCCGATTTCTCTCGCGCCTGCCCTACGGCGCGGCTACCGATCCGGTGGATGAGTTCGATTTCGAGGAAGACACCGCAGGCGCGCAGCACAATAAGTACACCTGGTCCAACTCGGCCTATGCAATGGGTGTCAACATCAATCGCGCCTTCAAGCTCTACGGCTGGACCACGCGCATCCGTGGCGTCGAGTCCGGCGGTGCCGTCGAGGGATTGCCCACCCACACCTTTCCCACAGACGACGGGGGGGTGGATATGAAATGCCCGACCGAGATAGCAATCTCCGACCGCCGAGAAGCCGAATTGGCCAGGAATGGCTTCATGCCCCTGCTGCATCGGAAGAATTCAGATTTCGCCGCCTTTATCGGCGCCCAATCACTACAGAAGCCGGCGGAGTACGAAGACCCAGACGCCGCCGCAAATGCCAATCTTGCAGCGCGATTACCCTACCTCTTTGCAAGCTGCCGTTTCGCTCATTACCTGAAGTGTATTGTGCGCGATAAGATAGGATCGTTCAAAGAGCGCGATGATATGGAAAGCTGGCTCAATAGATGGATTCAAAATTATGTCGAGTTCAATCCGGCAACGGCATCTGAAAGCGATAAGGCCCGAAAGCCCTTGGCGGCGGCCGAGGTGGTGGTGGCGGATGTTGAAGGTAATCCCGGCTACTACACGGCCAAGTTTTTCCTGCGCCCACACTATCAATTGGAGGGTTTGACAGTCTCTCTGCGGTTGGTGGCGAGGTTGCCGTCGGAGAAAAAGATCTGAGTGATCTCTCGGTAAAGACTTTACGCTAAATCATTCATTGGAGGAATGTGCGATGGCTGTTGAAATCATCATGAAGGTAGGGAATATCCTGGGCGAAAACCAGACTCACGAAAAGACCCAATGGATTGGCGTCAGCAGTTTCTCGCATGGAGTGGTACAGGACATTACAACGGAAAACATGAAGATCAAACGCGAAAGGGCAGGAACGCCACATTTTTCATTCATGACGGTAAGGAAAAAGGTTGATGTGGCGACGCCGGATCTGCTCATTCACTGCATCAAAGGCACGTTAATCAAAAAGATTGAAATTGAGGTATATCAGGCTTCGCAAAACGGCAAGCCACTCATGACATATACGCTCGAGAACTGCTTCATTGCCTCGGTAACCGCGGAGGGTTCCGACGATACCAGTGAGCCCATGGAGAGTGTCGCTTTCGCTTATAACAAGATCAAGCTTCAGTGCAATCCCCTGAAAGATGGAGGCTCGATGACCAAAGACTTCGATCTCTCTATTGGCACGGCGGTGGCTTGAGGTCGCTGTGCTTGAGTTCTGGCTTGACTGAATCCAGGACCGCTTCGTTCGTCAGGTGAATGCGGGTCGTGATTGTCGAGACGCAATGATCCCCTTGCTGGCTCGGATTGCAGTGTAGCCTGGGCATGTAGAGAGTGTTGGACAGGTCAGAAGTGAGCGAATGCCGTTAAATATCTGAGCCAAACCTATACCCGTCTTCGGACAACAAGGAGCTAGGCGGGCATGAAGGGAGTCATACTATGGTTTCATTCAGCAAGATGTGGGACAACCACCCAACAGGCGAATTTCCGTGCATGGACGGTAGCGGTAATAAGGCTTATACGAATCAGTGTGCAATCCGTATGGGGGTGACCTTCGACAAGGCTGGTGTAAGCACCAAATCCTTCAACGGAGCAAGATGCTGGCATAAACATGTGCCGAAACATATTTTAAGGGCAGAGGAGTTGGCTAGCTGGTTGAGAGGTCCCTTTTCGCCTTTCAAAAAAGTTGAAATCTTCGAGGCCTCGAAAGGCTTTGGACAGATATCCGGCAGAACCGGGGTGATATTTTTCAAGGACTACTATGGCGCAAATGGACAAGGCGATCATATCGACTTGTGGAACGGCAACCGGCTCACCGCTTTTGTCAGCTGGTTCGACTTTTTCTTTCTGGGCGGCAGGCACTATACAAAAGCCACGGTATGGTTCTGGCCGGTGGATTGAGTAGATCTGATATGCCTAACATCAAGCGACTTCTTCCGGTGGTGCTAGCGTCAGTGCTGGTGTTGTTGGCCGCCTGCGACATAGAGGAATCGAGACCCGATCCCGCGCCCATTCAAAATATCCTACCCGCCGGCGGCAGGTTGATCGAGTGGAACCCGACAACTGCTCAGCTGAATATCGAGGAGGTGAAAGCGGGGCTGGAAGCGGAGAGCGGAGAGGTGTTCACCAAATCGATGGATTGGTATGCCACCGAGTCCGATCTGGGATTCGAGTATTTGAAGGGCAAAACGGCGAAACAGGTTGTCGACATGATCAACTGCTTGAAGGAAGCGCCTCCCGACGGCCAGAAAGGTTGTGTTCAATAATCGCTGGGGAGGCCCGTTGGCAAGTGGCCAGGGGTGCGTAGTGGCCATTGCATCCGGCTCGCAGACCCCTCGGGATTAGTCAGATGAGTAGGGCGTACGGTGCTTGGGTCGACATCTATCTCATGCGGCTTGAACTGATTCCTTCGACTGGAGGGGTGTGCAAAGCCGATGTGCCGGAAGACGTCGCCAGGCTCCACGAGCATTCACTGTTGAAAGCCTGTCCCGGGTCGAACGGTGTGATAGCGGTGGCGCCGGAGCGAGGTCGCCTGTTGGGGGTGTCCAGGCAACTGAACTGCGGGGGCGGCTAAGATGGTTTGCTTGCGCTTGCCGTCGATGCTGTTGTTTCTGGCGGCCTGCACAACGCAGGTTGCGGACCAGACCCTGGTTCTGCAATACGAGGATTTCGGTCCGACCTCCGCCTCCTATGAACTGCTCGGTATGGATTGGTGGCAATGGCAGACACATGGCGGCTCGAGACCGAAGTATTACGACATCAAGGTCGTCGTCTATCGTGACCTCGATCTGCAACAGGTACGGCAGGCATTTCCCGCCAATCCTTCGCTTGAGCTGGACTATCGTTACGTTGCCTTCGCCGATGCCATGCGCTATCTCGAACGGATGATTGCGGAGAACGCCATGGAACTCCTCGGCCAACGGTTGAAACAGACGCGCCTGCGCATCATCTCCACCCTTGGAGAACCTTGATGGAGCGGCTTGTGCAAGCGGAAGAACTGGTAATGCAAGGCGATCAGATGATCGGTCTGGAAGGGTTGCGGCAAAATGTGCATGAACGCCATTACGACGCTGGATTGCGTCTCTTTCCGTTTCAACTCCTGTGCCTTGGCGACACAGGCGAACGCGCTATGTTGCATCCCCGCAATGTCCGCCTCGATAACGCCTGAGGGAGAAAGGTATCATGGGCATCCCGCTTCGAAACAAGTCGTCATGCCTGCAAGAGCAGCTGCAGCCCTCGCTGCTCGACCGGCTCATCGATGATGAACCGGGCAAGCGGCGCGAAACCAACGACAAGCGAGTCATCTCCATGCGCCGTTTGCGCCAGTGTGTGCTGCGTGACCTGGCTTGGTTGCTGAACACCACCCATCTTGCCTCCACTGAGGATCTCAAACCCTATCCGGCGGTTGCGCGATCGGTGCTCAACTATGGTATCGGCGAGCTTTCCGGGCAGCTGGCAACGAGCATGGATCTAGGCCAGATAGAGCGCGCCTTGTGTCAGGCGATCCTCGATTTCGAACCGCGCATTCTGTCCCAGAGCCTGCGTGTGCGTGCGTTGAGAGAGCCTGCCCAGGAGAGCCACAACCGTTTGGTGTTCGAGATCGAAGGTCAGCTTTGGGCGGTACCCGCACCTTCCCATCTGCTGCTCAGGACCGAAATCGATCTCGACGAGGGTGATGTGACGCTGGCCGATGCCCTCGGCCAGGGTTAGGAAGTCGTCAATGGATCCTCGCCTGCTCAAATACTACAACCAGGAGCTTCAGTTCATGCGCGAGATGGGCGGCGAGTTCGCCAAAGCCTATCCCAAGATCGCCGGGCGTCTCTCTCTGGACGAGTTCGAGTGCGCCGATCCCTATGTGGAGCGATTGCTGGAGGGATTCAGCTTTCTCGCCGCCCGGGTTCAGCTCAGACTCGACGAAGCCTTTCCCGTCTTCACCCAGCATTTGTTGGAGCAGATCTATCCCCACTATCTCAATCCTACACCCTCCATGGCGGTGGTGCAGTTTCAACCCGATCTTCTGGAGCCAACTCTGGCTGAAGGCTTTCGGCTGCCGCGACACTCGGTGCTGCGCAGCCGTAGCGGAGGTGAGAGCCCGACACCCTGCCTCTATCGTACCGCCCATGATGTCACCCTCTGGCCGCTGGAGCTGCTGAGCGCCGACTATCTGTCTTCGCCGGCAGCCATCACCCTGGCCGGGGTCACTCGTCAGCAGCGGGCCAAGGCGGCGATCCGTTTGCGTTTTGCCTGTGGCGGCGAGCGACTCATCGCCAGTCTGCCCATCGACCGTCTGACCCTGCATCTGAGTGGTGGCGAGAGCGGTATGCATGCTTTCGAGGCGATCGCCGGACACACCTTGCAGCTGCTCGGAGGAACTCCGGGTAAGGACGACTATCGGGCCGCAACAACACCGGTGCCTATCCGAATCTCGGGTTTCGAAGCGCAGGAGTCCCTGCTTCCTTACGGATCGCGTTCGTTTCAGGGCTATCGCTTCCTGGCCGAATATTTCTCCCTCCCCGAACGCTTCATGTTCATCGAACTGGGGCAACTGCAGCAGCTCACACGCCACTGCCGGAGTCCCGAGCTGGAACTCATTTTCCTGCTCGATCAGGCCTACCCGGAGCTGGAGGGGAGTCTCAGCGAGCACAATTTCCTGCTTCACTGCAGTCCCGCCATCAATCTCTTTCCCAAACGCGCCGATCGTATTCATCTGCGAGAGGGCGCGAGCGAGTACCATCTGCTGCCGGATCGCAGCCGCCCTCTCGATTACGAGGTCTACGCGGTGACGGAGGTCAAAGGTTTCGCGGGAAATACGGAACAGAGCCAGCGTTTCGATCCGCTCTATGCCGCCAACGATATGGCGGAGGACGAACCTCATCAAGCCTACTACACGCTGCATCGACAGCCACGGGTCGTCTCCTCGAAACAGCAGCGGGAGGGACAGCGCTCAGGCTATATCGGCAGCGAGCTCTTCATCGCCATTGTCGACGCCGATGCCGCCCCCTACCGAAGCGAACTGCGACAACTTTCGGTCAACACCCTGTGCAGCAACCGGGACCTGCCGTTGCTGATGCCGTTGGGCAAGGAGAGTTCCGCCTTCAGTCTCGAGAGCAGTACTCCGGTCAGACAGATCCGCTGTATCGGCGCGCCGACCCGTCCGCGTCCCCCCACTGTCGGAGGCGCGGTCAGCTGGAGATTGATCAATCACCTCTCCCTCAACTATCTCTCACTGGCGGGCGAGGATCAGGCGCGCAGCACGGCGGCCCTCAAGGAGTTGCTGCAGCTCTATGCGGATACCGGCGTGCCGGTCCAGCGCAAGCAGATCGACGGGGTGGTTTCTATCGCTTCGAGGGCGGTGGACCGGCGCATGCCGAGTCCAGGTCCGATTGCCTTTGGCCGCGGTCTGGAGATAACCCTGACCCTGGACGAGACCGCCTTTCAAGGCGTGGGCGCCTTCCTTTTCGGCGCGGTCATGGCGCAGTTCTTCCGCAAATACACCGCCATCAACTCCTTCACGGAGACGTTGATCCGCAGTCCGCAGCGGGGAGAGATCATCCGCTGGCCGGCGCAACCCGGCTTGAGGCACATCCTATGACGTTGTTCGAAGCCTTGAGCAACTCGCCCTTTCGCTTCAGCTTTTATCAGGCGCTTCGGCGTTTCGAGTGCGACAATCCGGAGCAGTCCCGCCTCGGACGCACCCTGCATGCCAGACAGGACCGGATTCGTCTCGGGCAGGATCCGAGCATGGCCTTTGCCCCCTCGAGCCTCGCCTCATTTCGCTGGGACACGCAGTTGCCGGCGCCGCGCCTGGGTGTCAGCTTCTTCGGCCTGCTCGGCCCCAATGGACCACTGCCGCTGCACCTCACCGAAACGGTCTACGACCGACTGTACAATGAAAAAGACGCCACATTGTCAGCCTTTCTGGACCTCTTTCACCACCGCCTGCTGAGCCTGTTTTACCGCGCCTGGGCGGACAGTCAGCCGACGGTCAGCTACGACCGGCCCGACGAGGACAGTTTCGGCCTCTACCTGGGTTCCCTTTTCGGAATCGGTTCAACCCACCTGTGCCGGCGAGACGCCATGCCCGACGCCGCCAAGCTCCACTTCGCCGGCCGCCTCGCCTGTCAGACCCACCATGCCGAGGGACTCGAGGCCCTGCTGCGGGATTTTTTCCGCCTGCCGGTACGCATCGAGGAGTTTGTCGGCGGCTGGCTCGAACTACCGGCAGACAGCCGCTGCCTGTTGGGCAGCTCGAGATCTGTCAGCAGTCTCGGCGTCACCGCCCTGCTGGGGGCAAGGATATGGCAGGCTCAGCAGCGCTTCCGTATCGTGCTCGGTCCATTGGGTATTGGCGACTACCGGCGCATGCTGCCAGGAGGCAAGAGCCTGCAGCGCTTGAGAGCGGTGGTGAGGAACTATCTGGGGGACGAGCTGGAGTGGGAGCTGCAGCTGATCCTGCGCCAGCAGGAGATACCCAAACCCCGGCTCGATGGCGACACCCAACTGGGTTGGACCAGCTGGCTGAGTCAGCAACCCCTCGGCCGAGACGGCGATGAGCTCCACCTCCTTCCATCTCAGACCGGGAGTCGGCCGCTATGAGCGAGATCAGCCGCAGCGCTCTTTTCGGCAAGCTCAATACCCTTGGCTACAAGGCCATGGAGAGTGCCACCGTCTTTTGCAAACTGCGCGGCAATCCCTATGTGGAGCTGGTCCATTGGCTGCAGCAGATCCTGCAGCTGCAGGACTCCGACCTGCATCGCATTCTGCGCCAGTTCAACCTCGATGACGCCCGCTTGGCCAAGGAGATCACCGAAGCCCTGGATGCGCTGCCGCGGGGCTCCACCAGCCTCACCGACCTCTCCTCGCAGGTGGAGGAGGCGACCGAGCGGGGCTGGCTTTACGGCACCCTGATGTTTGGCGATGCCCAGGTGCGCACGGGCTACCTGCTGATCGGCATACTCAAGACCCCCAGCCTGCGCAAAGCCCTGCTGCGCATCTCGGAGCAGTTCGGCAAGGTCGGACTGGATAGCCTCACCGAACGCTTCAGCCAGGTGGTCGAGGGCTCGCCGGAGAACGACCTGCACGCCAGCGACGGATTCCGCCTCGGCGCCGCGGCTGCCCCCGGCGAGGCAAGCCAGGCCATGGCACCGGCCCAGCTGGGACGCGGGCAGGCCCTGGAGCAGTTCACCATCGATCTGACCGAACGGGCCCGCAACGGCGAGCTCGACCCTATCGTCGGACGCGAAGGGGAGATCCGCCAGATCATCGATATCCTCATGCGCCGGCGTCAGAACAACCCCATCCTCACCGGCGAGGCCGGCGTGGGCAAGACGGCGGTGGTGGAGGGATTCGCCCAGCGTATCGCCCGCGGCGAGGTGCCGCCGCCTCTGCGGGAGGTCAGCCTGCGGGTTCTCGACCTCGGGCTGCTGCAGGCCGGCGCCAGCATGAAGGGGGAGTTCGAAAACCGTTTGAAACAGTTGATCGAGGAGGTGCAGGCCTCGGCAAAGGCGATCATCCTCTTCATCGACGAAGCCCACACCCTGATCGGGGCCGGCGGCAGCGCCGGTACCGGCGATGCCGCCAATCTGCTCAAACCGGCCCTCGCCCGGGGCACCTTGCGCACGCTGGCGGCCACCACCTGGGCCGAATACAAGAAACACATCGAGAAGGATCCGGCGCTGACCCGCCGCTTCCAGGTGGTGCAGGTGGGCGAACCCGACGAGGAACGGGCCATCGGCATGATGCGGGGCATGGTCGCTACCCTGGAGGCCCATCACCAGGTGGCGATCCTGGACGAGGCGCTGGCGGCATCGGTCAGGCTCTCCCACCGCTATATCCCGGCCCGCCAACTGCCCGACAAGTCGGTAAGCCTGCTCGACACCGCCTGCGCCCGGGTCGCCATCAGCCAGAGTGCGGTGCCCGCCGAGGTTGAGGATTGCCGCCGCCGTATCGAGTCCCTGGAGACCGAACTGGATATCGCCCTGCGTGAGCGCAGCGTCGGTATCGACAGCGGCCAGCGGGAGAAGACGGCCCGGGAGGCCCTGGAGGAGGAGCGAAGGCGCCTGGTCGTGCTGGAGAGCCGTTGGCAGGAGGAGAAGCTGCTGGTGGATGAGATCCTCGAGTTGCAGCGGCAGCTGCGTGGCGGTGCAACCGCAGCGGAGGCGGCTGCCCGGCCTGGGGGGGAGAAGGTCCCGCCGCTGTCGGCGGCGGCGACTGATGCGGCTCCAGCATCCGAACTGCTGTCACGCCTCAATACCTGCCGCACCAGCCTGGCCCAACTGCAGGGGGAACGCCCCCTGATTCTGCCCGGTGTCGACGCCCAGTCGGTGGCCTCGGTGGTCGGGGACTGGACCGGCATACCGGTGGGACGCATGGTGAAGGACGAGATCGAGACCGTACTCGGCCTTGATAAAACCCTGGCCCGGCGGATCATCGGTCAGGAGCATGCCCTGCGCATGATCGCCAACCGGGTGCAGACCGCGCGTGCCGACCTGGACAACCCCGACAAGCCGGTCGGGGTGTTCCTGCTCTGCGGTCCCTCCGGGGTCGGCAAGACCGAGACCGGCCTGGCCCTGGCCGAGGCCCTCTACGGTGGTGAGCAGAATATCATCACCCTCAACATGAGCGAGTTTCAGGAGGCCCATACCGTCTCTACGCTCAAGGGCTCGCCGCCGGGCTATGTGGGATACGGCGAGGGTGGGGTGCTGACTGAAGCGGTGCGCCGCAAACCCTACAGCGTGATCCTGCTCGACGAGGTGGAGAAGGCCCATCCCGATGTTCACGAGATCTTCTTCCAGGTCTTCGACAAGGGCTGGATGGAGGACGGGGAGGGCCGTCGCATCGACTTCAAGAACAGCCTCATTCTGCTGACCTCCAATGTGGGCAGCGAACTGATCGAAGGATTGTGTCGTGATCCCGACTTGCTGCCCCAGCCCGAGGCCGTGACCCGCGCCCTGCGCGAGCCCCTGTTGAAGGTCTTTCCGGCCGCTCTGTTGGGGCGTCTGGCGGTGGTGCCCTACTACCCCCTGGGCGACGAGATCCTGGCCCGGGTGGTTCGCCTGCAGCTCAAGCGTCTCCAGCAGCGCCTGTCGCGCAATCACGCCATCGCGCTGAGCTACGACCATGGGGTGGTGGAGCAGATCATCGGCCGTTGCACTGAGCTGGAGAGTGGCGCGCGCATGGTAGACGCCATTCTCAGCAACAACCTGCTGCCGGAGATCAGTCGCTATCTGCTGACCCAGAGGATGGGGGGTGGTCAGGCCGAAGGGATTCATGTGGCTGTCGAGGAAGGTGAGTTCCGATTCAGCTTCGGCCAGCTCCCTGTACACGCGGTGTCGCCTCAGGCTCAGGGCGTGGAGGGCCGTCAATCCCCATGAACGAACCCATGCCGGAACCGACCCTGCTGTTACAGGTGATCCGGGTGGCCGGTGAGCCGCCGTCCCATCCTTTGCAGGCCAGCTTCGACCCGCAAGGCGGCACGATCGGGCGTCGCGAGGACAACGATTGGGTATTGCCCGATCCGCAACGCTTCATATCGGGTCGCCATGCGCTGATCAGCTGTATCGACGGCCGTTATCTGGTAACGGATGTGAGTTCCAACGGGATCTATCTCAACCATGCTGAAAGCCCCCTGGGGAGCGCTGGCCAGGCCAGGTTGCAGCAGGGGGATACCCTCACCATCGGCGAATATGAAATCAGTGTGACACTGCAGCAGCCGGCGGTTCCGGTGGCCGACGCCGGCAGTTTCGACGCGCTGGAGGACCCCTACGCCCGTCTCCTGGACGAGAATGCCGGCCTGCGCCTGGAGCAGGAGTTCCCGCCCTTCGCCGTCGACCCCAATCCCGCGGCAGAGTCGGGCTTCTCGCTGGAGGCGTCGCCCGCGTCCGAGCTCGACAGCGATGCGCCGGCAATGCCGGCGGCGCCGCCGGACGTTGCCAGCGAGTCCGATCATGTCTCGGATCTCAATGCCTGTTTCAGCGGGCCCGGCCTGATTCCCGAGGATTGGCAGATGGAGGACGGGGTCGCCATTCCCAGCTCGCCGTCGGCCAATCCGCCTGGCGAAGCCCCGGCTCAGACAGCGCCGCCCGACCGGACCTCGCCTCCCGGCGCTGGCGAGAGCCGCGGCAGACACCCTGAAACGGCAGGCCATGAGACTTTCGCAAAGCGCATCGACGCACCTGCGCCTCAGGGGGAGGAGCTCCTGCGCCGAGCTCTGGCCCGGGGGATGGAGCTATCCCCCAGTCTGCTGGAAGAGGTGCCCTTGTCCGAGCTGTTGGAGAGCCTGGGCCGAATCCTGCGCAGCAACGTCGAGGGGGCCATGTCGATATTGCGGGCGCGGGCGCAGATGAAGAGCGAATTCCGTATGTCACAGACCATGATCAGGCCGGTCGAGAACAATCCCCTGAAGTTCTCCGTCAATACCGAAGAGGCCCTGCGGCATATCATCGACCCGCACTCAGGCAGCGGTTATCTCTCGCCACTTGCGGCATTCCGCGAGGCGCATGAAGACACCGAGGCGCACATGCTGGCGGTGATGGTCGGTATGCAGTCAGCACTCAAAGCGGTACTCCAACGCTTCAAGCCGGAGAACCTGGAGCAGCGTCTGGAACAGAAGGCCCTGCTAGACAAGGTGCCGCTCTATCGCCGGGCCAAGAGCTGGGAACTCTTCAACGATCTCTACAGTGAGATCGCCAGCGAGGTGGAAGACGACTTCCAGCAGGTGTTCGGGCGTGCTTTCTCCCAGGCTTACGAGGGGCAGATCCAGCGGCTCGCCAGCCTCAAAGACGACAACGACCGAATACCGACTTAGAACAGGAAACCAGCGATGTTGAGAATCTCAGGTATTTTGATGACAGTTGTGGCGCTCTCCTCGATCACCCTGATGTCGGGTTGTTCGAGCGTATCGACCATTGAGGCAAGGCTGCATGCCGACGCGGCGCTCAATCCGGATATCAACGGCCGTCCCTCTCCCCTGGTCGTTCGCCTCTATGAACTGAAGTCGCTCAGCGTCTTCAACACCGCCGATTTCTTCAATCTGTTCGAACAGGACGTGGCCCTGCTGGGCGACGACCTGCAGATGCGGGACGAGTTTTCCTTTCAGCCGGGCGAGGCCAGGAGCCTGGAGCGGGACCTGCGCATCGACACCCGCTATCTCGGCATCGTCGGCGCCTACCGGGACATCGAAAACGCCCGCTGGCGCAACAGTGTCGAAGTCGAGCCGGGGGAAGACCTGGAGCTGATCATCGAGTTCGGCGCCAAGGGAATAGATATCAGGAAGGACGACTAGCCATGCCCCATTCGCAGAGTTCTGTCACCATCGCCCGCAGGAAGGTCGCGTATGTCATGGATGTCTAGGATCGTTTGGTCTGAGGGCATGTTCCTGCGCCCCCAGCACTTCCAGCAACAGGAGCGCTTTCTGGAGCATCTGATTCAGGGCCGGGTGACTGACCTGACGCCTTTCGGCTGGGGCTTCACCCATCTCAAGCTCGATCGCCAGGCGCTGGCGCTGGGGCGGCTGGCGGTGGAGTCCTGCCGTGGTGTGTTGCCGGACGGCACCCCGTTCGATATCCCCGGCGACGATGCCCCGCCGGCGCCGCTGGAGATCCCCGTCGAGCGGAAGGGGGCTGTGGTCTGTCTGGCCCTGCCCCTGTCGCGTCCGGGTATGAGTCAGGTGCGCCATACGGATCAGGAGGCGGGTCTGGAGCGCTATCTGGTCGACGAGATCGAAGTCTGGGATACCCTCTCGGGCTATGCCGACAACGTCACCATGCAGGTGGCGAGACCCACCTTTCGCCTGCTGGCGGACGGGGACGAACTCGAAGAGTTCGCCCACCTTGGACTGGCGCGTGTGGTGGAGCGGCGTTCCGACGACATGCTGCTACTGGATGAGGAGTTCATCCCACCCTGTCTCGACTGCCGGGTCTCCCCCCGTCTCGCCGGTTATCTGCACGAGATCGAGGGGCTGCTCCACCATCGAGCCGATGCCCTCGCCTCGCGTCTGGTGGAGGGGGGTAAAGGGGTTGCCGAGATGGCCGACTTTCTGATGCTGCAGGTGGTGAACCGCTATCAGCCCCTGTTCACCCACCTGGGGCTCGTCGGGCCAATCCATCCGCTCGAGTTCTATGTTCAAGGACTGCAGCTGGCGGGCGAGTTGGCGACCTTCACCAGCGGCGCCAAGCGGCCGCCCGCCTTCGAGGCCTACCGGCACCAGGCGCTGCAGGAGACCTTCATCCCCCTGATGCGGGAGTTGCGACGCTCCCTCAGCATGGTGCTGGAACAGAAGGCCCTGATCATCCCCCTGGAAGAGCGCAAATACGGCATTCGTGTCGCCAGCGTGGAGGATCGCTCCCTGCTCGGCAGCGCCAGCTTTGTCTTGGCGGTGAATGCCAATATGGCGGCCGAGACCCTGCAGCGGCGTTTCCCCGGCCAGGTCAAGATCGGGCCGGTGGAGAAGATCCGCGACCTGGTCAATCTGCAGTTGCCGGGCATCGGGCTGCGCCTGCTCTCCGTCGCCCCCAGGCAGATTCCCTACAACGCCGGCTTCAGCTATTTCGAGCTGGACAAGAGCGGCGACTACTGGAAGTTGCTGGAGAGCTCCGGCGGCTGCGCCCTGCATATAGGCGGCGAGTTTCCCGGGCTCGAACTGGAACTCTGGGCCATCAAGGGCAACTGAGCAGGGTCTCCGGAGTGGACCCGGAATAGGGAGGTTGACCGGCGTGAACGAGCGAAATGTTGAATCCCGGGCGGGCTGGGCGTGATGGCGGGCCCCGCTGATCGAAGATCCAGGTGCGTACATCGCCGTTCCGGGTGATGCGACCGCAGCAAAGGAAGCAAGATGGAACAGGACGACCCCTTCGGCATACTCTCCAACGAGTTGGGCGACCGTACCGTGATACGGCCGCGTCCCGGCGGCAAGGGGCCGGTGGCGGCGGGCCCCGGCCCTGCCATGCCCGTCACTGCGCCGGTCAGCGGTTTCGCCATCCCCTACCTGTCGCCGCGAGAGGGCTCCAACAAGCTGGAGACCGCCGCTGCCGCGCTGCTCTCCCTGTTGGGACGACTGCGCGACACCCCCTCGCACCCCGACCCGGTGGCGCTCAAGAGCAGCATCGTCGAGAAGATGCGCTCCTTCGAACGCAAGGCCGAGGAGCTCGGGGTGGAGAAGGAGACCATCTTCTGGGCCCGCTACGCGCTGTGCAGCGCACTCGACGAGATCGTGCTCTCCACCCCATGGGGCAACCAGAGCGCCTGGCGCGATCAGAGCCTCCTGATCACCCTGCACAACGAGGGCTGGGGCGGCGAGAAGTTCTTCCAGCTGCTACAGAAGCTGCTGCAGAATCCGGCCAGAAACCTGGAGCTGCTCGAGCTGATGTACATCTGTCTCGCCTTCGGTTTCGAAGGTCGCTATCGTCCCTTGCCCGACGGATTCGCCCAGCTGCAGGGGGTGCGCGACAACCTCTATCGCACGATCCGCAACCTGCACGGAGAGTCGGAGCCGGATCTCTCCGCCCATTGGCAGGGTGTGGTTCAGCGCCAGAATCCGCTGGTGCAATACGTGCCACTCTGGGTGGTGCTGTCGATTTCCGGGGTCTTTCTGCTGCTGCTCTTCACGGGTTTCAGTCTGGCGCTCAACGTGAAATCGGACCCCCTCTACGCGGCGCTGCACAACATCGCCCGCAATGTGAAAACGGTGGTCGAGCGGGAACCGCCGCCGCCACCCAGCAAACCGGTCGCGCGCCGGCCCGGCCTGCGGGAGCTGCTGGCCGACGACATCGTCCAGGGCCGGCTTGCGCTGGAGCGCGTAGCCGGCGGTGAGCGGGTGCGTATCGCCGGCGACGGTCTGTTCGCCTCCGGCAGCGTGGAGGTGGATGAACGCTACCGGGATCTGCTCAAACGCATCGCCGGCGCCATGGATCGTCTCAAGGGGGAGATCCAGGTGGTGGGCCATACCGACAACCGGCCGATACGCAGTCTGCGCCACCCCTCCAACTGGCACCTGTCGCGGGCACGCGCGGCCGCCGTGGCCGAGCTGCTCAGTCTCGATCTCAGCCAGCCTCTGCGGGTGCAGAGCGACGGGGTGGGGGAGGCGGAACCCATAGCATCCAACGACACCCCGGAGGGGCGTTCGCGCAATCGCCGGGTAGAGATCACCTTGCTGAATCCGCAGTAGCCGTTATGAAGGGAATCCTCGCCATTTTCAAACATCGCTGGTTCGTGGCCGCCCTCGGATTGCTGGCCATCGGCCTGATCGTCTGGCTGCTGGGACCGCTCATCGCCATCGCCGGCTTCGAGCCGCTGGCGTCACCGCTCAACCGCCTGCTGTGCATTTCCGCGCTGGTCCTGCTCTGGCTCGGCAAGCAGCTGGCGCAGGCTTACGCCAAGCGCAAGCGTAATCGTCAGATGCTGGAAGGGGTGCTCGCGCCGCACGGCGAGGCGGCGGATCCCGCGCAGCGGGAGTCGGCGGAGGAGCTGGAGCTTCTCAATCAACGCCTACTGGCTGCGATCGCCATCCTCAAGGCCTCGAAGCTGGGCGGGCGTCATAACCGCCAATACCTCTACCAGCTGCCCTGGTATATCTTCATCGGACCGCCGGGCAGCGGCAAGACCACGGCGCTGCTCAACTCCGGACTCCACTTTCCCCTGGCCGACAAGCTGGGCGATGACGCCGTACAGGGAGTGGGGGGTACCCGCAACTGCGACTGGTGGTTCACCGACGACGCCGTACTGCTCGACACCGCCGGCCGCTACACCACCCAGGACAGCTACCAGGAGGTGGACCGGGCCGCCTGGAACGGCTTTCTCGACCTGCTCAAACGACACCGTCGGCGCCGCCCCATCAACGGCGCCCTGGTGGCCATCAGTATCGCCGACCTGCTGCAGCAGACAGAACTCGAACGCATGGCCCACGCCAAGGCGATCCGGATGCGGGTGAAGGAGCTGATCGACAGCTTCGGTATCCGTTTCCCCGTCTACGTGCTATTCACCAAGTGCGACCTGCTGGCCGGCTTCAACGAATTCTTCGAGCCCATGAGCCGGGAGGAGCGCAGCCAGGTCTGGGGCATGACCTTCCCCTTTGCCGAAGGCTCCGAGCCGGCGGCCGGCATCACCGGTTTCAGGCAAGAGTTCCGTGAACTGGAACGGCGTGTCGACGCCCGCCTGCTGGAGCGCCTGGAACATGAGCGGGATCCCAAGCGCCGCATCCTCATCTATGCCTTTCCCCAGCAGTTCAGCTCCATCCGCGAGGCGGCGGATGGCTTTCTGCAGGAAGCCTTCAACATCAACCGCTACCAGGAGAGTCCCATGGTGCGGGGCGTCTACTTCACCAGCGGCACCCAGGAGGGCACTCCCATCGACCGCCTGCTTGGCGCCATGGCCCAGGAGTTCGGCCTCAACCGGCAGATCGCTCCCGCCTTTTCCGGCACCGGCCGCAGCTACTTCATCAAACGCCTGTTCAAGGATCTGATCTTCCCGGAGGCACATCTGGCAGGGGTCAATCTTCGCGTCGAAAGGCAACGGGCCTGGCTGCAGCGTCTGACCTATACCGCCGCCGTCGGTTGTACCCTGCTGGCCGCCGGGGCCTGGTTTACCAGCTACAGCCGCAATCAGGGCTATGTGCAGCAGGTCGCCTTTCAGGCTCAGGCCGCACAACAGAAGGTGGACGCGGTGGCCGCCGACGACCTGGGCCTGACCGGCCTGCTTCCCGCCCTCGATAGCCTGCGGCAGCTTCCCGGAGGTTATGCCGACCAGGATAAAGCCGTACCCTGGATGATGGGACTGGGACTCTACCAGGGCGACAAGCTGGGCCGGGAGGCGATCGGCGCCTATCACAATGCACTCAAGAACCTGATGCTGCCGCGCATCATCCTGAGTCTGGAGGAGCAGCTGAGACAGCGGGGGGGCAACAATCCCGACTATCTCTACGAGGCGCTCAAGGTCTATCTGATGTTCGACGACCGGGAGCATTTCGATGCCAATACGGTGGAGGCGTGGTTGCTGCTGCAGTGGCAGTTGACCCTGCCGGGCCCCGAACAGGCCCAGGCGCGCCAGGCGCTGGCCAAACATCTGCAGGCGCTGCTCGAGATCATGCCGCTGCCGCCGAGCCTGCCCCTCGATGAGGCCCTTGTGAGAAGCGTGCGGGACGAGCTTTTGCAGCTGCCCCTGGCGGAGCGGGTCTACAATCGACTCAAACGCACCAGCCTGGATCTCTCTCAGGTGCCGCCCCTGAGACTCGATCGCGAGCTGGGTCCCAATGCCGGTCTGCTGTTCACACGCCGTTCGGGCGAACCGCTGAGCGCGGCAATCCCCGCCCTGTTTACCCACGAGGGCTATCACAAACTCTTCCTCAAAGAACATCTGGCGATCACGAACCGCCTGCTGGAGGAGAAGTGGATCCTCGGCCCGGAGTTGGAACGCATCAGCGACGGGATTGATCTGGACGTTCTCAGTGGGCGGGTACAAAAGCTCTATTACGAAGAGTACATCCAGGTTTGGGAGGCACTGCTGTCCGATGTGCGCATCGTGCCCCTGCGTAATCTGAGCCAGGCGGTGGAAGTGCTCAATCAGATCTCCTCCGAGCGCTCGCCGCTGCTGAGCTATCTGAAACTGATCCAGCGGCAGACCCAGCTGGCGCAACTGCCGGGAGCGTTGCAGCCAGCGGTCGATCCCGCCGCTAGGGCTGCTGCAAGCATTACCGACCGGCTGGCCACCATCCTGCAGATCGAGCAGCAGGAGGAGACGCCAGCCCGGCCCGAGGAGATCCTCGGAACTCCGGTGGACCGCCATTTCGCCGAGCTGAATCGGCTGTTGCAAGCCAGGGACGGCGACATGCCGGCGCTGCGGGAGACTCGGGTTCTGCTCAACGATCTCTATGCCTACGTCAACGGCCTTGCCTCGAGCCGGCGCTCGACGCAGGTACTCGACGCCGCCCGGGAAACCGGCAGCGGGAGCGTCATCGGGCGTCTCAAACAGGAGGCCAAGCGACAGCCTCAGCCCTTGAGGCGCATGCTCCAGACCCTTGCTGACGAAAGCGCCAACCTGGCCGTCTCCAGGGTGCGCGAGCAGATGAACGCGGTCTGGACCACCCAGCTGATGCCCTTCTACCAACGCAGCCTGGCGGGACGCTATCCCCTGGATCCCCACAGCGAGATCGAGGCGACCATCAGCGATTTCGGCCGCTTCTTCGGACCTGGCGGCATGATGGAGCACTTCTTCGACACCTACTTGCAGGATTTTGTCGACACCTCCAGCCGCATCTGGCGCTGGAATGCGGCGGGCAGCCGCACCCTGGGGATTCCGACCGGCACCCTGTTGCAGATCCAGCGTGCCGCGGTCATCCGTGAAGCCTTTTTCGAAGGCGGCGAAGCCAGCCCCCTGATCCATTTCGAACTCAAACCCATCAACATGGATACCTCCATTCGCCAGATCACCCTGCTGATCGCCGACCAACGGGTCACCTACAACCACGGGCCGACCCGCTGGAGCCGTCTGGTCTGGCCCGGCGACTCGGGTATCAGTGACACCAAGCTGCTGCTGGCGCCCCCTTCGGGCGATCTGCCCTCCGGTCTCTCCGAGGATGGCCCCTGGGGATGGTTTCGTATGCTCGACCGGGCCCGCACATCGACCACCCCTTCACCGGAGACCATCGAGGTGAAATTCGATGTGGGCGGTCGTCAGGCCCGCTTTCAACTGCGTTCCAGCAGCGCACTCAACCCATTCATGCTGAAAGAGATCGCGGAGTTCCAGTGTCCGAGCAGACTCTAAGCCCCATCGCTGGCGCCCGTATCCCCGGTCTATACGGCAAGATCCCGTCTTTGGGCGACTTCGTCACCCGGCGCCTGCCGCGCAGCTTCATCGCGCCCTGGGAGACCTGGTTGCAGGAGGTGATCAGCAACAGTCGCGACCAACTGGGGGAGATCTGGCTGGAACACTATCTGACCAGCCCGCTGTGGCGTTTTGCCCTCTCCCCCGGCATCTGCGGCGAACAGGCCTGGGCCGGCATTCTGATGCCCAGCGTCGACCGGGTTGGACGCTACTACCCCTTCACCCTCGCCGGACAGCTCGAGCCCGACTGCAACCTGTTTCGCTTCTTCGAAAGAGCGGAGACCTGGTATGCCCGTTTGGAGCAGCTTGCCCTCAGCTGTCTGGAGGATGAATTCAGCATGGAGGCCCTGGAGCAACAGCTCTTGAGCACCGAGATGCCGCTTGTCGGGGCGCTCGCCAAGCCGGCGCCGCTTACGGTCAAACCCCTGAACAATGCATGGCACTCCGCTCTCGACACGCCGGCTTCACTGGGCGCCCTCTATCCCCGCTTGCTGCCCCATCTGCTGAGAAAACTGCTGTTCGCCTACAGTCTGTGGTGGACCGAAGGCTCAGAGCGCATCGCCCCCTCCCTGCTGGTCTGTCAGGGATTGCCGCAGATGCGCGGAATCTGTGGTCTCATCGACGGCGCCTGGGGCAGGCACGGTTGGGAGGAGATCGATGCCGGGGTCTATCAGCAAAACCCGTTGGAGACGACTCAGGGATGGCGGCGTTGAAACTCCCTGCGGCTAAACAGCCTGTCGCTCCGCCGGCAGCAGCTCGCGCAGGGCGGGGCGTCAGCACCGGGTGGGCGGATAAGTGATGGATGGCATGGACCCCCTGGAGTTCGAATGGCGATCGACCCATCTGAGCGATACCGGCAAGGTGCGTCAACTCAATGAGGATGCCTTGCTCGACCGGCCTGACCTGGGACTCTGGATGGTGGCTGACGGCATGGGCGGCCACAGTGCCGGGGACCTGGCCTCGCAGATGATCGTCGAAGCCATGGAGACGCTTCAGCCCCAGGGGCGGAGTCTCGGCAGCCTGGCCAGCGAGATCGACCGCCGTCTGCAGCAGGTCAACCTTCGCCTGCAGCTGGAGTCGCAGCGTCGCGGCAGCGGCATCATCGGCTCGACGGTGGTGCTGCTGCTCGCCCACGAAGACTATTGCCTCTATCTGTGGGCGGGTGACAGCCGCATCTATCTCTACCGACGGGGCAGCTTGAGACAGTTGAGTCGGGATCACAGCCAGGTGGAGGAACAACTGGAGGGCGTGTTCTCGGCTGCCCCCTCGCCTGACGCCGCCTCCATCGCCAACTACATCACCCGCGCCGTGGGGGCGGGCGACACACTGGAACTCGAAGCCGAGCTCATCGAGCCCTGCGCGGGCGACTGTTTCCTGCTGTGCAGCGACGGGCTCAACAAAGCGCTGGCGGACACCGAGATCGCCGCCGTCCTCGAACGCTATTCCCTGCAGGAGGCGGCCGCCAGGCTCCTTGCCCAATGCCTGGAACGTGGTGCGAGCGACAATGTCACGCTGATTCTGGTGCAGGTCGTGGCCAGATTCGAAGCGCGTAATCCAACCCTGCAAGCCGAGTAGACAAGTCGTGCAATGAGGTCAATATGGATATCCGGACGTTAGGTAAACTCTTCCTCCAGCTGACAGCTGTTGTCGCCATCTCCGCCTGCCAGACCCTTGTGGTGAGTCCAGTGCCGGAAGCCGAACCCGAGCCCGAGCCTGAAGTCGGCGTGCAACAGCCCGAACCTGCGGCGGAGCCCGAAGTCCTCGCGCCGCCGGATGACCTGCCGGCTTCGATTCGCGTGCGCAAGGCGCTGCAGATGCTGGAGCAGGGCGACTATGAAAACGCCCGCAATCAGCTCGATTGGGCGCTGCAGGAGAAACCCGGGCTGCAGATCGCCGACAATCTTATCCAGCAGATAGATGCGAACCCTATCGACTACCTTGGGGTGAAGAACTTTTACTATCAGGTGGAGAGCGGAGACTCACTCTCCATCATTGCGGGGAAGTTTCTTGAAGATCCCATGAAGTTCGTCATTCTCGCCCGCTATAACAAACTGGAAAATCCGAGCAAGCTCGCACCCGGCGACCGTATTCGGGTGCCGGGTAAGATGCCCGAAGAGTTGTGGCGCAAGTCGAAGAAAAAGAAGCAGCCTCGTCCCGGCAGTTCACCATCCGCAAGCGCATCCGTGCCTTCTGATGAAAGAGGGCAGTCGGTTGGCGTCATGACTGCGGCGACAACTGACCGCCTGGAGCCGACGGAAGCGGAGCAGGCGCAGACAGACGAGATGGATTCGTCTCACGCAGCAACGCCACCGCCGAGTTTGGAACAGGTGCTCGCTAGCGCGAAGAGACTCCATGCCGCAGGGGATCTGCCGGGCGCAATCTCCCAACTGGAAAAAGAGGGTGGACGGTACGCCCACGACAAGAGGTTGCAGCAGCTGCAGGTGGGTTATTACAGAGAGTATGCGGATCAGCTCATCCGCCAGGGTGAGCTGGAGCCGGCCCGCATGATGCTGGAAAAGGTGGTATTGCTGGATGCCGCCGATGATAAGGCGATCAACGACCTGATCCGGGTAGAGGATAAGCTGGAGGCGAGAAAGCTCTACCGTCTGGGCAGCGATCTATTCAATGGGGGAGATCTGGAGAATGCCTATCAAATGTTCACCCAGTCGCTGGTCTACGATCCGGAGAACAGCCGGACCAAAGAGGCCCGGTCGACATGTCGCGACAAACTCACCGACGACTACCACAGGGAGGCCATGGGCCATTTTCGCCATCAGGAACTGGACCAGGCCATAGTCCTGTGGGACAGGATCCTGGACATGGATCCGCAACACCCCCTGGCCTCCGGCTACAGGGCCAGAGCGATGGAACTGAAACAGAAGCTGGAGAAGATAGAGAGCGATCAGCGCTGAGTGAACGGTACCTGGTCAAGAGTATTTGTGGCGATTGGCAAGATCTTTAAGGTGGGGCAGGGCCCCGCCATCGCATCGAATAAGGAATGCGGCGGATCGAGCTCGAGGATCGCGGTTAGTTGAAATGGCCCTTGGGGCCACACGTCTCCCGGGCGGTTATTTGGCGAACTGCCTGTAGCCTGGATGTGACGAAGTGGAATCCGGGGATTGTCCGCCCTTTAAACAGGCCAAATATCCAATCCTGACAATGTTGCTGATTTGCATCGGCGCCGGATTCGGCGCCGGTACAGCGGAGTGCATGGCTCCAAACGGCTGTTCGATGAGCGTGAACGACTGTGCCTCGACCGGTTGAAGTCTTTATTGAGCGCCTTCCAAAAACAGAAAATGATAGAGTTGGGGGAAGGGTTCTTAGAAAACAACAGGGGGGATCGCCCCCCTGTTGTGAGTGACATGATCAGTTCTGCAAGATGATGATTAGTCGTACTTCTCCATTTCTAATCGTCATCCCGATCTTTATCCCGATCTTTGTCCCGGTCCTTGTCCCGATCGTTATCGTCATCGGAACCGCTGAAGTCGTCCCATTTATTGCCATGGCATCGGTAACAACTCAAAGCAGAGTTCCTGCTCGCCGTATCAATGGTATGGCAGGACGTGCATGTGGAAACAGCATAGTTTTCGTCCTGATGCTGTGATCTGGGATTATTCCAGCCGAATGGATGTTGAGTGCTAGGGGGTGGATTTGGCGTCGGCGTCGGCGTTGGCGTTGGCGTTGGCGTGTTATTCGAAATGGTGACTGCCGCGGCCTGAGAGTTGGTAACAGTCCTGTCAGATTCCGTGACCTTGATCCAGTAGTAGTAGGTCGTGCCCGGTGTCACGTTGCGGTCGATAAATTCATTGCCATTTCGCATGAAACCGACTCTATTTCGCCCGCTTGGGTTAGCGTCTGTATCCCGGTAGATCTCCTGCGCCCTCGGAGTAATACCTGTCAGGGACCAGCTTAATCTTACTGAATTGCTGTCAGCTACAGCATGCAGATCGACGTGTTTGGTCACTGGTCCAGGTGGCGTTGGTGCTGGCGTCGGACTTGGCGTCGGGACTGGATTCGTAACATTGGAATCCGGTCTCCACCAGTGTGGGCCATTCAACTGCGGATCCTGACAGACAGCATCGGCACTATCCGTTTTGCTGTTACAGTTATTGTCGCTGCCGTCGTTGCAGATCTCCAATGCACCCGGATTGATCTGTGGATTGTTGTCGTTGCAATCGATGGGTCCACAACTGCCGCCATCAGGACTGAAAGCGTCACCATCCTGATCGGTACAGCCAGCCATACAACCCACAGCATTTAGATCAGCGGTATCAATGGAGCCGTTACAGTTGTTATCTATGCCATCGCCGCAGAATTCGCTCGCGCCCGGGTTGACGTCATAATCGTTATCGTTACAGTCGAGGGGGCCGCATGAGCCACCGTCAATACTGTAACCATCGCCGTCCACATCCGTACAAACCGTCGTGACCGAGCACCCAACAGCGTTGGGATCGGCAGCATCGGTCAGGCCGTTGCCATCATTGTCAACGCCGTCGGTACAGTCTTCCATCGCGCCAGGATAGGCGGCACTGTTGCCGTCGTTGAAATCGGCAAGGGTGCCGCAGACATCCCCTTCTTTGAAGTAGCCATCACTATCGCCATCGGTGCAGACCGGGGAAACGATGACGGGCGCTGGGCAGAAATACTCATAATTGGCCGATGTGTATTCGCTTTTGTGACTGTGACAATATGCGCAATTGTCGCTTGCATAAGCCGGTAAAAGATCGTAAGCCCGACTGCTGCAGTAAGTGGCTACATTGTTGACATAGGCGCTATAGGCCGATGCCTCATTGATCCCGATGAGCAGTGGGCTGCTGAGGATCAAAAGGGGTAAAGCACGCTTATTGATCATTCTTAAATACCCTTCTCCTTGTGTACTACCAACATGGCTGGTTGATCCCAGGGGGTCAATACCCAGCCCTCCCTTTTTGCATGGCATCGGATCCTCCCTCTGTGAGTCGAGTAAGCCGACTCTGACTCTATAAAGTCGCCATAGCTATGCAGGCCACATAGTGAAGTGATCCATACATCAGTTCTGTGATTTGAATCCCAAAGAATTGGATTTTACTTCCCGTTGGCTCGTCTTGCTTTACATCAATGTAACGGGGTCACTCATTAGCCGGCTCCGGCCAATGGAGAAGAAGCTGCCTTGATTATTCATGCCGCATATTTTCGTAAGAAGTACGTAAGCAAACCTTAAGCAATGCTTAATTATTTCTTAAGCTTTTTTTAAGAAATGCGTATTAAAACGCTTAAGGGAGACTGAATCACTTTAATAAATAACCGTGTCCACTTTAGCGGTGAAGAAAAGAGCGGATTCGTCATGTAACTTCACCACTCTAAATCGCGTCAGTACCCTCCGGTGAGAGAGGGGCGTTGATCGCTGCCATGAACGCGGCGACATATTAGATGATGGGTCAGAGTAAATTTACTCTGACCCGAAGGTAGTAGTCTTTGAGAATAACTAAACGGGGACCCGCAGTTCGTGCAACTTTTCCTTGTACATACATGGTGCACCTTGTTTTTTTTGCCTCGACAACGAAAATCGAGGCACGGTGTGACATGCATGCTTCGTTTTCTAATGAAAATAGGTTGTATCCTTTTGAACTCAAGGGGTTCTACCCCGTTTCCACGGACGATTTTAAAACGACTGAAAACTTCTGATCTTGCCGTGCCACTCTACGCCGCATTCTCGGATTGTGGAACCGTTCGATGTAGTTAAATACATCTGCCATGGCTTCATTGCGCGTACG
>JBNLGI010000016.1:0-5995 GCA_050305975.1 Sedimenticolaceae bacterium | reverse complement strand
ACCGCACTTGGACAAGCAGCGAGACACCCGCCGTTTTCACCGGCATCGTAAGCATCAAAGGCACGCACGAGCCGTTTCTGGCCAGCAAATCAAATGTCCTCTCAAAGTCACCCTTTATAAGCCTCGACCAAGGTGACACCTGGGAACAGATACCCTGGAATGGGGATCGCTACATACTCTCCACTTCCGTAGTATCGCCAACCCATGCCTATATCCTCAGCAGCCAGCCTCACGCTTTCTCAGTAACGACCAAGGTGGCCGAGACCAGGGACAAGGGCAAAACCTGGAACTATTTGCTGGAGGAAACCCCGGTCAATGCTCAGGCGCTGTATGCCAGCGCATTGGACAATTCGGTGTTTTATGTCGACATCTACGGACGTATACACGCCAGCATCAACGACGGTAAAAGCTGGAGCGTCGAGAAGGAGACTTTTCGCTGAAGCGTGAAGATGATTATGCAAAACCGTTCCAGCCCGTTCTCGTACACGATCGGTCACCAGAACGGCGCTGGCACGGCAATACCGTCCCGGAACCTGCCGTCAGGTCCTCCACCACCCTGAACCCCAAAGTCTGAGATCAGCACATCAGCGCTCTCACCCTTGATACACATCAATGCCAAGCGTCCGCGTGGAACATAGGTTTGCCCTAACTTCAAACTGCCACAGGCGATCGGAATGGCATATATACCACTCGGCGCAAGTCCCAAACCCGCCAAACCGCCAAAGGGGTTGGTCCCCTTCGCATTGGGCTTTCGCCCCTTCTTCTCGCTTGCCGCCCTCTCGGGACTGGTGCTGCTCCCGCTTTGGCTAGGCTTTTGGCGTAGCGCCGTTCCGCTCGTCTACTTCGGTAATGTTCTCTGGCACAGCCATGAGATGCTGTTCGGCTTCACCGTCGCCATCATCGCCGGTTTCCTGCTCACCGCGGTGCGCAACTGGACCGGTATCGACACCCCAACCGGCACCCCTCTGGCGCTGCTCGCCCTGCTCTGGCTGCTGGGTCGCATCGCCCCGTTCGTACCTGCTATGCCGCCTGCCGGCATCGCTTTGCTGGACCTGGCGTTCCTACCCATGTTGATCGTCGCCATCTATCGTCCGTTGATGGCTGCCGAGAACCGTATCAACAGAATCTTTCTGCCCCTGTTGACGGCCATGGCCCTGGCCAACATGTTGGTGCACCTGGAGGCACTCGGTCTGTCGACGACGGGTCGCCGGGGGATCGAACTCATGATCAACTTGACGCTGCTGCTGATCGTCATCGTGAGCGCCAGGGTCATGCCCTTTTTCACCGAAAAGGCGGTCGCGGGGGCTCGCCCCCGATTCAGCGCCAACCGGGAACGCTTCGCCTTCGCGGCCATCGGTCTCTGGACACTGTTGCAGCTGTTGTGGCCATCACCCTGGCTGCTGACCCCGCTGGCGCTCGCGGTCGCCGCAAGCCAACTCTGGCGATTCCTGGACTGGCATCACCCAGGGATTTGGCAGCGCCCGATTCTCTGGGTGCTGTTCACCGGCCTGATCTGGCTGATCGTCGGATTTCTGCTCAAGAGCCTCTCGGCCCTGGGCCTGTTTCCGGACAATCTGGCAACCCATGCCCTCACCGCCGGCGCCATCGGCGTGCTGACCTTCGGTATGATGGCGCGCGTCTCCCTGGGCCACACCGGTCGCGATATCAACCCGCCTCGCGTAATCGCCTTCAGCTTCGTACTACTCAATCTGGCGGTTGTGGCACGGGTCTTCGGACCGGCGATCCATGCGCACGGATATGTCCACTGGATCATGCTCTCCGGCACCGGATGGGCGCTGAGCTACCTGCTGTTCGCTATCCACTATCTGAAACTGCTGATCACTCCACGTATAGACGGTCGCCAGGGATAACGGACACACTCAGCACTATCAAAAAGGATCATAGAAAATATCTATCAAAATAATAAAGTCATTAATTATTATATTTTGAATATTTTAGTAAATTCTAATATTCTTTCACTCCATGAAGTGAGCAGTAATAACTTTATAAATTTTTAAATCCAGACTTCGAGGAATCAATCATGTCCAAAATCGTTAAAATCGCAGCCGCCGCTGCTCTGATCGCCGCTTCCGCTTCCGCTTCCGCCTGGTGGGGCAACCCCTGGAACAACGGCTGGGGCAACAACAACGACTGGTTCGGCAATGGCGACGGTTCCGGCGACTTCTCCTTCAACATGAGCGGCAACGCCCGCGGCGCCGGCAACGGTTACGGTCGCGGCTACAACAACTACTACAATCGTCCGTACTACGGTTACGCCCCTTACGGCTACGCCCCCTACGGCGCTCCGGTCGCTCCTTACGGCGCGCCGATTGCCCCTCAGGCTCAGGCTCCTGTTGCCGAGACCAAGTAATCACCCTGTGTGATTGTTTGGCACCCGCTTTAGCAGGTGCAAAAAAGGCGGACCTCGTGTCCGCCTTTTTTATGGCCCTTTGTATCACTCAGCATGCTTTTTTACCGACAACCCTGCTATATTTAGTGAAACCTTGTCGGTTATTTCACCGCCCATTTTGCTCAGGATGAGTATCTGCCATGCCAAGGATCCAGGACCTCTCCTCATACATCGCATCCTTCGCCGGCGCCGCAGCGCAGGCACAGAAACTCATGTCCACCCAGGCCCAGCCGATGACCATCAAGGAGTACCGTTTCAAGATCAATATCTCTGCCGACTTTCATGCCAAACCGGAGGGTGATGTCGGACTCGAGATTTGGAACCTGTCGATGAAGGACAAATTCTTTCTCGACTACAAGGAGGAGATGGGCATCGAAGTCGAATGCACATTAGCCCCCGCGCTCGGCTTACCCGACCTGCCATCACCCACATAGGATGCCCGGATCCCCTGATTGGAACCCGAGTACAACACGAACCCATCGGTCGAACGGATAAGCACAGGAGGTTGAGGCCATGATCGAGGATGACACGAAAGAAGGCGGGGTGTTGGAGCAAGATGGATGGATCCCCTTGCAACACTTCATTTCGATTATCCATAAGAATGTTGCGGGAGCCCAGGAGCGGCTTTCCAAGCTCAAGACAGACCAGGGGCATCTGGTCCTGAAGGATCTCCGCATTGAGTTACCGGCCGAGGTACGGGTTGGGAACGACGGTGAGACAAAGATTCGATTTCCCAATGAGGCCAGACACAGTGACCAGGAATTCCGGGATGCGCATCTCTCGCGCCTCGGCTTCTCCCTGAGCTATGTGCCGATTACGCGCGACTGAACAATGGCGTTGCAGGCAGCAGTTGTCTGCTCACAACCCTCATAACAGGATCGCAGCAACATGCCGGAACTAGTGGCATTACCGGGATTGTTCGACACCATCCACGTCGTGGATTCGTTTCCCAACCGCAAGGTGTTCGCCTGCGGCCGGCTACAGGGCAGCATGCTTCATGAACCGCCGGCAGATGAAATCTACCCAGGCTGCCCCAAGGGACCTGGCCCGATCGTCGGCACCGCCTATCAATTGGGCTGGCTGATGGCGGGTGTGGGACACCCGGAAGGCCGAGGCATCATGATCGGTTTTGGCGCCGGCACTGGCGCCACCGCCCTGCTTCACCATTTTCCCCGACTCACTTTGGATGCCGTGGAAATCGATCCCGCCATGATCAGGGTGGCGCGCGAATTTTTTCCACTCGTGGCTCATTTCGAGAGCGAGGGTCGTCTCAGTATCATCAACACCGATGTTCTCGAAATCCTTGCCCAATCTCCTGTGTACGATTTCGCCCTGATCGATATTTCCGTCGATGGCGACAACGTACAGCAAACACTCCTATCCCGATCGTTCTCCGAGTCGGTTCAGCGCATTGCCGACGAACTCTGGATCAATGCCCTCACATCCAGAGAGAGCCGCTTCATGAACAGGCTGTTGAGCCGTTACGACGGAATGACGAATCTGTTCTCCCCGGAACCACTCACTGCCTGGCTGCCATTACAACGCAATTGGATCATCACCAACGCGACACCGGACATTGAACGGCTGACAGCCTTCCAACCCTATCCCAACCTGAGCAGTATCAGTGCGGAAAGGGCTCGACGACTCTTCGCTGACCTGGTATCGCATCGTGTGTCGCTCTCCGATACCCTGATCACTTCATAGTCCGGCCCGCTACTCTTTCACCTTTGATGCCGGCCTCGCTGCCTTCTCCTTGCCCAGGCATTGTTGGCGCCGCTGTATCGCCTCGGCATGTTTGGGATACCTTGCGAGAAATCGATCAAGACAAGCAACAGCCTCATCGAACTGCTCGAGGTGCTGATAGACGTTCCCCATATTCAACCAGGCACTCGGAAAGTCATTGCTCAACTGAGTGGTTCTGCGATAGGCGTCCAATCCGGCCTGGAGATCGCCGGCGTTGACGTGCAGCCAGCCGAGATTGAACCAAGCCGCCGGATGATCCGGAGCGCATTCTATGCACTGCCGGGCCAGACGCATGGCTTCATTCCACTCCTGTCTGAAACCGGCAGCCGAGGTTCTGACAAGCAGCTCTTCCACATGCGGATCAGGCAGACTGCCATCAGCCATGGCATCACTCAGCGCGGAATCCGTATCGGGAAAAGCCTGGCCGCCTCCCTCCCCAGGCAGATCGTTCACTATCACATAGGCGAAATTCATGAAGCCGCAGCGACATTTGAGGGCGACTCTGTAGTAGGCGATGGCAGCGTGGCGGCGAAGCGGGCCACTGTCACCGACCACATAGTTCTTACTTGCTCCGCAGGCGGCGCAGGGGTGCCGCTCCGTTATTGCCTGTTGCTCGGTCGTAGAATGCGGCGTGTAGGCGTGCCGTAGCGAGAGGCCCGGTTGATACAGAGGGGTTACTTTATCCGACATAAATTATCGTACTGCCAAATCTTACGTAATGATCGATCTGATCGCTCATGCAGGATGATTATTTGACTAAAGGCCACCCTTTATCAGGGATCGCCTTGGTGAGCCGTGAACGTTGGCTAAGTTGCATCCAACCATACACTGAAAGGAAACGAGTCGGCGCTCTACCGGTGAGGATCACCGGCAGAGCCTCCCATTCGATTAGCCACCGGTCTCGGCAGCCACCACTGCAGCCGGCTTGATGGTGCACTTAACCGTGATACCCCAATGATCTTTGTAGTCTGTGGTTACTTTTTGATTCAAATTGAAGCGCCAGATATTCACCTTGACATCCGTTTCCGACCCAACCTCGAAGTCGGCAGTGATGTTGATCTCGAAGGTATACTGCGCAATAGTCATCGGATCAGCACCGCTGGACATCGCGGCCTGGGCCACTCTGGCGGCACCGGCAAATGCGATGATATAGCCTGAAAGTACTGCAGGATTTGCAGCCATGATGGAATCTCCTTTTGTATCGTGTCATCCCTGTTGAACAAGCTGCAGAGCCAGAACGACTCATGAAGATTGCAGTTGCTCGCTAACAGCATGGTAGGCAACCCGACAGCTGTCAAGGTTCGCCCGGCCAACCTGCTTGACCCCGTAAACCCAACATCCAACCATCGATCATGTGAGGCTTGCACTCAACACTCACGGACAGCCGAAATCAGCGACCAGCGACCACAGACCGGGACAAGAAGCGCCAACGAACCGAGGAAAATGGAGGTCCCAGGAATGGAATCGCATCCTCAAGGTGCGGACCTTCGCCTATGTTGCCGGCGTCTTACGTTTCAGCTTCCGGCAGAAAAACTGGCGTCGTCTCGAGACCATGGCGCAACAGATCGGATCCGAATCCGATCCGATCCGATCCGATCCGATCGATATCGGTATGGTGACTTTGGATTGACCCGGCAACCTGAGCCGCTCAGGCCAGGCGCCGGATTATCGAGCGTGGCTGATCACAGCCGAACGCCAGCTCTAGAAAGGAATGTCGTCGTCGAAATCGTTGTCCGGCATCGAAGCGGGCGCCGAGGAAGGCTGAGATCTCGGGGCACCCTGGGACTGGGGCGCATCGAAGGAGGCGCTGCCGCCACGGCTATCGAGCATCTGCATTTCGCT
>JBNLGI010000015.1:0-3006 GCA_050305975.1 Sedimenticolaceae bacterium | reverse complement strand
GACCTACCTGGTCGACGTGCCGGCGGTGGGCGCCTTCTACCTCGACTGGGCCGGGATCGGCGGCGGCGTCACCAACTACCTGACGGTGCCCGACTGCCCGCAGGATCCGAAGGGCACCCTCTTCGACCTGCCCGGCGGCTACATCGAGAACGGCGACATCAACAGCCTGAAGCCGATCACCACCTTCGGCGACGCCTACTTCCGCGACGGCGTGGCGGAGTCCTCCAGGCACTCCTGGTACAAGGGCGGCGACGCCCTCCACCCCTGGGTCGGCGAGACCGAGCCGGAATACACCGACTTCCAGGACGAAGGCAAATACTCCTGGGTCAAGGCCCCCACCTTCTACGGCAAGCGCGCCGAGGTAGGCCCCCTGGCCGACGTGCTGGTCGGTGTGGCCAGCGGCCATGCCGGCTACACCAAGTACCTCAACCAGGCCATGGACACCCTCAAGGCGGTCTCCGGCAACCCGGATATCCCGCTGGCGGCGGTCAACTCCACCATCGGCCGCCATGCCGCCCGCGCGGTGCGCTGCGCGGTGATGATGGATACCGTGAAGGAGCAGTGGCAGAAGCTGGTGGACAACATCGGCACCGGCGACATGGACACCTTCAACGCCCCGGTCTTCCCCAAGGGCGAGATCAAGGGCGTCGGCTTCCACCAGGCCCCCCGCGGCACCCTGTCGCACTGGGTGGTGATCGAGGACGGCAAGATCAAGAACTACCAGGCAGTGGTGCCCAGCACCTGGAACGCCGGCCCGCGCGACGCCGAAGGCCAGATCGGCCCCTACGAGTCCTCGCTGATGGACAACCCAGTGGCCGATCCGGAGAAGCCGCTGGAGGTGCTGCGCACCGTCCACTCCTTCGATCCCTGCATTGCCTGCGCCATCCACATGGTCGACACCGAGCAGCAGGAGATCGTGCGCGTGAAGGCGCTGTGAGCATGGCAGCCTCAGAAGCCGGCAGGATCCTGGTCATCGGCATGGGCAACGTGCTGATGCAGGACGAAGGCGTCGGCGTGCGTGCGGTCGAGGAGCTGGAACAGCGCTACCGCATCCCCGACGGCGTGGCAGTGGTCGACGGCGGCACCACCGGCATGGAGCTGTTCGAACCCATGCGCGGAGCCAGGAGCCTGATCATCGCCGACGCGGTCAACACCGGCGCCCCCTACGGCACCCTGGTGCGCATCGCCAACGAGCAGATCCCGGCCTTCTTCCAGACCAAGCTCTCCAACCACCAGCTCGGCGTCTCCGACCTGCTGGCCCTGCTCGCCCTCAAGGGCGAGACGCCGGAGCAGGTTACCATCATCGGCATGGTGCCCCACTCGCTGGAAAACCGCCTCGGCCTCACCCCCGAGGCGGAAGCGGGCCTGGAGGGCATGGTGCACATGCTGGTGGATGAGCTGGCGGCGCTGGGCGTGAAGCTCGAACCGAGAAATGAGCGAGGCAGCGGGCATTGGAAGCGTGAGGCCGAGTTCGAGGTGGCGGCCGGGTTGACAGGGTAATCTATTCACCGCGAATGGACGCCAATCACCGCCCATGATCGCGAATGTTATCGGATTGAATCGATCATGCGTAGGGTGCGGCAAGCCGCACCCTACGGGCGAATCGAATATTAGCGGTAATTTACGGTGATTGGCGTTCATTTGCGGTTTGAATCCATTGGTAACGAGGTTTGAAACATGTGCGTAGGCATCCCGGCCCTGGTGCTCGAAGCGGGGGACTTCATCGCCCGCTGCCGCACCCGCAACGGGGAAGAACAGATCAACCTGATGCTGACCGGCCCGCAGCCGGCCGGCACCTGGCTGCTGACCTTTCTCGGTTCCGCCCGCGAGGTCATCAGCGAGGAGGACGCCCGCCACATCGACCAGGCCCTGGACGGTCTCAGCGCCATCATGAGCGGCGCGGACGAGATCGACGTGGAACGGTATTTTCCCGGGCTTGGCCAATCCGAGTCCGCCTAGGGTCGAGTGAAATATTTTGTTCGCCGGATTCTTATGCCGGTGTTTGACCCGGGTGTAGGGCGAGGACCTGCCCCACCGGTTCACCCAGAGAAAGAGATATCGGTGGGGCAGAGCCCCACCCTACACACAACGGGAGCCGAGATGAGCGACCTGAACGCACTGAGCCAAGAGATCGAAGCCGTCTTCCGGCGCATCGAACGGGAACAGATGCAGGGTATCCCCCTGCTCAACCCGGCGCTGCAGGTACAGACCATCGGCTTTCAGACCTACCAGGGGCGCACCCTCGGCATCGTCATCACCCCCTGGATGATGAGCCTGATGCTGCTGCCGGCCGCAGGCGAGGACTGGAGCTCGCTGCAGCTCGGCGACAAACAGCACCACCGCCTGCCGTCCAATGAGTTTCGCTTCATGGTCAACGAGATCGACGGTATCGGCATCTGCCAGACCCACTCCCTCTACTCGCCCATGCATGAATTCATGAACCAGGATCACGCCGTGGCCGCCGCCGAGAGCTTCATGCAGACCCTGATGGTGGCGGTGGAGCATCCGGAGACCGATCCCCATGACGAGGAGCTGCTGGGACGCATCCTGCGCGGCGAGGAGACCCCCGAGGTGGAGATGGACGGCTTCGCCCTGGCGGAAGCCAAGAGCCAGTCGACCAGTGACTGCCCGGCGGCGGGCGACAAGCCGGGGCTTACCCGGCGGGAATTCCTGCGTGGCGGGGAGGCCTAGCGGGCCGGCTGTTCAGGGAAAATCAGTCCACCAATGAACGCAAATACCTTGAATCACTCGCTATCGGCGTAGGGTAGGGCCTTGCCCCACCATTAAAGCTTCGATCAGGGCGATTTGGTGGAGCGAGGCACCACCCGACAGCACCTCCCCGGCTTAACGGCACGCTCGACTTAGTGTGAAGGGTATGGCTTGCCGGACCCGAAGGAATTGCTCTTGGGATGCACCAGAAGATCCTCAGATCCCGGCGTGGCGATGCGGTCGCCCGCAGCCTGTCCAGGACGATCATTCAATCTAAGTGATTTGGTGGGGCAGGGC
>JBNLGI010000014.1:0-65821 GCA_050305975.1 Sedimenticolaceae bacterium | reverse complement strand
AAGTTCGAATCGCCACCCATAACAATGACACGACCCACCATCTCATACGGCAATTTGAATTCAAGATCGATAAATTGCAGGGTCAGCAAGTCATCTCCATGAATCTGGGATGGCCATTCAGTTATATTGACTTGATCCTTGCCGGAAACGGGCAGAAATAAAAACAAAGACGATAGAAAAAGCCCAAGCATGAATTGTTTCAGTCGCATGGCTTCACCCCGACAGGCGCAACACCACCCGACGCAAATCGCAGTGCTGTTCTGTATTTGCTCACGACACCCAGTTGACACACGCGATACTCTCCAGAACTCATTGACTCGATCGCAGATCGTGTCAAATTAACCAAAATCCACGTCCTGCTTGGATTATAGGTAGGCCTCGGAACCCAATGCATCGCATTCAAGCACTTTCTTGCTTGACTCAGCATTGATGCAAACACATCCGCTATTGCCTCATTGACTTCGCCACTCCAGCCTTCCAGCCCCGCGCCCTTGAAGAAGGCATTTAACCCATCCGCAATCTTTACCTGTTCCTCTGGTGTCATTTTGTTAACTCCCTTTAAACGCCTCGTCCATTCCATGAATCAGAAACGGCAATGTTACCGTCATTACGAATCCACGTGATCCGCTCATATCGCAACGAGACCATCTCCATCGGTGGATAGCGCTCGTTATTGGGATGTTTGACATTGATCATGGTCGGTCTGATACCCGCCACCTTGACATACTTCAGCTCATGTCTGAAGTATTCGGTTTCCCGACGGCTTCACTGATATCGAACCAATGGACAATCACCCTGTCGAGGATTTGACCACTACAACAAACCTTGTAGAGGTAAGGGGATGCACTGTCGAACGCCTTGGTAAATTCCAGGGATTCGTGCTTGCGGTTGGCGGTCAGACAGCCGGTATCTGAATCTGTGGGTACTCGTAGACTATGGTGGAAGGCCATGGCTTCAACCATCGCCTCTCGCACCTCTATTCGACACTCACCTTCGATTTGGCATCCCTGGTCGTCGAACAGCTCGATGTATGCTGCTACAGCCATACTTATCCTCCATGATAAGTTTGTAATCCATTACCTGGCCGATGCTATAGAAGCATCCTGACATGTTCAATCGCGCAAAGGCATGTCAAGACGAGAATATATACACCCATCACAACCCATGCCTAAGCATAGCCTTTGCCAGTCATCGGCTGATATATCCAGATGATTGGTTTTGAAGCGTTGTACTTTAACCTGGGCATGAATCCGCAGAGCAGACAGACTTTTCTTCCAACAACCTATCCCCGCCAGACGTAAAGCTCCATCGCCGCCGGATCACAGCGGTTGCAGCTGGCGCCGCAGGCCGCTTCCACCTTCCGCCGCTCGATGCGCCCCTTGCTCACCCAGCGCTCGAGCATGCCGCGCATCGCTTCGGGTTCGGTATCGAAGTGGAGGGCGATCTCGGCGAGGGTGGCCTGGCCCCGCTTCTCGAGGTAGTCACGCACCTGCGAAAGGATCATATCGCCACCTTCTGATCCGGCAGCTGCAGTCGCAGCGACCAGTAGCGCAAGCCGCCGACCACAAGGAAGAGGACCGACGACAGTCCGATGATCCAACCCAGGGCGGTGGCCGGATGCCCTTCATAGGTGGCGATCTGGTAGAAGAGGCTGGCGCTGATGAAGGCGATGCCGGTCGACCAGGCGACCACAAAGCCGGCCCAGCGCGGGCCGGCTTCGCGCCGGATGGCGCCGATGGTGGCGACACAGGGCGAGTAGAGCAGGATGAAGAGTAGATAGGCGAAGGCCCCGGCCTGGCCGTCGAAGCGGGCGGCCATGGCTCCGAAGACATCCACATTGACCTCCTGCGAGGCGGCGCTGGCCTCGATGTCGCTGAGATCGCCCACATCCAACGCCAGCGGATCGGTCAGCAGATCCTTCACCCCCAGCAGGTTCTCCGGCACCGTGGTGGCGGCTGCACCGATCGCCTGCCAGAAATCGAACGGCGCCTCTTCAGCCGGCACCAGGGCCGAATCGTCACGCGCCAGGTTGGTGTAGAGGGCGTCGAGGGTGCCCACCACCGTCTCCTTGGCCAGGATGCCGGTGAAAATGCCCACCGTGGCGGGCCAGTTCTCCTGATGTATGCCCAGAGGCGCGAGGATCGGGGTGACGACCTTGCTGAGCGCGCTGAGCACGGAGTGCTCGGTATCCTCGTTGCCGAAACTGCCGTCGGTGCCGATGGAGTTGAGGGTGTTGATGATCAACACCATGATCACGATCACCTTGCCCGCCTCCTTGATGAAGAGCTTGACCCGGTCCCAGGTGCGCAGCGCGATGCCCTTCAGGGTCGGCAGGTGGTAGTGAGGCAGCTCCATCATGAAACCGGCGCTCTCGCCCGAGAGCAGGGTCTTCTTCATCACCAGGCCGGTGAGGATGGCCACCAGGATACCGATCAGATAGAGCCCGAAAACCAGGTTCTGCCCGTTGGCGGGAAAGAAGGCGGCGGCGAACAGCACATAGACCGGCAGGCGCGCGCCGCAGGACATGAAAGGGTTCATGAGGATGGTGAGCTTGCGTTCCCGCTCGCTCTCCAGGGTGCGGGTCGCCATCACCGCCGGCACGTTGCAGCCGAAGCCGACGATCATCGGCACGAAGGCCTTGCCCGGCAGGCCGATGGAACGCATGAAGCGGTCCATGACGAAGGCGGCCCGCGCCATGTAGCCGCTGTCCTCCACCACTGAGAGAAACAGATAGAGGGCGGTGATGATCGGAATGAAGGTGGCCACCACCTGAATTCCGCCGCCGGCGCCGTCGGCCAGCAGCACGATCAGCCAGTCGGGCAGGCCGACGGCTCCCATCAGTTCGCCCAGCCCATCTACGAAGATGGCCCCGGCCACGCCGTCGAAGAAGTCGATGAAGGCGCCGCCGATATTGATGGCGAACATGAACATCAGGTACATCACGCCGAGAAAGACCGGGATGCCGAACCAGCGGCTCAGCACCACCTTGTCGATGCGGTCGCTGAGGGTCTTCTCCACCCGTCCGCGCATGCGGGTCACGTTCTGCGAGATGGCGTGGGCATGGCCGTAGCGGGTGTCGGCGATGTGGATGTCGACCTCCTCGTCGACGCGGTCCCGGATATCGTGCTGCCAATGGACTACCTGGGCCTTGAGCGCCGCGTCGGCCTTGCCGAGGGCGAAGGCGTCGCCCTCCAGCATTTTCAGCAGCAGCCAGCGGCACTTGGCGCTGGGGTAGTCATCGGCGCAGGAGAGCAACGGCTCCATGCGCGTGATCGCCTGCTCCACCACCTCGTCCTGGGCCAGCACGAATCCGCCGGTGACGGCGTTGGCGGCCAGGTCCTGGATCGCCGCCTTGAGCTTGGTGATGCCCTCGCCGCTGACCGCCACGATGGGAATCACCGGGCAGCCCAGATCCTGGCTCAGGCGCTCGATATCGATCTCCAGCCCCCGCTTGCGCGCCACATCCATCATGTTGAGCGCCATCACCATGGGCACGCCCATCTCCAGCATCTGCACGGTGAAATAGAGATTGCGCTCCAGATTGGAGGCGTCGACGATGTTGACGATGAGATCGGCCTCGCCGGAGAGCAGGTAGTCGCGGGTCACCTGCTCATCGAGTGAAGAGGCGTCGAGGGAGTAGATGCCGGGCAGGTCGACGACCCCCACCTCGTCCTGATCGATATAGAAGCGGCCCTCCTTGCGATCGACGGTGACGCCGGGCCAGTTGCCGGTGCGTTGGCGGATACCGGTCAGGGCATTGAACAACGCCGTCTTGCCGCAGTTGGGATTGCCCGCCAGGGCGATGGTCAGCGGCCTGTCGCCACGGGGCTGGACACCCTGCTCGGATTCGCGACAACAACCCATCACACCGCCCCGTTGCCGTCGGTCGCGTCCGGCAGCCGTTCGACCAGCAATTTTTCCGCCACCCCGGCCCCCAGCGCCACCCGGGATCCCGCGCTGGCCACCACCACGCCGCCGCCGCGTCGCTGGATCAGCTCGATCTCCGACCCCACCCGCAGACCGAGACTGAGCAGGCGATGGGTCAACTGCCGACCACCCTGGACACGCCGGATAGTGGCACGGCTGCCCACCGGCAGTCGGGCCAGCACGACGAGCGGTTCAGTGGCGGGGTTATTCAGATCCATCGAAGGTCGTTAGCGAGAGTTTAGTGATAATGATTCTCATTAAAGCAACATTGGGCTTAGGGCGCAAGGGGCTCGAACCGGGAATATCACAATGTACTTATATTTCTATTCCATGACCAGCGCCGCGGAGACTGAGTATGGGACTCGGACCGAGTGCTGCGTACTCAAGCCATGTTTCGGTGCGGCTTGCCGCACCGCAACTCCTTTACAAACCCGGCTCTTTTTCGCTTATGAAATTCCATTCGGACCCCGCTCCATTGCTATCACAGGTTGATGACATCTGTGTGTGAACCCCGTTGTTCAAGCCACCGCTTTGCGCAATAGATCGACCCGATGGGGTTTGAGAAACTCGGCCCCCTGCGGTCCCATGTGCGCAAGAAAGGCCTGTTTGATCCGCTGGTAGCGCTCGGCGTCGATGGCGAGCTCGGTATGCGTGATGTTGAGAAACCGGTCCTCGAAGGCCTCCCAACTGGCGTAGCTGCCCGGCACATTGAAGAAATACTCGCCCGCCAGCTGCATGCGACCGCTCTCGACCAGTTGGCGGATCGCTTCGAAGGCCAGGGTCCGCACCTCCTTTTCATCATGGATCATGCGCATCAGGTCATTGAATTCACCCGCATAGACCGGCTCGCAGAAGTAGGCCAGACCGCCCGTTTTGAGCACGCGCACGATCTCCTCCATGGCGGCCGGCATCAGCGCCTTCGGCACGTGATGGAGGGACTTCAGCATCCAGACGATATCGACACTCGACGCCTCGACATCGATCGCCTCGGCCCCGCCGAGACGAAACTCCAGATTGGGGGGCGCCGTCAAGGCCAGATTCTTGTTGTGCTGGATGCGGTCCACTTCGGTGGCGATGAAGCGGCTGGCCGGATAACGCTCAGCCAGCTGGCGGGTGATCCAGGCCGCCCCGCAGCCCAGCTCCAGGATGCGGGCGCCGTCCAGCGGCAGCAATCGCTCCATCATCTCCTGCTCGGTGGCGGTTTCGTAAGCCTCCGGGCGATTCAAGACCATTTGTTGTGCTGACAATGTGCTTCGGCTCCGTTATGTTAAGCGGGAAACTCTGATCATTCGCAGCATGTCGATTCCGCCCACTGGCGTGACTCCGTCAACCACTGCTCTGGCGACACCGGCCGGCATGGAACGACATCAGCCCCTCGGACAGGGCCGATCGATCAGTATCGTCTCCATGAATTGACTACCCGATATTGCCGCATTTGTTTCACGCCCTCGTCAACTGGTTCGACCGCCTGCGATTCCAGCTCTCGCGCTCCGAGGCTCTATTGCTGCTTTCCGGCCTGGGACTGCTGACCGGATTCCTCGCCGGCGGGGTCATCGTGCTCTTCCGTCTGCTGGTGGAGGGGATCCAGAACGGCATGCTGCCGGGTCATCTGCCGGAAAACTACGAAGCCCTGCCGCCGCTGCTGCGATTCCTGCTCCCGACTGTCGGTGGCCTGCTGCTGGGCCTGGTCTTCCTGCGTTTCGCCCGGGAAGACTATGTGCTCGGCATCGCCCGCGTGATGGAGCGGCTGATCTACCATCAGGGCCATCTCAGTCTGCGCAGCTTTCTGTTGCAGTTCTTCGGCGCCGCCGTCGCCATCATCAGCGGCCACTCGGTGGGGCGCGAGGGACCGCACGTCTTTCTCGGCGCCGCCAGCGGCTCGCTGCTGGGGCAGAAACTCTACCTGCCCAACCACAGCATCCGTACCCTGGTGGGCTGCGGCACAGCGGCCGGCATCTCCGCCTCCTTCGACACCCCGCTGGCCGGCGTCATCTTCGCCCTTGAGGTGGTGATGATGGAGTACACCCTGGTCAGCTTCATCCCGATCATGCTGGCGGCGGTCAGCGCCAACAGCCTCTCCCTGCTGTTGTTCGACGGCGAGCGGGTTTTCGAGGTCGGCGTACTGCATCTCGGCTCCCTGCACGAGCTGATCTTCATCCTGCTGCTGGGGATCGCCGCCGGTCTGGCCGCCGCCGCCTATCTGCAGCTCATCGAGCTGCTCTCGGACAAGAGCCAGCGCCTCCCTTTCTGGCTACGTACCACCCTCGGCGGGGTCATGGTCGGACTCATTGCCCTGTGGGTGCCGCAGGTGATGGGCATCGGCTATGACACGGTCAACCAGATCCTGCTGGGTGAACTGGCCATCGGACTGCTCGGACTGCTGCTGCTGGCGAAACTGACGGCCACCGCCGCCAGTATCGGCCTCGGCATCCCTGGCGGCACCATCGGTCCGGCGCTCTTCATCGGCGCCACGGTAGGCGGACTGATCGCTCCGCTTCCCGGCCTGCTGTTCGACGGCCAGGTCTCCGACCCGGGGGTCTACGCCCTGATCGGCATGGGGGCGGTGATGGGGGCCGCCGTGCAGGGGCCACTGGCCGCCCTCACCGCGGTAATCGAGCTGACCCGCAATCCGGAGATCATCATGCCGGGCATGCTGGCCATCGTCGTCTCCAGCCTGATCAACAGCGAACTGTTCGGCAAAACCTCCATGTTCCATACCCTGCTGCAGGCCACCGGTCTCAACCATCACACCAACCCGGTGATGCAGTCGCTGCGCCGCACTGGCGCAGCCCGCTTCCTGAACCGCAACTTCGTGCAGACGGTGTCCCTGGTCAGACGGGACGAGGCAAAGCAGATGCTCGCCCACGCCCCGGAATGGATCGTGATCGAAGAGGACACCACCCATCTGGCGCTGATGCCCGCGGTCGATCTGGCGCGCCACCTGCAGGAGCAGCCGGGGGAGGAGATCAATCTGCTCGAAATCCCGGCTCAACGCTACGAGCTGGCTCCGCTGCGCATGCAGGCGAGCCTGCAGGAAGCCCTGGAGATCCTCAAGGAAAGCAGCGCCGAGGCACTCTATATCGAGTGGTACGACAGCCAGCACTACTGGCGCATTCAGGGCATCCTGACCCGCGAGCAGATCGAATCGGCCTACCGTTTTTGAGCCAGGTCATCCCTTCAGCCGGAAACGGGGGCGTGCATTCCGGAAATGTTTTAGCATGAAGGTTTGATAACGACACCACCGTTAGGGGGGATCATGAACGACCAGAACAACAACCCTGAAACCATCCTCATCGACGAGCAGCCGATCCGTCTCGAGGAGTTGCTGGCCGATTACAACCGCCTCAAGGCCCAGACCGAGGCCGAGAAGAGGGCCGAGAAGAAGGCGGTGCGCAAGTTCAACCAGGAAGAGGAGCTCAAGCCCTACCAGGCGGAGCTGATCAAGATGCAGCAGTATCTTGAGAATACGCGCACCCGCATGATCATCCTCTTCGAGGGCCGCGACGCCGCCGGCAAGGGCGGCACCATCCGCCGGGTCACCCGCTACATGAACGAGAAACACTACCGGGTGGTGGCCCTGGGCAAGCCGACCGAGGAACAGAAGACCCAGTGGTTCTTCCAGAAATATGTCGCCCAGTGCCCGCGAGGCGGCGAGGTGGTGCTGTTCGACCGCAGCTGGTACAACCGGGCGGTGGTGGAGCCGATCTTCGGTTTCTGCACCCAGCAGGAGTATGAAAACTTCATGGTCGGCTGCCCCGGCTTCGAAAAGGACCTGGTGCGCCAGGGCACGGTCCTGGTCAAACTCTATTTCTCGGTCACCAAGGAGGAGCAGGCGCGTCGGTTCGAACGCCGCAAGACCGATCCCCTGCGGCAGTGGAAATTGTCGGAGATCGATGTCCAGGCCCAGGACCGCTGGGACGAGTTCACCCAGCAGAAATACGATATGCTCAAACGCACCAACACCACCCACGCGCCCTGGACCATCATCCGCTCCAACGACAAGCACCGGGCGCGGCTCAATGCCATGAAGGTGATCCTCAACTCGGTGCCTTACGAGCGGCTCGATCCCCAGCTCGATTTCGTACCCGACCCGGAGATCGTCATCTCCGGATCCAGGGAGTTGGAGCTGATGGAGGCGCAACGCCTGCAGCGGGGCAAGTTCGTCAGCTGACGCCCGCGCGCCGGCAGTTTTACTTGCAAACCGGGAACCTGGCCGCCTGCGGGCGGCCAAATCCTTTATTTACGGCACCTCACTCCGATCCCATGAGCCCCTATCTGATACTGCTGGGTCTGCTCTGGCTGACCTACTTCGCGCTCCACTCCCTGTTCGCCTCGCTGTGGCTGAAGTCACGCGTGGCCCAGCGCTGGCCAAACCTGATGCCGGTCTACCGCCTGCTGTTCAATCTCCTGGCCTTGCTCCTGCTGGTTCCGCCGCTGATGCTGATGTGGCGGCTGGCGGACGAGCCCCTTTGGCGTTACCAGGGTCTCGGGGATCTCCTGCGCTTCACCCTGATGGGACTGGCCGTGGCGGGTTTCGCCTGGTCACTACGCTTCTATGACGGACGGGAGTTCATCGGACTGCGGCAGTTGCGTCAGGGTCTGCACCAGATCGAGGATCAGGAACGGCTGCATATCTCGCCCTTGCACCGCTTTGTCCGCCACCCCTGGTACAGTCTCGGGCTGGTGCTGATCTGGACCCAGGAGATGGATCCGGCACGGCTGCTCTCGGCCTGCATGATCAGCGGCTATCTGGTGGTCGGATCGCTACTGGAAGAGCGCAAACTCATGGTCTATCACGGCGCGCGATATCGTCGATATCGCGAACGGGTGCCCGGATTGATACCCCTTCCTCACCGCACGCTGACGCGAGAGGAGGCAGACCGGTTGCTGGAGGAGGAGTAACCCGACCGACCCTGCACAGGCCGGGCCGGCCGGGGAAGTCACTATTGGTTGGGATTCCAGAAGTTCTGCTCTCCGTAGGGGTTCGGGCCATAACCATATCCCGGCCCCATCATGCCCGGTCCCATCGTACCGGGTCCCATCGTACCGGGTCCCATCGTACCGGGTCCCATCGTACCGGGTCCCATCGTACCGGGTCCCATCGCACCGGGTCCCATCGCACCGGGTCCCATCGCACCAGGTCCCATCGCACCAGGTCCCATCATGCCGGGATTCCGCATCATGGGCCTTTCAGGGAGGTCGCGCATCATCATGCCCATATGGCGTTGATGCATGGCATGACAGGCGGCCCGCTCCTCATCGGTCATGCCGTCGATCACCGCCTGATGCTTTTCCCAGGCCTCGTCCATGGCCGACTGCCGGGCCTTCCACGGGGGAGTATCGGGCAGATCGATGCCGCGCTCCTTGGCCCGGGCCTGCATCTCCTTGTAGTACTCCTCACGCGCCGCCATGCGCTCCTCTGGCGTCATCGACATCATCGCCTGATGGCGCTGCAAGCGCTCGGCCACATCTTCGGGCATCGCTCTCATGCCGGACGTCTTCCAGGGCGGATCTTCCGGCAACATGACGCCCACCTCCTTGGCCCGCTGCTTGAGATCCTCGTAGCGTGCCTCGCGCTCACTCCAGCGCTGTTGCATGGCGGACATGGGAAGCTCACCCGGGGCGGCATATCCGGTTGCCGCGCTATCCTCGGCGGGGGTTTCCGGAGCCTCGGCGGCTTCTGCGCTCGCAGCCTCTTCGCCGCTCCCCTCTTCGGCCATCAACGGGATGCTCAGGGTCATGAGCGATGCCAGGGCCAAAACGGTCATTTTCTTCTTATACATCTTTCCTCCTTCAGGCTGTCAGGTGTTGGTTGTTATCAGGACCCTCTGGACGACTCACGACACCACTGGTTGCGGGGCGCCGGCAATCCGCCTACTGGTCCTGTTTGTTTTTCGTCTTGAGTGTCGCCACTTTTTCCGCCAGCTCGGCGAGCAACCCGTCCATGCCTTTCTCTTTCACCAGATTGCGAAAGGACGTCCGGTAGTTGCTGACCAGGCTGACACCATCCACAGTGACATCATAGGCGAACCAGTCATCGTTACGCAGGCGCAGCTTGTAGCTGACCGGGACCTCCTTGCTGGCGGAGGTGATGAAGGTCTGCACTTCGGCGAGCTTGCCTTTCTGTCGCTCCAGCCCCATACGCACCGTCTGATTGTCGTAGCTGTCCATGGCAGAGAAGTAGGTCTGCTCCAGCAGTTCACGGAACAGGGTGATGAACTGTTCACGCTGCGAGGGGGTGGCGTTACGCCAGTTGGTGGCGAGGATGACCTGGGACATGGATTCGTAGTCGAAACGCTGTCTGACGATCTCCCGCACCTGATCGCGACGCTGGGTCCCGTCGAGATCGGGATTTTGCAGCACCGCCAACACGTTATCCACGGTCTCCTTGATACGGTCACTGGGGGTGACGGTGGCCGCGGCCGACAGGGTGGCGGTAAAGAGCAGACCAAACAGAAGCAGGGCGGTTAACCTGATCATCGCTGAATTCCTGGCTGAGACTGATGCAGCATGTGACAGTAACGTCTTCGAAAGGTGCCTCTGGCGAAGACGATGGTAAACGGGCACCCGTTGATTCCGAAACGCTATCATATTTGAGTCCGGGGATGATATGAACCCGACTTCAAGTCATGAGCTTTCGACCGGTTGCGCCCACAGCTCCCGCAGCTCGGAATCCAGATAATCGGTGACATCCCAGCAGAGTCCGACCCGCTGTTCGCCGCCGTCGCCCGTCCGATCGATACAGTAGTTGCTGAAATCGAGCATCCACCTGACGCCTGCGTCCGGCACGATCAGACGATAACTGATACGCAGCTCGTTCTCCTCCTCCGACTCGCGGAAAAGGGAGGCGACTTTGTCCCGGTCCTCCTCATGCACCAGTTCGAGTATCGCTTCCGGAGTCGGTTCGAACTGTTCCGGATCCTGCCGGAATAGGGCAAACATCTGCTCATCCCAATGACAACAGGCTGCCGCCGGTTCCCAGACCCAGGCGGCGCTCGGCATGACCTCGTCCACCAGACGTTGCCGCTCGCGCTGCTGCCGGCTCTCCGCCCTGTATCCCAGCGTCTTGCGCTTGAGTTCCAGCAGCTTCTCCTTGAGCCGCTTTTCACGCCGCTGAAAATGTCGGATCGCCCGCTTCAATTTTGCGTGCCTGAGGGATTCCTTGTAGGCCATATAGCGGTTGACGCCCCACACCAGGAGCGCGCTCCAGGCCAACAGCAGGGGCAACCAAAGCCATAGGGCGGGCAGCTCCGCCGAATACTGTTGCGGACGCTCCACGCCGGGCCAGCGGTGCCAGATCTCCTGCAGCTCGTCGGCTCCGATGCGATCCAGTCCTTTCTGCAGCAGGCCGAGCAGCGGCGCATCCCCGCTCCGGGTGGCCAGCGCCAAATCGTAGGAGAGATCGAGCTGTTGCTGGAGTTCAAGATCGTTGATCGGTGTGCGCTTCAACAGGTAATCGGCGCTCGCGGCATCCCCCAGATAGGCGAAGGTCCGGCCGTCGGCCGCCGCCCGCAACGCCTCCTCGAGGTCGGTAAAAGTCGCCACTCTCAATTCGGGGGCAATCAGATGCAGCTGCTCCCAAACGCTCCCCTCCACCACAGCGATGAGCTCATCGTGCAGACCGCCTAGACCTGCGGCGGGGATCTCTTCGGCGCCGTAGAGCGCCACCGGCAGCGTCAGGTAAGCACGAGTGAACGATACCGCCAGCCCAGTCTCATCGCCCGGCGGCCAGGCACCCAGCACATCCACATCCCCGTCACGCAGTGCCTTTGTGAGTTCCGCAGTGTCGGGATATCGGGTGATCTCCAGCTGTAATCCAAGATGCAGCGCCACCGCCCTGAGGTAGTCGGCCACCAGTCCTTGCGGATTACTGCCGCCGGCATAGGAGAGCAGCGGCGGCGCCAGCTCGACGACCCCGATGTGCAGCGTCTGATGCTGATTGAGCCACTGCTTCTCCGCCATGCTGTAACGCATGGGCTGGCTGCTGACGAGTCCCGGACTCATCAGACAGAGCAGCAGAAACAAGCGATGAATGGCTTTGCGATCAAACATTCACACAGTCACCTCTGGCGGTAACGGCCTCTCCCCCGGCCGCATACGCCCACGTTGCGATCTCCACAGCGTAGCGCGCTGACGTAACTATTCCACAAACTAGCGTATTACTGTAACCCCAAAAATAGGAACTATTTGTTGCCGCATGGCCCTTGAGGTATCGTCATGGCGATCAATGTGACCCCTATCTTCCCTGTTTGACGAGCATGTCCAGCACCCCGCAACCCTGGCGATTGAGATTGGCCGCCCATCTGTTACGGCAAGGTGGAATCCTCTCCTATCCGACCGAATCAGTCTTCGGACTCGGCTGTGATCCCCTGGATGAGCGGGCGGTTATGCGACTGCTGGCGCTCAAGCGCCGCGATGTGAAAAAGGGGGTGATTCTGATTGCTGACGACTTCGAACGCCTGGCGCCCTACGTCGGCGAGCTTCCGCGCGAACGGCTGGCACAGGTGCTGCAGCACTGGCCCGGACCCTATACCTGGCTGCTACCGGCGGCCGCCTGGGTACCCAAATGGCTGACAGGCGACCACACCACCCTGGCCATGCGGGTTACCGCCCATCCCGTCGCGGCGGCCCTGTGCCGTAGTGTCGGCATGCCGCTGGTCTCGACCAGCGCCAATCTCAGCGGGCGGCCACCTGCACGCAATCCGCTACAGGCCCGACTCCGCTGCGGGGGAAACATCGACATGGTGCTGCACGGAGAGACCGGCGGCCTGGCCCGGCCCACGATGATCCGAGACGCCCTCACCGGCGCCACCCTGCGGGATTGAGTCGACCTTTGGGAGATTAAAAAAAACCCACCCGGGGGAGGCGGGGTGGGTTCAATGCGCTTGTTATTAGCGCCGGAGGAGGATCGAAACCATTAAAACTGCTGTTACTTAGGATTTCGGCAACTCCGGTAAGATCTTTAGCTAATATTTTCGATTTATTCAAAAACAAAAATTTGACTTAACCTATTGAATACAAGCTAATTTATTTGAGGATTCGGAAGCATCGACCCACTTCAGTCAAAATATGTGAAGCAGATTCACAATACCAGTTTCTCAGCCGCCGCTGGCCTGGCCAAGGTAGTCGCCCAGATGCTCCTCGATCCACTGTCTCAACCAATGGCTGGCGCGTGAGCCATGGAAACGTCCGATCTCCTCACCATCGAGGAACAGGATCACGGTGGGAAAGCCCCGCAGACGGTAGTGCCCGGCCAGATGCATATTGTCGTCAACCTCGACCTTGGCCAGCAGCACCAGCCCTTCCAGTTCGCCGATCACCCGCTCCAGGGCCGGCGACAGGGAGAGGCAGGGCGCGCACCACTCGGCCCAGAAGTCGACCAGAATGGGTTGCCGGTGCGAGGCCTGGATCACCTTCTCGTCGTAGGTGGCCTCGTCCACGTCGTAGATATAGGGGGATGTCGAGGGTTGATGGCTCATGTGGACAGCTCTAATCTGCCTGATCGGTGGTTTGGGGCGTGCATGATAGGTTATCTTTAGCTTTTTTCCCAAGCGTCAGAGGCCAGCCCATGTCGAGCCGCAGCAGCCGATCCCCCTTTCCCGCCACCCGTATGCGTCGTATGCGCCGTGATGAGTTTTCCCGACGCCTGATGCGAGAGACCCAACTCAGCGCCGCCGATTTCATCTATCCGGTATTCGTACTGGAGGGCGAGAGGCAGCGCGAGGCGGTACCCTCCATGCCCGCTGTCGAACGCCTGAGCATCGACCTGCTGGTGGAGGAGGCGAAGGCGGTCAACGACCTGGGTATCCCCGCCATGGCCCTGTTCCCGGTCACCCCCCTGTCGGCCAAGAGCGAGGATGCGCGGGAGGCCTACAATCCCGACGGCCTGGCCCAGCGGGCGGTACGCGCCTTGAAAGCGGCGGTGCCCGACCTCGGCATCATGACCGACGTAGCCCTCGACCCCTTCACCACCCACGGTCAGGACGGCCTGATCGACGACACCGGCTATGTACTCAACGACGAGACCAAAGCGGTCCTGGTCAAGCAGGCCCTCTCCCACGCCGAAGCCGGCGCCGATATCGTCGCCCCCTCCGACATGATGGACGGCCGCATCGGCGCCATCCGCGAGGCGCTGGAGGCCGCAGGTCACATCCATACCCGCATCATGTCCTATGCCGCCAAGTACGCCTCCAGCTTTTACGGCCCCTTCCGCGACGCGGTGGGATCTGCCGCCAACCTGGGCGGCGGCAACAAGTACAGCTACCAGATGGACCCGGCCAACAGCGACGAGGCCCTGCACGAGGTGGCGCTCGATCTGCAGGAGGGGGCCGACATGGTGATGGTCAAGCCCGGCATGCCCTATCTCGACATCGTGCGGCGGGTCAAGGAGACCTTTCAGGTGCCCACCTTCGCCTACCAGGTGAGCGGCGAGTACGCCATGCTCAAAGCGGCATCACAGAACGGCTGGCTCGACGAACGGGCGGTGGTGATGGAGGCCCTGGTTTGCATCAAACGGGCCGGCTGCGACGGCATCCTCACCTACTACGCCAAACAGGCGGCGCAGTGGCTTCGCTGAGAGAGTTTTGAGTGATGAGTTTTAAGTTTTGAGTTGAGTTGTGTGCGGCGAGGCCGCATGGTTTATTTAGATTACCCTCTCCCTGGCCCTCTCCCATGGGGAGAGGGGAATATCCATCAAAAGCAGCCAGTCGCATCAGGATTGTCCACTGAAACCACAAAGCTACCACTCAACCCGAAATGTGCATTCCCTCTCCCACCGGGAGAGGGCCAGGGAGAGGGCGAGTTAACAACGTGAGCGAAGCGAACACCACCCACTCAAAACTTAACACTCATAACTCAACACCCCCACGGCCAGGCTCGAAATAATCCCAGCAACCCAACTCATCCGCCAGTAAGAGGAAAGAAGCGCCGCTATGGATAAATACGCCGTCATCGGCAACCCCATCGAACACAGCAAATCCCCTGAGATCCACGCCGCCTTCGCACGCCAGACCGGCGAGGCGATCGAGTACGGCCGCATCCTTGGGGATCTGGACAACTTCGAAGGCGACGTGCGCCGGTTCCTGGCTGAAGGCGGACGCGGCCTCAATGTCACCGTCCCCTTCAAGGAACAGGCCTGGCGTCTGGCCGACGAACTGAGCCCACGGGCCCATACCGCCGGCGCGGTCAACACCCTGATACGGCTGGACGACAACCGACTGCGGGGCGACAACACCGACGGTGTCGGCCTGGTCCGCGACCTCTCGGTCAACCAGGGCTTCCGCTTCAAAGGCAAGCGCATCCTGATGCTCGGCGCCGGCGGCGCCGTGCGCGGCGTTATGCGTCCCTTGCTGGAACAGCAGCCGAAGCGAATCATCATCGCCAACCGCACCGCCGCCAAGGCCTACTCCCTGGCCCAGGGGCTCGCCCACTATGGACAGGTAGCGGGCTGCGGCTTCGACGAACTCGAGGGCATGCGCTTCGACCTCGTCATCAACGGCACCTCCTCCGGTCTCACCGGCGAGGTGCCGGCCATCCACGCCGAAGTGCTGGACAAGGGTTGCTGGTGCTACGACATGCTCTACAGCCGTAAGGCCACCCCCTTCCAGCAATGGGGCCGGGAGCAGGGTGCTGCCCGTTCTCTCGACGGTCTCGGCATGCTGGTGGAACAGGCGGCCGAGTCCTTCTTCCTCTGGCGCGGCATACTGCCCGAGACGGCGCCGGTTATCGCCATGCTACGTGAACATTAAACGGGCAGTCTGGAGCCTTCTAGCCAACCCTAACCCTGACAATGCCTCATCTACGGGGCTCCGGCCGGGTGAACCCGCCTTTCCCAAACTTTGGGGCCTAAGCACACCCTGACTGCAGTTACCAGCAACGGTTCGAAAGTTTTCTCATATCGTAACCATCTGCGTTCACCCCACGGGGTCAATACCGGTTCCGGCGTCCCGGACGGCCAGGCAACAAATATAAAGTTTCTTGATATGTTGCCGATAGGCTCATTCAGCAAGCTGACGCTCCCCCCTGCATTTTTACCAAAAATGAACAACCTCTGAGGCGGAGCTTTGACAAGCCAATACGACATGGTGTGAAGAGATGACCCTTCTGAAGAATCTACCGATCAAGTTCCGCCTCTCTTTCCTTATCGCCCTGATGCTGCTGGTGGCGCTTCTCGTGGGCCTGGCAGGTCTCTACGGCATGAAAAGCGCCAATGGGGCGATCGAAGAGCTCTACCACCAGAAAATGTCTAAGATAGAGACGCTGGTGGCGATCCTTGAAAAGGTGGAAGCGATCCGCTCCCAATCGATGCTCGGACTGCAACATAGCTCCGCCTCTCCCTTCATCGCCATGCATGACCATGCGCTGACGCTGCACCTTGACCAGATCAATCACAATTACGAACAACTCAACGAGAACTGGGAGAAATTCAGCGCCTCGTCGCTCAGTCCGGAAGAGCAGCCGATCGCCGATGAGTTACAGGCCACGCTTGAGACATTTATGCAGAAGGGCGTGGAGGGTGTCCTGCAGCAGTTAAAAGCGGGCTATTTTCAAGACGCCAGTTTCGTTGTCTTTGAGGATATCAATCCGGCTGTCGAGAAGATACGAGACGCCTCCAATGCACTGCTCGAGATCCAGAAGCGGGAGGCAGGCTCGCTGTTCGAGAACATGGAGGCAAAATACGGCTTCACGGTGTCGCTCGTCATCATCTCGCTGGTGGCGGGCGCGCTGGTCAGCCTGGTTCTCGCCTACTTCACGATCTCCAGCATTTCCCTTGGCGTCAGGGAGGTAGAACAGGCCGCGACACAGCTTGCTGGCGGCAAGCTCGGTGTGCGCATCCAGTACGGCGGCCGGGACGAGCTCAGCCGCATCGCCAATGCCTTCAATCAGATGGCCGCCAAGTTCCACGATACCATCGTGGAGCTCAAGCACTCGGTGTCACAGCTGGCAGCGACCTCTGAGGAGACTTCGACAATCACCGCGCAGACAACGGTCGGCATCCAGCAACAGCTCGCGGATACCGGTCAGGTCGCTACCGCGATAACCCAGATGAGTGCGACAGTACAGGAGGTGGCGCATAACGCGGCAGAAGCGGCTGAGGCGGCCAGGAAGGCGGACATCACCTTCGATGAGGGCAAACAGGTGATCAATGGAGTCATCGACTCCATCGGCGATCTGGCCAGAGAGGTGGAATCGGCGGCCTCGGTGATCCAACAGCTTGAAGTGGAGAGCCAAGGTATCAGTGCCGTACTCGACGTCATCAAGGGCATTGCCGAGCAGACCAACCTGTTGGCGCTCAATGCCGCTATCGAGGCGGCCCGTGCCGGAGAGCAGGGACGTGGATTTGCGGTGGTGGCGGATGAGGTCCGCACCCTGGCCGGCCGCACCCAGAACTCGACCCGGGAGATCGAGGAGATGATCACCAAACTCCAGACCGGAACGGCCGGCGCCGTGAAGGTGATGCAGAGCGGCAAAGAGATCACTCAAGTCGGGGTCGAGCAGGCCGCCGCCGCCGGCAAGGCGCTCAACACGATCAATGAGGCCGTGGCGCAAATCTCCGGCATGAACACCCAGATCGCCCAAGCGGCCGATGAGCAGCACTCGGTCACTGACGATATCAATCGCAGCGTTGTCAACATCAACCAAGTCGCCGAGCAGACCGCAGCGGGTGCGCAGCAGACCGCGGCAGCCAGTGACGACATGGCGAGGCTGGCCGGGCAACTCAAGCTACTGGTGGACCGCTTCCAGGTCTGACCGGCTTAGCACGACTCGGTAGCAGCATCGGCGATAGGCACTCTCCAGGGAACTCCGCCAATCCCGGGCACAAGCCGCCCTGAGGCAAAGGATGGGGGGCTCGGGCTGCCGGATACGGCGCCCGGGCATTCCTTCACTTATCCCTTACTCAGTATCATGCACCGGTTTCCAACACATCAGTTGATGACTCGACAATCTTTCCAACATCTGACGCAAATAGTGAGGCAATATGGATTCGGATCGCGTGCGGCGCGCTGTCATTCAATGGGAATGCCAGCAGCATCTCAATAAGGTCAGTCTGTTGACGGACCGCCAGGACTGGGAGGGTCTGGCCCTGTGCTATACCGTGGACGGAGTGTTGGCCCGCCCCAGCGATCCGCAGCATCCGATTGTCGGGCGTGATGCCATTCTGACATCCCTGAGCGCCCGCCCGCCGCGAACCACCGCGCACTTGCTGGGCAATTCCGTGTTTGAAATCGTCACAGTGGATTTTGTAAAGGCTGTCAGCCGTGTCTGGCTGGTTTCCGGACCGAAGCAGGAGACGGACAGCCCGGTATCCTCCGACAGCCAACTGCTGGCAGGAACCTTTGTCGATGAGCTGGTGTGGGACGGCGACCAGTGGCTGACCTCGCGTCGCGATGGCAGTGTCGAAGTGAAATTCGGTATCTGACCGAACTCCCGCGCCTGCCCGCTATCCCCCCCTCCGACGGCAAAAGCAGTCGACGGTGTGATCGTTCACCAGACCCGCCGCCTGCATGAAAGCATAGCAGATGGTGCTGCCGACGAATTTGAAGCCGCGTTTCTTCAGCGCCTTCGACAAGGCATCCGACTCCGGCGTCGAGACCGGGACATCCTCGAGCGAGCGCCGCTGGTTCCTGATCGGCTTGCCAGCGACGAAGCTCCAGATGAAACCGCTGAAGCCACCCGGCTCTTTTTGCACTTCGAGAAAGGCTCGCGCGTTGGTGACCGTCGATTCGACCTTGAGCCGGTTGCGCACGATACCCGGATCCTGCAGCAGCCGCTCGATCTTTTTCGGTGAGTAGCGGGCGATCTTCACGGCATCGAAATTGTCGAACAGGCGACGGTAGTTTTCCCGCTTTTTCAGGATGGTGATCCAGGACAGCCCCGCCTGCGCACCCTCCAGGATCAGCAGCTCGAACAGCGCACGGTCGTCGTAGCAGGGCACCCCCCACTCCTCGTCGTGGTAGGCTCTGTAGAGCGGTTCCTCACCAACCCAGGCACAGCGTCTTTTACCGCTCATACGCGCTCACTCCCCCTCCCAGTAGTCCAGACCCCCGCCCTCGCGGGCGATATGGTAGAACATCCGCGGCTGACCTCCCGATTCATCACCGAATTGGGCCAGCACGCCGAACTTGCCCGAGTCCGGGTACTCGGCGATCTCCGGGGTGAGCTTGGTGCTGACCGCCAGATAGCGCAACTCGCTGTCTCCGGTATTCAGCATGCTGTGGGCTCGGCTCTGGTCCCCTGCCGGACAGGCAATGACGTCTCCGGGTCGCAACGGGTAGGTGCTGTCGCCATAGCGCAACTCGCCGCTGCCTTCGAGGATGAAGAACATCTCCTCGTTCACCCGGTGGTTGTGGAAGGGAAAGGCGCGCTTTCCCGGGGGCACCGCAGTGATGTTGTAACCGAGCTGACGCGCCCCGATCAGCGGCGCGATCTGGCCGATGCGCGCATCGAAGCGCTGCGCCGTCTCGCCGCTCGGCGCAAAGGCGGCTGGGCGCGGCTGCAGTTCGATCTCCGCGATATTGATGACAGGCTTCTTCATGACTCCTCCTCGTTGGCTCAGTGATCCTTCAAGATACTATTCCGGTTTGTGGCAGACCGCTTCGATGTTGTGGCCGTCCGGATCGAATACGAAGGCGCCGTAGTAGTCGGGATGGTAGATGGCCCGGATACCCGGAGGGCCGTTGTCTTGCCCACCCGCGGCCAAAGCCGCGCGATGGAAGCGCTCGACCTGATCCCGTGACTCCGCCGCAAAGGCGATATGCATCGGTTTGTGGGCATCGCCCCCCGCCCCGAACCAGAACTCCGGCTTGTCGTCCCTGCCGAAACCAGCCCAGCCCTCAACCTCCTTGACGAGCGCTATACCCAAGGGTGCGAGGCATTGAGTGTAGAACCTCTTGCTGCACTCATAATCGGATACGACGAATCCCATATGATCGATAATCATTCAGTTTCCTCCAAGTTGTCGCCTGACAGACATTGGGCAATCAGGCGGAAGTCCGCTTCCGCTATCTGCAGATGGCCAAAGCGAAAGACGTAGCCCCAGCGCCGTCTGTCCCTAATGAAAGCGAGCCGCTCCAGCAACGGGTGTATCGACGCCTCTTGAATCGACAGATAACGGATATCCACGCGAAAGGGCTCGAAACCCGGTGACATCTCCACCGGGTAGATCCGATCGCCGACCACCTCGCCCAGAGCGGTGAAGCGCCGGCAGGCGCGCTTCTCCCCCAATACCTCCTGAGGGGAGTAGCAGACGATCCAGTCGCCCTTTGCCATCCGTCTCAGTGGCTGCGCCTTGCCGTGGCATAACTGCGCGAAGCCCCCCTCGACCCCTTTCAGCACATGCCGCCGGGAGGCGACACCGATCCAATAGCGGGGGAGCTTTCGCTCACTTTGCCGTGCATCATGCACCGCACTTCCGGCCGCAACTAGGCAGCGCATTGCGCCAGCACCAGGGTGTAGCCGTTGTTGTCCAGAATCCACCTCTCACGCATGCCATAGAAGGTGGTATGCTCGTCCAGTACTGTCTGCACTTCCCCGTCAAGTTCCGTCAGCAGCGTGTCGAGATCTCTCACTTCCAGGTAGAGCGCTCCGCTGACAGCCAGCGGCTGGGCGGTCATCTCTTCGCACTCTCTGGAGAGCGAGGCGCGTGATTGAAACATCACTCTCGCATCGTCGCGCCCGAGCATGGCCCATTGCAGCGGCACGTCGCGGGTGAACACATCCACCCTGGCATCCAGATTGTCGCCCTCGGCTTTCATACCGGCGAGAAAGCGAAAGCCCAGCTTCTGACAATAAAAGGCGACCGATTCGTTGACGTTTTCACTCATCAGATTGGGGGTTAGCGTTGTACTCATCATCAGCTCCTTGTGTTTGGTTTCGGCGCCAGATTAGCCGGGGCCTACTGACACCCTGCTGTCAGTAGGGTGCCGGGAGAATTGTTTTGCGTGTAACCTTTCACCTATCACTGATGATGGAGACGACGATGGCCCTCAGCGACGCCTACCTGGACTACCTCCACGACCTGTTGGGCTGGCTGCCCCGGCTGCGCATCAAGCGGATGTTCGGCGGCGCCGGACTCTACAGTGACGACTGCTTCTTCGCCATCGCCGACGATGGCGTCCTCTACCTCAAAGCCGATAACGGGAGCCTGGCGTTCTACCGGCAGGGCGGCGCCGAGCAGTTCTGCTATGCGTCGAAAGGCAAGGTCACCCGCATGAACTTCTGGTCGCTGCCCGCCGACGTACAGGAAGACCCGGATCAGTTGCGACTCTGGATCGGTACGGCCCTCGACACCGCTCTGCGCGGCAAAAAGTAGTCATGCGGCGCGCCGACCGTCTGTTCCGCATCACTCAGGAGCTGCGCAGCGACCGCTGGATCACGGCCAGCGTCCTGGCCGAGCGGCTGGAGGTCTCGGAGCGCACCATCTATCGCGACATTCAGGACCTCTCCCTGTCCGGCATCCCCATCATCGCCGAGGCGGGACTCGGCTACCGCCTGATGGAAGGCTTCCGACTGCCGCCATTGATGTTTGACGAGGAGGAGCTGGAAGCGCTGCTGCTGGGTGTGCGCATGGTCGGCGTCTGGAGCGAACCCGTGTTGGCGGAGGCGGCGGAGCGGGCGGTGGCGCGTATCGAAGCCGTGTTGCCGGAACGGCTGCTGCCGGAGCTGTCGCGCACGGCCATCCTGGTGCCGCCCTACGGACCGGACGAGGAGGTCAGTGACGCCCTGCACCTGCTGCGTCAGGCCGTACGCAATCAGCGCAAAGCAGTCTTCCACTATCAGCGGGCGGACGGAGAGCAATCAAAACGCACGGTATGGCCGCTGGGCCTGGCCTATTGGGGCCGCACCTGGACCCTGGTCGCCTGGTGTGAACTGCGGAACGATTTTCGCCACTTCCGCCTCGATCGCATGAGCAACCTGCTCGAGAGCGGTGAAGCTTTCGATCAGGTGAGCGGGCGCACCCTGGACGACTTCCTCGATAAGATGAAGGCCCAGCAAACGGACAACGCATCCGGGCATTCAGGGCGGTGACCCGTTCCGACTCTCTGCGCTCCCGCCCTGATACCGCCACATCGGCTTAGCCCGTTGGCTAACGGTGCAGGCGATGAGCTCGATCACCTGGCCAGCCAGTGCCCGCAGTAACCCTGCAGGCTGCCCCTGTCGACGACAATCCCCAGCACGGGGCCCCTTGCGACGAAGCGGCGGCCGGCTCAACCCTTGTCTTGATCGTCGAACTGATAGCCCTTCTCACGAAAAATGCACAGGGCGGTATCCACGACAGTGGCATCGAACAGGACGCCGCGTTGCTCTTCGATCTCACTCAAGGCACTCTCGATGCCGAGGCTCGGGCGATAGGGACGATGGGAGGCCATCGCTTCGATGACATCGGCCACAGCGAGGATACGCGCCTCGAGCAGGATCTCGTCACCCGCCAGTTCGCCCGGATAGCCCGTGCCGTTCAGGCGCTCGTGATGCTGATAGACGATCTGCGCAATCGGCCAGGGAAAGTCGATACCCTTGAGGATCTCGTAACCCAACTCCGAATGTTGCTTGACCAGCGAGAATTCGATCGCGTTGAGCTGCCGCGGCTTGCTCAGGATTTCGGTCGGAACGCTGATCTTACCCACGTCATGCACCACAGCGGCCAGCACCAATCCCTCGATCTGTTCCGCCGGCAAGCCCATGTCACGCGCGATAACCTCGGTGAGCGAGGCCACGCGACGTTGATGGCCCGCGGTATAAGGATCACGCAATTCGATCATAGCGGCCAGGGCCGAAACGGATTCGAGCAGATTTTTCTTCAGCCGCTCTTCGCTCTCTTTGAGCGACTGGGTTCGCTCCACCACCAACTCACCCAAATGGTTGCGCAGTCGGTAGAGTTCGATATGGTTGCGCACGCGCGCCAACAGCTCCTCGCGCTGAAAGGGCTTGGTGACATAATCCACCGCGCCGATATCGAATCCCTTGAGAATCTCCCGTATTTCCGACATGGCACTGACGAAGACCACCGGCACTTCACGCAGGGATGGCTCCTGTTTCAGGCGTCGGCAGACTTCGAAACCGTCCATGCCCGGCATGCTGATGTCGAGCAGAATGAGTTGCGGAGGAGTCGCCAGCGCGGCACGCAGCGCCAGTTCGCCGTTGATCGCCGAACGCACCGTGTAACCCGCGCCATGCAGCAGGTCGGTCAGCAGTCGTAACGCTGAAGGCGTGTCATCGACAGCGAGGATGTATTCTGAATCAACAGTGGTCATTGGCTTCTTGTTAGAGACTCGGGGCGGAGACTATTCTTCATCCACCGCCTTCAGTGCTTCCAGGATTCTAGGATAGTCGAACTCACGGGCCATTCGCGACAGGGAATCACCCAGTTCCGCATCGACCATGCCGATTTTGTGAATTGCCGTTGAAATCTGTTTGCTATCGAGGGATTCCACCGCCCGCTTCAGATCGTCTCGCAGTTGCGACTCGATCTCGGCCAGTTTTCGCTGTTGAAACGGCTCTTCGCTGGCATTCAATGTCGATGCTTCTTTTTTGCGGTAGGTGAACTCGATTCCCAGCTGCTTCTCCATACAACTATAGATCTCACTGGGATGGTATGGTTTGCGCACTAAGGCGTCCATGCCGGTGGCCAGCAGCTCGGACTCCTGCTCTTTGAAAACGGTGGCGGTGACGGCCACGATCTTGACCTTGTTCCCCTCATCCAAACGCCGGATCTGACGGGTGGCCTCCACCCCATCCATTACCGGCATGCGCCGATCCATCCAGATCAGGTGGGGCCGCCACTGCTTGAACAACTGTACGCACTCTTCTCCGTTCTCCGCGATCTTCGACTCCAGCCCGATATCGCGCATCAGTTTGACCAACAGCAACTGATTGTCCCTATGATCCTCCGCGATCAGGATCCGATAGGCCGGTTGGCCAGGCGCGAGACCGACCACTTCGCTCTGACCCGCCTCGATCAGCTGAGGAATTTGGGTGGCATCGGCCTCCTCGTAAGGCAGTTCGACAACGAACAGCGAGCCTTTACCCGGCCTGCTCTCGACGTCGACGTTCCCCCCCATCAATTGAACGAATTGATGGACGATGGAGAGCCCCAGACCGGTTCCTCCACGCGACATCGTCTCGGCAGCCTGCACAAAAGGCTCGAACAGCCGCTGAAGATCCTCCTCGTCGATTCCCACGCCGGTATCCTCGACCTCGATTCGCAGGTGTCGTTGGGGTTCGTTTCTGACTCCCAGTCGAACGGTCACGCCTCCCTTATCGGTGAACTTCACTGCATTGCCGACCAGATTGACCAGGATCTGACGCAGACGCGCTTCGTCCCCTTTGATATAGCGCGGAAAGCTCGAGGACTGATCGAGTTCGAGTTGCAGTCCCCGCTGCTGTGCACGCAAGCGCATCATGTCGATGACTTCAAGCACCAGGCCTTGCAGATCTAAAGTGGCGCTCTCCAACTGCAGTTTGCCGGCCTCGATCTTGGCGATCTCAAGCACATCGTTGATCAGTTTGAGCAGATGCTCCCCACTGTGGTTGATGATCTCCAGGTTCTGGAACTGCTCCGGACTCAAGCCTTCGTCCTCGCGCATCAGGTTCGAAAAACCGAGTATGGCATTGAGCGGCGTACGCAGCTCATGACTCATATTGGCAAGGAAGACGCTTTTGGCCCTGTTAGCCGTTTCCGCCGCATCTCGCGCCAGACGCAGCTGTTCGGTGCGCAGCTTCAACTTGCGGCGGTCCTCCTGGAAGAGTACCGCGGCACGCGCCATTTCATCGATCTCGTCACGGGCCGACGCTTGAGAGCGGTGCAACATCTGGCGCGCCTGCTGTTCATCCTCAGGCTCCCCGACACGCAGGCTTCGACTGACCTGCAACAGGCGCCCCAGCACATGCCGCCCAAGGAACCAATGGGCCACCAGCCAGGCCAGCAGGAGACTACCCGCCAGCAGCACCGTCACCCAGCGCGTATTGCGCTGTGTCATCTCATCGAACTGCTGCATGGCCTCACGGTAGTGTTGCGTGAACCGCTTCGACTGGAGGCGCGCCGCAGTCAACAAATCTTCGGCCTGATCGTGCAGTCCATGCAGATAGTGCATACTCGACTGGGCGACATTAGGGGACGGGTGCTCAGGGTCGGCGGCAGCCAGCAGTTCGTTCTCACGCAACTGGGCGGCAACATTGACCGTGTTGCGGAACAGTTGGCTGGAATGATGCAAATCGAGCACCGAGGTGGCGCCATCGGAAGCGGCAAGCTGATTGACGAGGTCATCGAAATCACCCAGCAGCTTGACGATGTCCGCATAGCTGTGTCGCATTTCAGACGGAGATCGGGCATCCGTCAACTGGAACGCGGCGCGCTCTATCAACAGCGTCCGCTGCAGCAGATCCTGTGCTTCCTGCATCAGCACCAGCCGCTCCTCCGCCAGCAGGCGTATCGTCGCTGCCGATGTGCGCAGCGCATAGACCGCCGTGATGCCGCCCGCCAGGATCAGCAGCGTCAAGGCCGACACCGCGAGCAGGAACTGCCGCCGCAAGGAATAGGGCAGCCATGATCTGGAACCATGGGAGCGGGAAGCGGGCATGTCTGTCACCGCTTCCATATGCGACGATAGGCTTCCCGGTAACCGTTATCGGGATCAAACAGCATCCTGGGACCACCGTCGAAGCTGATATTCTCGGGCGTCACCAAATGGACAGGCATGACATAGCCGCTGACCTCCCAGCCCGACAACAGGCGATTCAACTCATCGACCAGTTGCCAGCCCTGCAGGTTCAGCGGCTCCGCCACCGTGCCGTATTGAAAGGTTCCGGCCTGAATGCGCAGGAAGGCCGAGGGGCTGCCGTCTCCGGCGGAGTAGAGGCGAACCGCCCGTCCCGCCTTGGTCAGTTCCGGCGCCGCATAGTCGAAATAGATATCGTTGATGGCCAACGCATGGGTCCACCGGTCGCCATATCTTTTCAGCAGTTCACGGGTTTCCAGCGGCATCAGCTCCGCGCTCTGTGAGATGGGTATAGTGCTCATCTCCAGCAGCTGGCACTGCTGACAACGCAGGATCACTTCCTGCATCACCTCTGCCTTGCGCATGGCGATCGCAAAATTGCTGTCGCGGAAAATAACCACTCCAGCCTTTCCCTTGCTCTCGATAATGGCCGCCATCGCCGTCACCCGGGCCACCTCCATCGGGTCGGTGGAGACGTTGATGGAGACACTGCCCTGCGACAGCTTGCCCGCCTTGGGTCCCACATGCCAACCAACCAGCGGAATGCCGCGTTTGGCATACTCGGACAGGCTGGACTCCAGACTGCTGGCGTCGCTGCCGAGCAGAATCACACCGTCGGGTCGCATCTCGAGCGCCGCCTCGATTGACTGCTTGCGCCCGAGCTGAGTCCCGTGCGCATCGAACAGCTTGATGCGCCAACCCATCACATCGACAGCTTCACCAATGCCCCGGGCAACGCCCAGCACGCCGCCGTTGCGCAGGTCCTCACAGATCACCGCCACCGACATTCCCGCTTTTCCCGGCGGACCCGAAACCGGCCCGTCCCACTGCGAAACCCGCTGACTGGCCTCACTCACCACCCTTTCCATCTCTGCCAGAGACTGCAGGGATGGGGCAGGCCCCGGCTCCAGCGAGTAGGCCTCGCCAAGCGTGAACAGACAGCACAGCATCGCCACCCGGACCATCCTCTGAAACCACACCCGAGGATCAGGGCCAATCGGTGCGTAGACTCCAGCGCCTACTCCATGCAGGGCTCTATCTGCAGCGGTGATTTCGAAACCGGTCACGCGCATAGTCGTTAGTATCGCCAGCAACATTGACTTCCACCTTCATCACTCTTCGCCCTGCTCCCTTGCGCCATCATCCGTGACTGAAAGGCCGGGCGAGCTATGCTCACAGCGCTCCGCCATGAATTTTCGGCGCTATGCATTGCCAAAGCAGCCTCCCTCCTCAGCGAAGGTCTGCGCGAGACGGTGATGCACTCCCTGCGAGCCAAGCCGGGCAAGGGTTTCCGATATCCACCATAGCGATGCATGCATCTATCAGGATAGTAGCAGCAATCCTGCTGCCATGACGCGTCCCGGGGTGCCCGGATGAGGCGCGTGAGTCGGTGGTGACCCTAGGGGTGGGGCGAACTGTCAGCCTGATGCCGCTGCATCAGCTTGACATAGTGCCGGGCGGTGTAGTCGATGATCTCCAGCTCCTGCTCGCTCAGGGCGCGTACGCGCCGCACCGGACGGCCCAGCCAGAGATAGCCGCCCTGGAGTCGCTTGCCCTGGGGCACCAGGGAGCCCGCGCCCAGCATCACTGAGGGCTCCAGCAGCGCACCATCAAGAATTGTCGACCCCATGCCGATAAAGCACCCATCGGCGATCTCACAGCCGTGCAGCATGACGCGATGGCCCACGGTGACACCGTCCCCAATGCGCAAGGGACGGCCGCCCGGCAGATAGTGGCTGTCGTGGGAGACATGCAGTACCGAGCCATCCTGGATATTGGTCCGTCGACCAATGCTGATGCGGTGCACGTCACCGCGAATCACGCACATTGGCCAGATGGAACTCTGAGATGCGATACTTACGTCGCCGATCACAACAGCCGTCTCGTCAACCCAGGCATCGGAAGCGATCTCGGGAACGGAGGATTCAAAACGGCGTATATTGGACATGACAACAGAAGGTGGCAGTCGATGGAAATCTTTTTCTTTGTCCTGATCGGGACCCTGGTGGTTATCCTGATCTACGGCGTGCTCATTTACAACACTCTGGTGCGACTCAAGCACGACGTGACCAAAGCCTGGGCGAATATCGACGTGCTGCTGAAACAGCGTCACGACGAACTGCCCAAACTGGTGGAGACCTGCAAACAGTACATGAAATTCGAGCAGGAAACCCTGGAAAGGGTGATGCAGGCACGCGCCGCTGTCAACACCGCCGCCAGCCGGGGTGATGTGGGCGCGCTGGGTGCCGCCGAGGGCCAGCTGCGCCTCGGTCTGGGCAATCTCTTCGCAGTAGCGGAAAACTATCCGGAACTGAAGACCAACGAGACATTCATCCACCTGCAGTCACGCATCACGGGACTGGAAAACAGCATCGCCGACCGTCGCGAGTTCTACAACGAGTCGGTGAACATCAACAATGTCCGCGTCGAACAGTTTCCCGACAATATCGTGGCTCAGCGTTTCGGCTTCAAACAGGCCGAACTGCTGGAGTTTGACGCGGCGGAACTGACCGACGTCAATATGGGGGCGCTCTTCAGCTAGTGCCTGCCAACACGACGCAGTATGGTTCGTGAAATCACCCAAATGGCGCCTTCGGGCTTCTGGGCCCTGCTGACCATCCTGTCGGCACTGGCCCTGCTGGCCCTCTATTTCGCCTTTCGCAACCTGCACCGCGCGCGCCTGATCGAGGACACCCCCACGTCACGCATTCGCTCCGCGCATCAGGGGTATGTAGAGCTGATCGGGGAAGCGGCGCTGATGCGGGGCGAGCCGATCATCGCCCCCCTCAGCGGCATGGCTTGCTGCTGGTGGCGTTACAAGATCGAGCGTAAGAACGACAAGGGCTGGCGCGTCACCAGCAGCGGGCAGAGCGAGAGCCTTTTCCTGCTGCGGGACGAAACCGGTGAATGCGTCATCGATCCCGACGGCGCTCAGGTCACACCGAGCGAGCGCAGCGTGTGGTACGGGGTCAACGCCAGACCCAGCTCAGGCCCTGAGCGCAGCGCCCTCGCAGTCGACAACGCCTCCACCCTGTTCGCCCTCAACGCCACGATCCACAACGATTTCGGCGGTGACTATCGCTATACCGAGGAGACCATCATCCCGGGCGATCCACTCTACGCCATCGGTCTCTTCAAGTCGGTCGGAGAGACCGACCGTCGGGCCCTGCAGGAGGAGTTGATCAAAGAGCGCTTGCGCCAGTGGAAAGCGGATCACAGCAGTCTGCTCAAGCGCTTCGATCGCAACCGGGACGGCCAGATCGACCTCAGCGAGTGGGATCTGGCAAGACGCTCCGCGCGCACCGAGGTGTCGCGGGAACAGATGCGTGAGCAGCAGCAGACCATCCATACCCTGAGCGAAACCGGTTCCCAACGTCGCCCCATGCTGCTCTCGACCCGGGAGGAGTTCGACATCGTGCGCCGCTACCGCATCTTCTCCGGCGCCTCCCTTATCGGTTTCTTCCTGCTGGGCGCTGGCGTGGTCTGGATAGTCACCATCCGCCTGCTCTGATCCGGCCGCCCTTCCACCCCGCTCACAGCTCCAAACCCTGAAGCGTTTCAGGGTATCAGGGCTTTTCCCTGGTGAGCCTGAATGAGAAACTAGGGCCTAGTCCTCCCGTCGATCCGGACAACGACATCTTATGAAAGCCGTACTCTTCCTGTTGCTTGGCCTCGCCGCCGTAACCCCCATCAAAGCCTACGATCCCCTCGAGGACAAGGACAAAATCGATTACGTGCCGCCCGAGGAGGAGTGGCGCGAAGTCGCGATCGACATCCCGCAGACATTCGATGCGGAAAATCTGCAGCTTTTTAGCGTCAGGGGCGGCAACGACCGCTTCGAATACGCCATCGATCGGGCATCGCTGCAGACGGCCGAGGATGGAGTGACCCGCTTCACCGTGGTGATCCGATCAGACCGGGGCGCCGTCAACAGCAGCTATGAAGGTCTGCGCTGCGGCCACAGAGAGCACAAGGTCTACGCCTATGGCAGCGGCAGCGGACTGACGCCGTTAGCCGCCGTCGACTGGCAACCCATCCCCAGGAACACCAGCGACTATCGGGCGGTCCTCTACGAAGACCTGATCTGTAACCTGAACACCGGTCAGCCCAACTCTGCCGACGCGGTGTTCCAGGCCATGCGCAGCGGCCGTCGGGTTGCCACCCCCTTTATCAACGATGGACGCGACTAGCGGGCTCCAGACACCCGCTCGGAGTTGAGAGATGAACAATCCACTGCTCGAAATGGAAGGGCTCCCCGCCTTCTCCAAGATCACACCCGAATTCATCGAACCGGCCATAGATCAGCTGCTGGCCGAGAATCGGGAAGCGGTGCATAAGCTGCTCGAGTCGGGCCAGCAGCACGACTGGAAAAATCTGGTCGAGCCGTTGGAGCTGATCGACGACCGCCTCAGCCGGGCCTGGTCGCCGGTCAGCCATATGAATTCCGTGGTCAACAACGACGCACTGCGCGAAGCCTACAACGCCTGTCTGCCCAAGCTCAGCGACTACGCCACCGAGATGGGACAGAACAGCGCCCTGTGCGACGCCTACAAGGCGGTCGCCGCCAGCCGGGAAGGGCTGAACGCCGCACAGAACAAATTGCTCGACAACGCGCTGCTCGATTTCCACCTCTCCGGCGTCGACCTGCCAGCGGACAAGAAACAGCGCTTCAAGGAGATCAGCCAGGCGCTGTCCCAGCTCACCACCAAATTCGAGGAGAACCTGCTCGACGCCACCAACGCCTGGAGCAAGCTGATCACCGATGAAAGCGAACTGGCGGGACTGCCCGAGTCGGCTCTGGCCCTGGCCGCCCAGACCGCCCGTCAGCGCGACCATCAGGAGGGCTGGCTGCTGACCCTCGAATTCCCCTCCTACCTGCCGGTAATGACCTATGCCGACAACCGGGAGCTGCGCCGCGAGGTCTACGAGGCCTACGCCACCCGCGCTTCCGACCAGGGCCCGCAGGCCGGCGAATGGGACAACACCGAGGTGATGGAGCAGATCCTTGCGCTTCGGCATGAGCAGGCCCAGCTGCTCGGTTTCGCCAATTACGCCGAGCGCTCCCTGGCGCGCAAGATGGCCCGTACCGCCGACGAGGTGATGCACTTCCTCAACGACCTGGCGCTCCGCTCGCATCCGCAGGCGCAGCGCGAACTCGACGAGCTGAAGCGCTATGCCGAAGCGCACCACGGCATGACCGAGCTGCAGGCCTGGGACATCGGCTACTATGCGGAAAAGCTGCGCCAGGAGCGCTACGACATCTCCCAGGAGATGCTCAGACCCTACTTTCCCGAGACCCGCGTGATCCCCGGCATGTTCGCCGTGGTGGAGCGGCTCTACGGCATCACCATCACCGAGATCGACCAGGTCGACACCTGGCACCCCGACGTGCGTTTCTACGAGATCCGTGACCACGACCAACAGCTGCGGGGCCAGTTCTATCTCGATCTCTACGCCCGCCCCAAGAAACGGGGCGGTGCCTGGATGGACGACTGCGCCAGCCGCTTCTTCACCGACACTGTCGACCAGATCCCGGTGGCCTACCTCACCTGCAACTTCACCCCGCCGGTGGATGGAAAACCTTCACTGCTGACCCACGACGAGGTGGAGACCCTGTTCCATGAGTTCGGCCACGGCCTGCATCACCTGCTGACCCGCATCGACTACCCGGCGGTGGCCGGCATCAGCGGGGTGGCCTGGGACGCGGTGGAGCTGCCGAGCCAGTTCATGGAGAACTGGTGCTGGGAGCGCGAGGCCCTGGATCTGATCTCGGGCCATGTGGATACCGGCGAGCCGATTCCGGAAGCCCTCTATCAACGCATGCGCGAGGCGAAGAATTTCCAGTCGGCGATGATGATGGTGCGCCAGCTCGAATTCTCCCTGTTCGATTTTCGCATCCATCTGGAGTACGACCCGGCGAAGGGCGGACGCATCTACGAAATCCTCGACCAGGTACGGGATCAGGTGGCGGTGGTGCGGCCGCCGGCCTGGAACCGCTTCCCCCACGGCTTCTCCCACATCTTCGCGGGCGGCTACGCGGCGGGTTACTACAGCTACAAGTGGGCCGAGGTGCTCTCCGCCGACGCCTTCTCCCTGTTCGAGGAGCGGGGCATCTTCGACACCGAGGCGGGTCGCGCTTTTCTGCACGAGATCCTGGAGCAGGGCGGCTCGAAGGACGCCATGGAGCTGTTCGTCGCCTTTCGCGGACGTGAGCCTGAGATCGAACCGCTGCTGCGCCACAGCGGCATCACCGGCTAGCGCACCCCGTCATAGATTGTCGGGACCGGATTCCACGGGTCCCGACAGCGGCTCAGCGCAGACTCTCCAGCAGCGTGCGCGCCTGCTCCCGTTCGCTGAAGTCGGTCTGCTGCGAGAGCAGGCTTTCCAGATCGCGGCGGGCCCGCTCCAGATTACCCGCGCGCGCATGCGCGGCCGCCAGATGATAGCGGATATCGGCCTCACCCTGGCTCTTCGCCACCGCCTCTTCCAGCAGCATGAGGCCTCGATCCACCTCTCCACTGTTGACTAGAATCCAGCCGAAGGTGTCGATGACGCCGGCCAGCTGAGGCGCCTTGGCGTAAGCCTTCTCCGCCAGCGGACGCGCCTGCTCCAGTTCTCCCCGTTGCTGATAGAGCCAAGCCATATTGTTCAGCACCACCACGTTCTCCGGCTGGCTTTCGAGAACCTTGCGGTACTCGGACAGGGCCGAATCGACCCGACCCGTGGTCTGCAGCGAGGTGGCATAACCCACTCGAACCGAAACATCGTTCGGATGTTTCTCCAGCCACTGCCGCACCATTGCCAGAGCATCATCATCCTTGCCCTGAGCCCTCAATGCATTGGTGGTCTTGATCAGAAAAGGCTGCTCCGGCGAGAGCTCGTAGGCCTTGCGATAGCTGGCTTCGGCTGCGGCATACTGCTTCTGCAGCATCTGCACATCCCCTTGCAGGGAGTAACCCGCCGGGTGCCCGGGTTGCTCTTTGACCAGACCTTTGGCAACGGCCAACGCCTGCTCCCGGTTGCCCTCTCTCAACTCCAGTTCACCCAGCGCCCAGCGCGCACCCAGATGCTTCGGGTCCTGAGCCAGGACCGCGTTGAAGGATTTCTTGGCTGCCGGCAGATCGCCCATCTTGATCTGCAGTGAACCCCGCTTCACCTGCGCTTCCGACAGCGCTGGATTGAGTGACAGCAATCTGTCGTAGATGGACAGCGCCGCCTCCTGCTCATGCTTCGCCAGTGCGACATCCGCCGCCAGCAGTAGCAATCCCTGGTTGTCCGGGGCGATCGCCGATCCCTCATCGATGAGTTTCTGCGCCTCGTCGGGCTTGCCTTCACGCAGCGCCTTGGACGCCAGCAGAATCCTCGGCATCAGCGCCTTCGGGTTGCCCGCACGCGCCTGCTCCACCAGCTCCAGAGCACGCGCCCCGTTACCCGCCTCCTCCTCGAGCTTGGCCAGCATCAGCAATACCTTTTCGTCGTCGGGCTTTTGCGCCAGCGCAGCCTCCAACCGGCTTTTCGCCTCCGCCTCCTTGCCCGCTTCGTGATCGAAGCGCGCCAACATCAGGTAGCTGGTCATCGAAGCCGGCTCCGCGGCAATGGCGCGTTGCAGGTAGTCGCGCGCCTCTGCCCGCTTTTGCAAGGCGTCCAGGGCCGAGGCCGCCATCACATATCCCAGTGCCATCTTCGGACGCCTCCCGATCATCTTGCGGGAAGCCAGCAACGCCTTTTGATACTCCTTGGCCTGCATCTGGGTGGTGATCAGCGCCAGCTCCGCCGGCATGAACTCCTCACCGCCGGCAACGATAGCGTTCAGGTCCGCAATGGCCTGATCATGATCCCCGGATGCCCAGCGGTTCAGCGCCATGCGGGTCTCCAGCTCCTTCGCCCCCGGCGCCAGCTTCAATGCCTTCTCGTAGTAACCCTCGCCGGTAGCGTAGTCGCCCATGCCGGTGTAGAGGTTCCCCAGCATTCCCAGCAGCTCCGGATCGTCGGGTGTGTTGTCGGCCGCCGACTCCAGGCGGTCGATTGCGCGCTCGATGTCTCCCAGCTTGATATAGGCCTGGGCCAGCAGTTTCTTGGCGCGCACATTGGTGGCGTCCTCCGCCAGGTAGTTCACCAGCTGATTGACCGCCTGTTCGTATTCACCCAGATTGAAGTGGATGGCGCCCAGCAGCAGCATGCTGGGATAGTGGTTGGGGCTGGTCCCCAGCACTTCCTGCAGCAGGGCCTTGGCGCTCTCGTAGTCTTTGCGCTGGGTGGCCGAGACCGCCTTCAGATAGCGTCCGACGAGGTCGTCCGGAGCCCGCTCCAGCACCTTGTCGATATGGGCCTCGGCGTCCTCCGGTTTGCCCATGGCCAGCAGCGCGCGCGCCATCCCGAGCCTGACGATCACGGTATCGCTCTGCTTCATGGCCTGCTGATAGGCGTCTATGGCCTGCTGCGGAACACCCTGATTGAGTGCCAGCTCGGCTTTGAACACCAGTCCCTGGTAGTTCTCGGGGTTCGCGCTCAATACTTTTTCGATCTGGGACGCCGCTTCGGCAAAGTCCCTCCTGCCGAAGGCGATGCGGATCAGACCATAGCGGGCGCTGAGGTTCTGCGGATCGGCCTCAAGACCTGCCTGGAAGCTCTGCTTCGCCTCCTCGATCTGACCCAATGCCAATTGCGCCTCGCCCCGCATCACCAGGCCTTCGGCGCTTTTCATCAGCCCTGGCGCCGATTCGATCAACTGCAAAGCCTCTTGCGGCTCGCTGGTCAACAGATGGGCCTGTGCCAGTGACAGCATCAACTGATCGTCCTTGATCCCCAGCTCGAGGGCGCGTTGCAACTCCTTCTTCGCGCTCAAACCATCGTTCATCTCAAGATAGGTCTTCCCCAGCAGCCAGCGGGCCTGAGCATGATCCGGTTCTTCCTTGAGCACATTCTTGAACTCGATCGCCGCCGCATTCAGCTCGCCTTTATCGCGATGCTCGACAGCCTGACGAAACCGGTCTTCGGTACTGGTGAGAAGATTGCATCCGGAGATCAGCAGGACGAGCGCCAAAATAGAGGCGGTATAGCGGAGACGTCGGTATGGTTGATGAGATGGCTTCATGCTTCCCTCGCATCGATTGCAGCATTGAAAGTCTTTTTCTAAAGCAGGGGAGTCTAGCATGAGGCCCGGCCGGATGGCTTCCGCCAGGCGTTGATCAAGCGCAACAAGAGGAAAAAAAAACCGGGTGGCGCCGGCGCGCCACCCCGTTGGGCCGGTGGATGACGCGATTCAGATTCCTAGTGCATCCCATCCCCAGCCAACACCACCGATCTCGACCTCCGGATGGCGGGTGCGTAACCCTCTCTCAACCTCCGAGAGCCGCCACCGGGGCACATCGACCAGCAGGAGAATCTCTCCATGCCCGAGGGGAGTTTGACAATCTTCCACGTGGGTCTGAGGCACATGGCGTGCTAGTTGGTAGCCCAAAATCACGTTGGCGCCCGCGACCAGGACGGCAGTGACGGCCCAGGGCCAATCGGCCGACCAGAGCGCCGCCGCCAGCACGGCCAGTGCAACGAAAAAGAGCGTCAGATTAAAATCCCAGATCCAGCGCTCCAGCCTGGCGGCGAAATCGCCGCGTTGTCGGGGAGTGGCCGCCGGCAGGCTGCCGAGGTCCACACCCGGCTTGGCAATTGCGTGGATGTGTCGGCGACTGACCAGGCCGGTCGTCAAATCCCGCACCGCCGCTTCGGCCTGAGCACGGTCGGGTACCAGCAGATAGAGCCGTCGCCGTATCATGTCCACCGTCTAGCCCTCGGCGACGTAGTCGTCGCTGTCGTTACCCATCAGTACCTTGCGGTCCTCCAGCTCCATCTCGAGATAGATCCGCTTGGTCTCTTCGCTCTCGAAATAGATCTCGACGCCGTGTTCACCGTCGCCCTCATAGAGGCAGGGATGGCGCTCGGGATCACTGACATCGCGCAGGGTGATCGGATCGGTGGTGGTGCGTATGTTCATAGGCCCCCCTCTTCGTTGCGGGTGTTACCTATAGCTATAGAAAGACCAAGCAAAACAATCAAGAAAAGCGGCGCGTCGATACTGACGGCCTGTGTGGGGTATTCCACCTCGGCCACAGCCGACGGCGCCGGCCAAACCTATTCGGACAACAGTTCGCGCAGTTGACGGCGCGCTGCCGGGTCGGAGTGTTGACTGGAGAGTAGGATCAACTGCCGGACAAAGGCGAAGATGCGGGGATCCTCCAGATCGTTGTGGTCGCCGATCAACTCCTTGTCGACCGCAATCACCAGATAGGGATTCTTGCTCACCGAGTCCGTCCCCCGCGCCAGCACCGAACCGTCGAATGGGATGCGGCCACCCGGTTGGTCGCTGTCCCAACCGGCGCTGACCGCGCGAAAACGCTGCAGGGTGGCGCGCACACTCGGCGCATCGCTGCCCGGCGCCTGCGGTTCCGCCCTCAGGGTATGGGTGCGGTAGGGCGCGAAGTGGCCGACCGCGGTGATATTGGCGCTGCGCTGATTGATCGCTACCGGCTCTCGCGTGAGCGGATCGAGCCGCTCGGTCTGCCGATGGGTCTCGAACAGGGTGGAGAGTCCGCGCCCGATGGGAAAGGCGTACTTGGTCGCCAGATCGGCCTCCGAGGTGAGAATCGCCATCACCGGCAACTGACTCTCGAAATAGCTGCGGCGCTCGTTGGCCATATCGCTCAACGGCGTGAAACGGGCGGCCTCGAAAGCCGGATTGATGAGAACCACCAGATCGCCGAAACCGACCACGTCCGAAACCACGCCGTCGGGGCCGAGGGTGTCGACAAACCGGTTCATCAGGATCTGCGACAGGGAGGAGTAGACCACCGCTCCACCGAAACTGTGGCCGACCACCACCAGTCGCGTGTCGGCGCGATCCGTCTCCTCTGCCGCCAGATGATTGCGCGTGTTGCGGATCAGCTCCAGACGATTGAGCACCTCGGTGACCGCGCCATGACCGACCTTGTGCGCCGTGTTCTTGCGTTCCCAGAAGCTCAGCTCCTTGACCAGCGGCAACTCCACCGATCCGCCGCGCCATCCCAGGTAGACCCCGCTTACCAGCCGCGGTTTGCGCCCCTCGACGCGGGCCAGATGCGCCTCCAGCTGCGCCAGCCGGCGCAGGGTTTCGCGCAGGGTGGCGATATTGCCGTCCAGCGGAGCCGCGGAGTGTTTCCAGCCATGCACGAAGACCACCATTAGCAGATCGCGGGTTCCGGCCAGACGGTTCAGCTCACCCGTAACGGCCCACATCTGGTCACGCGAGAAGAGCTGACCCTGATCATCGAATTCGATGAAACCCAGCAGATAGGCGGCCTCTTCACTCCCCTCGAGCGCTACCTGCTGCAGCGCATTGTGGGCGCAGACACGTTCAGGATCGGGGGAGGGACAGAGGCTCAGGTCGTCCCGATAGAGCTGGTGCTTGGCACAGCCCGCCAGCGCAAGGAGCAGCAGTGTCAGTATCAGCCTGGATAGGGATGATGGCGACATGTTGGTGGCCCTCCTAGCCGATGTCCCTGCAACCGGCTTCAAATGGTGATAAAGAGATCGAACAGCAACCAGTAGACCAGGCTCGCCGTGAGCAGTCCGAACAGCATCACCGGCAGGCCGGTACGCAACCACAGCATGGGGGTTATTTTAGCCTCCGGCATCCCGCTCTTCTCCGATTCACTGACCGCGATGATGTTCGCGGTGGCGCCGATGTGGGTGCCGTTACCACCGAGGCCGACCCCGAGCGCCAACGCCCACCACAGGGGGGCGATGTTCACCCCGCTGCTCTCCAGTCCCAGGATGATCGGGATCATGGTGACGGTGAAGGGGATGTTGTCCACCACCGCACTGAGAATCGCCGCCACCCACATCAGCAGCAGACCGGTCAGCAACAGACGGCCGGGATCGGTGGCGAGGGTCGCCAGTTGATGGCCCAGCAACTCCAGCAGTCCCGAGGACTCGACGCCGCCAACGATCATGAAGAGGGCGGCGAAGAAGAAGAGCACCGACCAGTTGACGCTGCCGAAGAGCTTCTCCATGTCGGGACGCATCAGCAACAACGCCAGTGACAGGCCGATGAAGGAGGCAAAGGCCGGCAGCACATGCAGGGTATGGTGGATGAAGAAGAGCGCCACCACCAAGGCGAGGGAGATGAGTATCCGCCACAGCCCCTGAGCATCCTTGATCGCGTGGGTCGCGACCAGCGTCCTGGGATCGGCACCGGTGTGAGCCAGCTCCTTGCGGAACAGGAACAGCATCAAGGCGACGGTGGCGGTCCAGACCAGCAGCACCGGCAGCCCCATGTGCTGCAGGAAAGAGTTGAAACTGATCTCGGCCGCGCTGCCGATCATCAGGTTGGGCGGATCGCCCACCAGGGTGGCGGCGCCGCCGATGTTGGAGAGCATCGCCTCCGCCATCAGATAGGGCATGGGATTGATCTTCAACAAACGACAGATCAGCACCGTCAGCGGGGCGAACACGATCACGGTGGTGACGTTGTCGAGGATCATGCTGATCAGGCTCACCGCCAGGCTCAGATAGATCAGCAGCAACCTGGGATTGCCCCGCGCCCAGTGGGTAATGTGCACCGCGGCGAAGTCGAAGGCGCCGGTGGGTCGCAACAGGGCCACCAGCATCATCATCGCCGCCAGCAGCAGGATGGTGTTGCCGTCCACCGCCAGTACCGCCGCCTCCTGGGTGTAGAAACCCATGTACATGCCGCAGCCGATCATCACCACGGCACCGAAGATGGCCGCCGTGGTGCGATGCAACACCTCGGTGAAGATCAGGGCATAGGCACCCACCAGCACGGCGGCGGAGACCCACATTTCAGGCGTCAGGTTTTGCATGGTGACTAACGTTCTGGTTCTACTCGCAACACTCTTCGGCAAGGATGGCCTTGGCGATGCTCAAGCGGGTGACCACACCCTGGTAATCATCGCCTTCGGTAACGAACAGGTATTCGGTGTTGTACTGCTCCATGATCGCCAGGGCCTTGATCGCCTGAAAATTGGGCGACAGGCGGATAGCGTCGGGAAAGATGAAATCAACCACATTTCGTGCCATCAGTTCGCCCGCCTTGATATGAGGAAAATCGAGATCCTCGATATCGTCACCCAGCAGATGGGCTCCATGCAGGATGTCCTTGGGGATACAGCAGAGCAGAAACATGTGCCGCACCGAAAAGCGGCCTGAAATCTGGCCTTCGGCATCCACGTACGGAATACCCGGCACGTCCTTTTCGACACACTCCCGCATCACCTCGCCCACGGTCATGCCGGGGCGAGCCACCTTGGTCGGAATCGATAGGTACTTGAGCTTCATCGCGGCGTTTCATCCATCAAGGGTTTCATGGCATGCAGCATATTGGCGAACAGGTGGCGATTGTGCCGCTCCTCCCGGGCCAGCAACTGCTTCATATAGGCCCGTTGCGTGGGCGCTGTGAAACAGGCCGGACAGCTGTCCTGAATCACCGGCAGGCCCGCCTCGACGGCGAAGGCGCCGGTCTGGGTCTCACGGCAATAGACCAGCGGACGGATGATGCGGATATCCCCCGCGTCATTCAGGTAGTGCGCCTTCATGGTGCGCAGCTGTCCCCCATGGAACAGGGACATCATCAGGCTCTCCGCCAAATCATCCAGGTGCTGGGCGAGCACAAGTACATTGTAGCCCTCCCGCCGGCAGGTGCTGTACATAATGCCCCTTTTCATCCGCGCGCAATAGGCGCAGAAGGAGTCCCCATCCATGCGCTCGCGCGCCTCCTCCATGATCGGTTGTTCCGCATAGTGCCAGGGGATGCCCAAGCCTTCGTAGTAGGCCTTCAGCGGTTCCGGATCGAAGCCTTCCACTTCGGGATCCACCGTGATCACGCCCAGTTCGAACCTGACCGGCGCATAGCTCTGCAGATGGCAGAGGATCTGTAGCAGAGTGAGCGAATCCTTGCCGCCCGAGACCCCCAGCAACAAGCGGTCGTTGTGGCGAATCATATCGAAATCGGCAATGGCTTTGCCCACTTTGCGTAACAGGGATTTTGGAGGTTTTACATAGGCTGTCATCGGCGCATTTTGACATGAAGGTGACGTGCCACCAATCGCTGCAGGAGACTCCCTGGCGTTGCAGGCCCTATTCGTTTTTTTACTTGTTCGCAAATCCACAAGCGTCTGCTGCGCTTTCTGCCATGGATGCTGGAAAGGTGACCTTGCGGTTGTACGGGCACCGCAGACTGAAATCAGACCACGCCGGTCCGACTCGGCTGAGATCGCAAGCCGGCGCGTTCCACAATCCCGTCAACAGGGCCGATACATCGGATCGACCAGGGCCGTGAACGGATAGGCGAAACAGTCCCGTTCGCTATCCGCGCCGCCGGCTCAATCGATCGATGCCACTGCCGGACGCTGGCGGAAGAGCCGTCCCTCGACCAGCACGATCAGATTGATGATGAACCAGGCCAGCAGCATGCTGATCAGGGTATGGCTGAAGAAGTGATCGCCGATGACCATCTTGTAGGCACCGGTGACCCAGCCGGCCGTCAGGCCGAAAAGCAGGGCATAACGCCGGCGCTGCGGCGTCTGGAAGAGGAACATCAACGACATCAAGGCGAAACCGCCGCTGGCGTGGCCGGCCGGAAAACAGCGCTGTCGAGAGTCTGGGCGACTACCCGCAGGATAGGGCTCCAGCACTTTGACATAGGGCAGTTCGCCATCGAAGGCTTGCAGCGATTTCGGGCAGGCCACATTGGTCGTCGCCTTCAGGGCCGAGACAGACAGCGGCACCAGCAACAACGACAGCACCACGATGCGTATGCCCCGGCAGTGTGCACTCAGTCGCCGCCAGCGGCGGCAGAAGGCCAGACTCACCATCAGGGTCAGGGCGAACAGTATCACCAAGGCCTTGGGACCGTTGTAGAAGAGGAGTCGGGTCAGCGGTTCCTGACCGTTCCACAGCCAGGCCTGCTGCCGACTGTCGTAAAGCCATTGCTGCAGCCAGATGTCGATTGGCGTCAACTCGAACAGGATGAAGCAGAACAGCAGCGCGAGACCGCTGAAAAGCAGCTGCCGTCGACTGTTCATGGCACCCAATGGCAGACCGCCAAGACGCCTGGAACGGGTCTCAACTCGACCTTTGCATTGACGCAGGCGATCAGGTCATCGCCCTCGACCACCCCACAGCCTTGCCCCATGGCGCGAGCCTCCCGGCCATCCGCACGGCTCACGGGATCAGCACCAGCTTTCCCTGGGTATGCCCCTGTTCGATGCGTCGGTGGGCCTCGGCGGCCTGGCTCAGCGGCAGGCTGTCGGCCAGCGTGATCTTCAGCGCACCACTGTCGATGAACTCGGAACAGTTGCCGAGGATGGCGATCTGGTCGGTACGCGCCTGGGGCAGATCGCGCAGCATCGGTGTCAGCATCAGGGTGAAGCCGATACGCAGGTTGCGCAGCCGCGCCTCTTTCCACTCCACGTCGACTCCCGGATCGAGCAGCGTCACCAGGTCGCCATAATGGGCGGTGGCGGGGATAGACTGTTTGAGCACTTCGGGTCCGACCGTATCGAGCACCACGTCGGCTCCCTGACCCTCAGTGTATTGCAGCACCGCCTCGACAAAATCCTGGTTGCGGTAGTTGACCACCAGATCAGCCCCCAGCGTGCGCACGAACTCCGCCTTCTCATCGGAACTGACGGTGGTGATCACCCGCGCCCCCACCTGCTTGCCGAGTTGGATCGCCACGTGACCGACACCGCCGGCGCCGGCATGAATCAGCAGGGTCTGTCCCTCGGCCAGGTGGGCGCGGCCGAAGAGGGCTTCCCAGGCGGTAATCAACACCAGCGGTGCCGCCGCGGCATGGGCAAAGTCGATGGAGGCCGGTTTGCGGCAGCAGACCGTCTCGTCCAGCACCACCTGTTCGGCATAGTTCCCCTGCAGGCCGCCAAGACCGCCGTGACAGAACCAGACCTCGTCGCCCTCGCGGAAGATGCTCGCTTCGCTGCCGGTCTCGACCACCACACCGGCACCGTCGCAACCCAGGATGGCGGGCAGTCCATCGGGCACGAAGACGCCCCGGCTGCGGATCTTGGTGTCGACCGGATTGACGCCGGCCGCCTCCAGTTTCACCCGGATCTGGGTGGGCGCCGTAATCTGCGGATCCGGCAGGTTCTCGAGCTGAAGCACCTCCGGCCCGCCGGTCTCTCTCATGATGATGGCTTGCATGAATCACCTCCTCCGCCGGACTGCATGCTCGATAATCCCTATCTCTGCTGAGCGATCCCTCTATTTTTCAGGCATCCTGTCCACCGATGGGAGCCATCAGCACGTAGGCGATCCAGGCGAACCAGGAGACGAAGAGCACCGCCAGAATCCAGAACAGCTTCTCCGCACCATTGGTTTTCTGCGAACGCAGGATCAGTAGAATGGGCAGCAACCAGAGGAATGCCGCCAGTATGAGCGCCCCCGCACCCAGTCCCAGCAATGTCTGCATGCCTGCTCCCCGGGTCCTTGCAGCCAACTGGCGCACAGGCCCCGAAAATTTTAGTTTGAAGCCCCCATGCCCAATCTGCAAGCGATCATTTCACACCAGGCCGCCCTCAGACAGTGTCACGACTGTCCCGACATGCAGGGGCCTGTCGTTATCGGCAACCCGGTGTTCTCATCGGTGTTGCTGGTCGGACAGGCACCCGGCGACAGGGAGGGACCGGCCGGCAAACCTTTCGCCTGGACCGCCGGCAAGACCCTGTTCCGCTGGTTCGAACAGATCGGCCTGACGGAGACCGCATTTCGTCAACGCGTCTATATGGCGGCGGTCTGCCGCTGCTTCCCCGGCAAACTGCCGCAGGGCGGCGACCGGGTGCCGAGCCGCAAAGAGATCGCCCGCTGTCGCCGCTGGCTCGATGCAGAGATCTCCCTGCTGCAGCCGCGCCTGATCCTGCCGGTGGGCAAACTGGCGATCGCCCAGTTCCTGCCGGTCGGCAAACTCACCGAGGTGATCGGTGAGCGTCACAGCCTCAGGCTCGCCGGGCGCGAGGTCGACGTCATCCCGCTGCCACACCCCTCCGGGGCCTCCACCTGGCACCGCACCGAACCCGGCAAGGGTCTGTTGCAGAAGGCATTGCAGCTGATCGAGCAGCACCCGGCCTGGCGCGAAGCCAGGATGAGTTGAATGACCTGCCAGATTTTCCGGTTTGAGCTTGGGTCGAAATCACCCAAAATAGTCGACAGCTAACAACCAGACCAACCAGCGAGGAGCATCAGCATGTCGGAAGAGGTAGGCAGATTCACCATACATCTGGAGCAGGAGGAGAACTACGCCTTCCGGGTGAAGTTCGACCTGAAGAAGGCGGACGACGTTCTGATGGACGAACCGCCGCCCCTGGGCGAGCGCAACGGCCCCAACGCCTCGCGTCTGCTGGCCGCCGCCGCGGCCAACTGTCTCAGCGCCAGTCTGATGTTCTGCCTGGCCAAGGAGGACGTGCCGGCGAGGGCGCTGAAGTGTGAAGCCACCTGCACCATGATCCGCAACGACAAGAAGCGGCTGCGCGTCGGTCGCATCGACGTGCGCATCACCGCCGGTGACGAACTCCTCGAATCGAAGAAACGGGACCGCTGCATGGAGCTGTTCGAGGATTTCTGCGTCGTCACCGGCAGTATCCGCCAGGGAATTCCGGTCGGAGTCGAGGTCTACAGCGAGTCCGGGGAGCTGCTGCACAAGGCGGACGAGTAGGCGACATGGGACAAGCGATCACGCTGAGCACCGCCGAGGGCGAGTCTTTCAGCGCCTATCTGAGCGGCTCCGATGAGGCCCGTGGCGCGGTTCTGATACTGCACGAGTGGTGGGGGCTCATGCCGCACAATCGCCGCTGGGCGGACCGTTTGTCCGAGGTGGGTTATCAGGCGCTGGCGCTCGACCTCTACGACGGCCGCACCACCGAAGATCCCGAGCAGGCCGCGCAATGGATGCGGGAGATCGATCAGGCGGCGGCGGATCGCAAACTGGTCGCCGCCGTCGAGGCCCTGAGCGCTCCCGGACGCAAGATTGCGGTCTATGGCTGCTCCTTCGGCGGCAAACAGGCGATGCAGGCAAGTCTGCTGCGACCCCATGAGATCGCTGCCACCGTCCTCGCCTACTGCAGCATGGAAACAGACGTGGCCAGGCTCTCGACCCTGCAGGGGCCGGTGTTGGCGATCTATGCCCGGCAGGAGCGTAACTGGCCGCAAAAGCAGCAGGATTTCGAGGCCGCCATGGAGGCTGCCGGCCAGCGCAGCGAAGCGGTAGGCTATGACGCGGCGCACGGCTTCACCAATCCGACGAGCCCGCGCTACGATGCCGAGGCGGATGCGGCGGCCTGGCGTGTTCTGCTCGAGTTCCTCGAGCGTCAGCTCAAATGAGCCTCCCGCCCGGCAACCGACTCCTTCGCCGTCAGGCAAATGGCCCGATAGTGGGCGAGGGCGAGTGAAAGCAACAGCAGGCTCAGAGAGACCGCCAGAGATGCCGAGAGCCAGAGCTGCACCTGGGTGGCCTGAGCGTCCTTCAGCTCGTTCGGCAGCACCACTGCGAGCAGGAAATAGCGCTGGTCGAACCCCGAGGTCCCATAGCGCACGGTACGAAACAGGAACTGCCCCTGGGGGCTTTCGACCTCACCCACCCCCTGCTGCACCATCTGACGCCAGATCGCCGGAAAGCGCTTGTCGAAACGGTAGTCTGCATCGTCGTCGAGGCGGAACATGAAGCCCCACTCCTGCTCCCGGCTGAATCCCCTCAGATAGTATCCGGTGGGATCGATCATCAGCAGGTGCGACTGAATCAGGCCGGCATGCCGTGCCAGATTGTCCAGGACCTGTTCGGCGAGCACGTTCAGCAGCAGCAGGCCCCGACTCCGGCCCCGGCTGTCGGTGACCGGTACGGCCAGACGCAACATGGGTTTGTAGGGGCGCTCGATCTCCCCATGCTCGATGTTGAGATCGATGGGAGAGGCATAGACCTGACCGGCGGGCAGGGCGATCGCCTCCTTGAAGTAGTAGCGAGCCGATTTGTCCTGCAGGCGCTCGTCGCCGATCCGGGCCGCTCCCTGGGCGGTCAGATTGACGCGCAGTCGCTCCATCCCCCGGTTGTCGAGCCAGCGGATCTGATCGTAGCGTCGCTTGATCGCCGCAAAGATCTCCCACTCGGCGGCAAGTCGCTCCAGATGGTCCGGAGTCGCCTCGTCGAGGGTCGTCTTCAGCGTGGGACTTTCTGCCAGCATCAGCAGATCGCCGTGCAGGTCGTTGCGTACCCGCTCGATGGTGATCAGGGCCGCATCCAGTCCGCTCTCCGCCTGATCGCGCCACTGCTCCCGTTGCTGATCGATCACTCTCGAATAGGCACCCCAGATAATGCCGTTGACGATCAGCAACAGCGGCAGCGCGAGCAACAAGCCAGTACGCAGCTGGGCAAAGAGTGGGATCCGTCTGGTCAGTGTCTGGGTCATGCGCTCTCCCTGCGACTTCTGGTTATCCGGTGACACTTTCGGGAGTTCACCCGCTTCCCTGCTGCATTCCGGTATGCAACTGCGAACCGATCCGTGCCGGTGGGGCGCGGGCTCAGCGATTATGCCGGAAACGCCACCCCCGTGCCGCCGAGGCCGCAATACCCGGCTGGATTTTTGGCCAGGTACTGCTGATGGTAGGCCTCGGCAAAATAGAAGCCCGGTGCCGGCAGGATCTCTGTCGTGATCGGAGCCCCGGTCACCTGCTGCAGCGCGTGCTGATAGTGATCGCGGGAAGCGCTCGCCGACGCCCACTGCCCTGCGTCGAAGGTGTAGATGGCCGACCGGTACTGCGTCCCCACATCGTTGCCCTGGCGCATGCCCTGGGTGGGATCATGTCCCTCCCAGAAGGAGCGCAGCAGCTCCTGATAATCGATCTCTGCGGGATCGAACACCACCCGCACCACCTCATTGTGCCCGGTCATACCGGTGCAGACCTCCTCATAGGTCGGATTCGGCGTGAAGCCTCCGGCGTAGCCGACCGCCGTGGAGTAGACCCCGGGGAGTTGCCAGAAACGCCGCTCCGCGCCCCAAAAGCAGCCCATGCCGAACATGGCCATGCGCAGATTTTCCGGGAAGGGACCGCGCAGCGGATGACCGTTGACGAAATGGCTCGCCGGCGGCTCGATCGCTACGGCGCGTCCGGGCAGGGCCTCCTCCATCGAAGGCAGACGGGTTTTGCGTCCCAATCCAAACATCAGGCTACTCCCACCGACAGGTTGAGTATCAACAACACACCGAATGGAATATAGCGCGCCCGCTGCGGGGGGAGACCCTACAACAATTGGATGATCTTCGAGTCACCTTGGCCTCCTGCCCGGCGCCACGCCCTTGCCAGCAATCAGACCAGCAGATAGAAATAGGCCCCAACGCCGGCGGCGGCCAATGCCAGCAAACCGAGGATCCAGCCCAGCGGACTCTTACGGCTCTGCTGCGCCAATGCTTGATGCGCCAGATGCTGATCGAGCAGCGTCTCCACGGTTTCGGTCGCCACCGAATTGGAGATCTCCTGCGCCACATGGGTGGCCGTTTCACGTACCTGCGCTTCCAGCGAGCCTTCGGTCACCACCCGGATGTGCTCGATCATTTCGTTCTTTTCCGGCACCTGTTGGATGATCCGCCGTTCTGAATCCTTGAGCCGCTGCGAGAAATCGTTGGCGACTTCGGTAATCTGTTCGTAGATGCTCGCTTCGATCAACCCTTCGACGGTTCGCTGATTGAGCTGCCGCACGAACTCTTCCAGATCGCTGTTGACCTCCTGCACCACCTGACTGCGCAGATCCTCCAGATCGACTTCCGGCGGCTTGAAGGCGGCCAGGCGCTGCTCCACCAGCCGCACCACCACCGCTTCCAGATTCTCGTCCAGGTAAGCGGAGACGGCCGCCTCGACCCGCTCCGCCACCATCCGAGTCGCCATCTCCGCAGCCACTTCCTCGGCCCGCCGGGTGGCGATCTGGTCAGCACGCTCGCCGGCGACCTCGGCAGCGATCCGTCTCACCGCCGCCTCATCGAGTCCCACCGGGGAGACCGCAGCGGGCGCCGCCGGCTGGACGGGAGCGATCTCCACGGTCTCGGCCGGCTCGCTCACGGGTTGCACCGCGTCATTGGCCGCAGCCTCCTGCTGGTGCTGTTCGATCATCGCGATGATCTCGCCCAGGCTCTGGTCGGTGGGCGGTTTCGCCAGTATGCCCAAGGCGCCGTGGTCCACCGCCGCCCGCACATACTCGTCACCCTCGTTGGCGGTGCACATCACCACCGGGGTAGCCACGAAACGAGGATCTTTTTTGATTTCGGTGATGGTCTCCAGTCCATCCATGCCGTCCATCAGGAAATCGACAAAAATGGCGTCCGGAGTAATGTTCTTGAGCTGCTCCAACGCCTCCTCTCCCGATTCCGCCATATCCACCTGGTCGAATCCGTTTTTCTTCAGCAAGCGGCTCAGCACGATACGGGCTGACTTGGAGTCATCCACCAGAAATGCCTGTTTCACCATGCGATTCTCTCGATTTGGGTCGTTATTTCAATAAGTTGCCGCCCCACATAGGCGATAATTCGCCTGCCTTCCCGCGGCACTCTATAATTGGCGGCCATTTTTTCGAAAACCTGAGAAGCCGATGACCCACTACACGCCAGCATCCTCCCATCTGATCGAGCAGCGGCTGCGGGAGCGCATACTGATTCTCGATGGCGCCATGGGCACCATGATTCAGCGCCACCGGCTGACGGAGGCGGACTATCGGGGTGCTCGCTTCGCCGACTGGGGCAGCGACCTGAAGGGCAACAACGATCTGCTGGTGCTGACGCAACCCGAGATCATCCGCGGCATTCACGAGGCCTATCTGGAAGCCGGGGCCGATATCGTCGAGACCAACACCTTCGGCGCCAACCGCATCTCGCTGGCCGACTATGCCATGCAGCCGCTGGCCTTTGAAATGAACGAAGCCGGCGCCCGTCTGGCCCGCCAGGCGGCGGACAACTTCACGTCCTCCGACAAGCCGCGCTTCGTGGCCGGAGTGCTGGGCCCCACCAACCGCACCGCCTCGATCTCACCCGACGTCAACGACCCGGGGGCACGCAACATCGACTTCCATACCCTGGTCGAGGCCTATGCCGAGGCGGCCCGCGGCCTCATCGCCGGCGGCAGCGACCTGCTGCTGATCGAGACCATCTTCGACACCCTCAACGCCAAGGCGGCGGTGTTCGCCTGCGAACAGGTCTTCGAGGAAGATCAGGTCAGGCTGCCGGTGATGATCTCCGGCACCATCACCGACCAGTCCGGCCGCACCCTCTCCGGTCAGACCACCGAGGCCTTCTACAACAGCCTGCGCCATGCGCGACCCATCTCCATCGGTCTCAACTGCGCCTTGGGCCCCGATCTGCTGCGCCAGTACGTGGAGGAGATGTCACGGGTCGCCGAGTGCCGGGTCTCGGCCCACCCCAACGCCGGCCTGCCCAACGAGTTCGGTGAGTACGACCTGGACGCCGCCCACATGGCCGGCTACATCGGCGAGTGGGCCGACAGCGGCTTCCTCAACATCGTCGGCGGCTGCTGCGGCACCACCCCCCAGCATATCGCCGCAATCGCCGAGGCGGTGGCCAGCAAGCCGCCCCGCGCCCTGCCTGCGATCGCCCCCGAGTGCCGCCTCTCCGGCCTGGAGCCACTCAACATCGGCGCCGACAGCCTCTTCGTCAACGTGGGCGAGCGGGCCAACGTCACCGGTTCGGCCAAGTTCAAGCGGCTGATCATGAACGAGCAGTACGACGAGGCGCTGGATGTCTGCCGCGAGCAGGTCGAGAACGGCGCCCAGGTGGTCGACGTCAACATGGACGAGGCGATGCTCGACGGCGTCGCCGCCATGCGCCGCTTCCTCAACCTCTGCGCCGGCGAGCCGGAGATCGCCAAGGTGCCGGTGATGATCGACTCCTCCAAGTGGGAGATCATCGAGGCCGGCCTGCAATGCGTGCAGGGCAAGCCGATCGTCAACTCCATCTCCATGAAAGAGGGTGAGGAGAAGTTCCTGCAGCAGGCCGAACTCTGCCGTCGCTACGGCGCGGCGGTGATCGTCATGGCCTTCGACGAACAGGGCCAGGCCGACACCCGGGCGCGCAAGGTGGAGATCTGCAGCCGCGCCTACCGGCTGCTCACCGAACAGGTGGGCTTCCCGGCCGAGGACATCATCTTCGACCCCAACATCTTCGCCATCGCCACCGGCATCGAGGAGCACGACAACTACGGCGTCGACTTCATCGAGGCGACCCGGGAGATCAAGCAGACCCTGCCCCACGCCCTGATCTCCGGCGGCGTCTCCAATGTCTCCTTCTCCTTCCGCGGCAACAATCCGGTGCGCGAGGCGATCCATGCGGTCTTCCTCTACCACGCCATCCGCGCCGGCATGGACATGGGCATAGTCAACGCCGCCCAGCTGGCGGTCTATGACGAACTGCCCGCCGAGCTGCGCGAGGCGGTTGAGGCCGTGGTGCTCAACCTTGACCCCCAGGCCGGCGAACGGCTGGTGGAGCTGGCCCCCAAATACCAGGGCGACGGCGGCGGCGCGACGGTCAAGGAGGACGCCGAGTGGCGCAGCTGGCCGGTGGAGAAGCGGCTGGAGCACGCCCTGGTCAAGGGCATCACCGAATTCATCGACGAGGACACCGAGGCGGCGCGGCAACAGGTCAAGCGCACCCTGGAGGTGATCGAAGGCCCGCTGATGTCCGGCATGAACGTGGTCGGCGACCTCTTCGGCGCCGGCAAGATGTTCCTGCCCCAGGTGGTCAAGTCAGCTCGCGTGATGAAAAAGGCGGTGGCCTATCTGGAGCCCTTCCTGGAGGCGGAGAAGGCCGAGTGCGGCGTGCAGGCCCAGGGCAGGATCCTGATGGCCACGGTCAAGGGCGACGTGCACGACATCGGCAAGAACATCGTCGGCGTGGTCCTGCAGTGCAACAACTACGAGGTGATCGATCTGGGTGTGATGGTGTCGGCGGACAGGATCCTGCACGAGGCCCAGGCGCAGAACGTGGATATCATCGGCCTCTCCGGTCTCATCACCCCGTCGCTGGACGAGATGGTCCACGTGGCCAGGGAGATGCAGCGCCTCGGCATGCAGCAGCCGCTGATGATCGGCGGCGCCACCACCTCCATCGCCCACACGGCGGTGAAGATCGAGCCCCAGTACGAGCATCCGGTGGTCTACGTGCCGGATGCCTCACGCGCCGTGGGCGTGGCCTCGAACCTGCTCTCGACAGAACTGCGCGACAGCTATGTGAGCCGCCTGCGCGAGGAGTACGCAGCGGTGCGCGAGCGCCGCGCCGGAGTCAACGAGGCGCGCAACCTGATTCCGATCGCCGAGGCGAGAGCCAACCCCACGCCTATCGACTGGTCCGCTTTCGATCCTGCGCCGCCCAGACTCTGCCAGGCCGGATTCGCCATCCCCGAAGGCGCCAGACTGATACGCCTGGACCAAAGCCACAGCGCCGGAGCCAGCCTGCTGGTGCTCGACGATGTCCCGATCAGCGAACTGACCGGCCATATCGACTGGACCTTCTTTTTCCATGCCTGGCAGCTCAAGGGGCGCTATCCGCAGATTCTCGACGACCCGACGAAGGGCGCCGAGGCGAAACAGCTGTTCGACGACGCCCAGGCCATGCTCAGGCGGGTGATCGAAGAGAAGTGGCTGCGCGCCGCCGCCGTGATCGGTCTCTTCCCCGCCAACGCAACGGGGGACGACATCCTGGTCTACAGCAACGAAAACCGCGAGCAGGTACTCACCACCTTCCACAACCTGCGCAAGCAGGGGCGCCAGCCGGAGGGCAAGTACAACGAGTGCCTGGCCGACTTCGTCGCCCCTGTCGGCAGCGGCAAGGCCGATCACCTGGGGGCCTTCGCCTGCACCACCGGTATCGGCATCGACGACAAACTGGCCGAGTTCGAGCGCGACCACGACGACTACCACGCCATCCTGCTCAAGGCCTTGGCCGACCGCTTGGCCGAGGCCCTGGCCGAGTGGCTGCACGAACGGGTTCGGCGCGACTACTGGGGCTACGCGGCGGATGAGTCCCTCAGCAACGAAGAGCTGATCGCCGAGCAATATGTCGGCATCCGTCCCGCCCTGGGCTACCCGGCCAGCCCCGACCACACCGAGAAGGACATCCTGTGGCAACTGCTGTCGGTGGAGGAACATACCGGTATCTGGCTCACCGAAAGCAAGGCGATGGTGCCCACCGCGGCGGTCAGCGGCCTCTATTTCGCTCATCCCGACAGCCGCTACTTCGCCGTCGGCAAGCTCAACCGGGATCAGGTGGCCGACTACGCCGAACGCAAGGGCATGACCCTGAAGGAGGCCGAGCGCTGGCTGTCGCCCAATCTGGCCTATGAGCCGGAGGGCGGTTGACTGAGTCTTCCGACGAGCGATGCCTGCCCCACCCAGCACTCACTGGGCATGCGGATGACGTTCAGGACACAGCGCCCTCGATCCTTTCCTCACAACTGAGAACGCGTAGGGTGCGGCAAGCTACACCCTACGCATCGTCGGGCTTTGGAGTGGGGTAAACCGAAGCCGATCAAGAGACCGTCGAGATTGCCGATAGGTTTGAGTAGTCCCCAGGGAAACGGAGCCACGTCATGGATGCATTCCCCAACTATCCCAACCTGTCCGCATATGCAGGCAACCTCCGAGCCGGCGTGCGCCTCGCCACCGGCCGGCCCGTCGCGCCCGACGATTTCACTGTCGGCTTTGATCAGGGACTCTGGCTGCTGCTGACCCTGTTCGCACTGGAGGCGCTGTTCGCCTTTGCCGGTACCGAACGCCCCGCCACCTACTCCAGCTACGGATTGAACTATCTCGGCGCCGCCTATCTCTTCGAGCTGATGCTGATGCTGGTGGTCGCCCGCTGGGCCGGGGCCAATCGCGACCAGACCGGCGGCTTGCTGGTTGCCTACCTGGCCGCGACGCCGATCTACCTCGCCTTCGCCCACCTGTTTATCCACCACAGCGAAACCGGCCATCCGGGCCCGCTGTTCGCCTGGACAGTCGGTTTGTTGCCGCTCGTCTGGCAGCTCTACATCCTGGTGCGACTGCTGCGGCTGTTCGCTTATCTGCGTATAGGACGCTCTCTCTTTCTTGCCGTCTTCTATGTCGGTCTCAGTGTTGGCAGCCTCTGGCTACTGCCCCGCACCGACCTCTGGTACACGATCGCTCCTGACGAGTCCAGCGGTCCCTACGCCAAACTCTACGAAATGAGCGTGGAGGATCTGTTCTATGACCAGCAGGCGTTGCTGGAGGCGTCGCTGCAACAGATCTCGGACCAGCGCCCGGGGGTGACCGACCTCTATCTGCTGGCCGTCGGCGGCTATGGCCTGGAGAAGGTGTTTCTGAACGAGGTGGAGTATGTGACAAGGCTTTTCGACGAGCGCTTCGATACCCGGGACCGATCCCTGGTGCTGGTCAACAACGTAGAGACGCTCGAGCGCTATCCCCTGGCCAACCGCCACAACCTGCGCGCCGCCCTCGCCGAGATCGGACAGCGCATGGATCCCGAGGAGGACCTGCTGTTTCTCTTCATGACCTCCCACGGCAGCCGCAGTCACCGTTTCTCGGTCAGCTTCGGTCCCGTGCCCCTCGACGACCTGACGCCCCAACAGGTACGCCAGGCGCTGGACGACGCCGGCATCCGTTGGCGGGTGATCGTCGTCTCCAGCTGCTATTCCGGCGGCTTCATCGAGCCCCTCAAGGATCCCCATACGCTGATCATCACCGCGGCCGCCCCGGACCGACAGTCGTTCGGTTGCGGGGCGAGCAGCGAATTCACCGATTTCGGCACCGCCTACTTCAAACACGCCCTGGATCGTGAACAGGATTTCGTGGACGCCTTCGACCTGGCCGCCGCCTGGGTCGCCGAGAAGGAGCAGCGGGAAAACCGCAAGGCCTCACAGCCCCAGCGGTTCGTCGGTAGGGTGATACGCGAAAAGCTGGCCATGCTCGGCCCGGCTGAGGATCACGGGGAGACGACCGGAAGCGACATCGCCTGCCGGAACCCGGAAACCCGGGCCGCCTGCCTGCCCTGACAGCTCTGCTGTGGTTATTTCAGGCCGACCCGGCCCTGTTTGTCGAGGGGAATGCGAAAGGCCTCCAACAGGGGATTGGAGCTGGAAGCATCCATCGAACCGCTCAGGTCGTACTGGATACCCTGCCCGAGCAGGGCCTTGTAGAGTCCCATCCCCACCTGGTTGAAATCGACAGCGAGGGGCAGCGAGACGGTACCGCGCCCCTCCTGTCCGATCTTTACGCCCTGCTTGACCAGGCCGCCACCCACATCGTAGCCGTTCAGTTTCAGACCGTAGTCGAGCCGTTGCAGCAGCAGCGAGAAGGCGTTGGGATTGTCCACCTCCAACTGCATCAGCAGCTTGGCGCCGCTGAGCGAGAGCTGCTGCACATCCAGCGAACGCAGGCTCACGCTTGGCATTTCGGGGATCGGGAATTCGCCCTGGTAGCTCACCGGCACCCGCACCTTCCCCAATAAGGGCACCTCGAAGCCCATCCCCAGATCGAGCTGGTAATCGACCTGCTTGGCCCCCCGCAGCTGCCGGTAGCTGTCGAGCAGCTGTTGAAAACCGAGCCTGACCGGCACCTGCACCTGGCTGCTGCCATTGGCCGCCAGTTTCATCCCCTTGGTTTGATTTCCCTGCAGAAAGGAGCTGCCGAGCAGTTTCAGATCGTAGTCGAGGCCGGCCAGGGAGATGGCGACCGGATTGGGGTTGTCGACCTGCACATCGAAGGTGAGATCGACCCCGTTGCTGTCGAGGGAGGTCAGTTTCAGACCCTGAACCCTGGCGCTCGGTTTCTGCCCCTCCAACGCCTGACCGACCTGTTCGAGGGTTGCGCAGCCGGTCAACAGGAGAGTGTGGGCCAGGGCGATGATCAATAACAGGCTTCGCAGCATGACGGGGCCTCCGGGTCAGGCGGACAGTGAGTATGGGACGATGATAACAATTGAAAGCGACCCGGCAAGGGTCGCGATCAGGACACGCCTCACAACTCAGCGCACAGACGGAGACAGCCCTCGCTGGCGTGAGCCGATCACCCGCAACACCCCGGCCAGTATCAGCAACAGCAGCCCCGCACCCATGGCGCCGCCGCCACCGATCTCCTCATAGCTGTCGCGGTAACTGTCCTCCAGCGGCAGCACCGCCAGATCTTCGTCCTCATAGGGACCGTAGTTGACCACCAGCAGATCGTAGTCGGCATCGTAGAGTTCGATCAGCACGTCGTAGTAACCGGTTGGGTAGCCGTCGAGCAGCCGGGTGACCACTTCATAGGCATCGTCGCTGGCATCGCCGATGATGGGGAACACCTCCGTGGTGTAGAGATGGTTCCAGGGTCCGCCCTCCAGGCTGAGGTAGAGCCGGGCGTAGACCCAGGCCTCGCTGCCATCGCTCACATCCGGATCGAAGCTGACCCGCAGACGGTGGTAGAAGCCGTCGTTGTCGTCATCCCAGCTCAAGACGGTGGCGGCATCGAACACACTGAAGACCCGCCCCGTCGGATGCGCCAGCGTGCGCTGGCTCACCGTCTCGGTGCGACTGCCGCCGGTAATCAGCGGTTGCGCTTCATCCAGAGGCGCGCGATCCAGCTGTTCCGTAGCGTCCGCCGACGCTTGGGCGACGGGGCCCTCGACCGACTGGGAGAGGCGCGCCCGCGCGTCATCCGCGAACGCTACCCCGGCCCAGCTCAGGCTCAGCGCCATCGCAACCCCGACCAGGAGTCGGTATCCCGTTACTGAGTTCGACATCGTTCCGCTCCCTCAATCTCAGCGACGCTTGTCGCGGTAGTTGTGCTTGTCGTGATCGTGGCGGTATCTGTCATGGCCATAGTGGTGCTTGTAGCGGTCACGGTACTGGTACCCATGGCTGTCATGGCGACGATAGTCACGATGGTGATAGTGACGATAGGGTCCATCGTTGTAGTAGTAATAGTGGTCGTCATGATCCAGGCTGAGTCCCAGCAGCACGCCACTCAACAGGCCCACCGGGTAACCGTAGTCGTCATGGGCCTGCGCGGTGGAGCCGATCACCAGCGAGGCGGTGAGGAAGGTCGCGATAAGCAGTGTCTTGCGTTTCATGTTAAGTCTCCATCAATGAGCTTCGATTTAAGCTTAGGGAGACTTGGCTGAACGAAAGCTGAATGGTCGGAGCGCTATTTGAATCCGTTTTTCAGGAGAGGAACGGCAGGCTCCGGCGTGGCGCGAGGCAAACCGGTTTTCAAGCGGGGTGGGTCATTCGATAACGCCGTTGCGCTGCAAAATCCGTTGGATCTTGCGCCCCTGCCTGGCCAGGCGATCCAGATCGCCGAAGTTGGGAGCCTCGCCGTCGGCCAGGCGGCGCTCCCAGGCGTCGAGTTCGGTTTCCAGGTAGACCAGCAGCTTGCTGGAACAGCCCTCGCAACTGTCGCCGCAGATCTGTTCGCCATTGAGGCCGAAGGGGATGGCCTTTCGCATCTGTGCGATCAGCCGGCGCATGGCGGTTCGGGTATCGGGCTTTCTAGGTCTGGCTGTCACGGATCTTCACCCGCGTGGCCTCAACACTTGATGCTCTTGCACAGCTTTACGCCTTTCTTGCGCTGCACCTGCAGCACCTTGAGGCGGCGTTTGATCTGCTTGCGTTCGTCGGCGTTCTTCTCGCTCTCCAGCCTGGCTTCCAGTGCCTTCTGCTGCTGTTTGAGTTTTTTCAGCAAGCCGCGGATCTTGTCCCGCTTGTCTTTCTGCTTGCGCTTCTCCAGATTGAGCAGGCGGTGGAACTTTTCGATCAGCTTTTCTGTGGCCATCAGTCGCCTCGTTCGGTCGGATGAGGATTTTGTTCTTCTTCGAGAAGCTCGCTCATCTCCTCCTCGTTCAGGATCAGCTCACTCTCCACATCCAGCGCTGCATACCCCGGCGGCACAAACAGGATCCGGCCCATCTGGATCAGATTATCCGCCACATCATAGGCATAGGCACTGTCGTTCATCAAGGAAGTGGCCATCTCCGCAGTAATGGCATTCTCCCTGATCAGCCGATCGAGCACCCCGTTGGCGATGATGTCGTCCTCTTCGATGGCCAGTTTCACCGCATCGAGAGAGAGCGGCGAGACCCCTGCCGGCACTTCGGACTCGATCGTTGTCAGCTCTCGCAATACCGCCGCCAGCTGCAGCCGCAGACGGTTGTATTGTTCGCGGATCGATCCATTGGCCGACTGCGTGTAGCGCACCAGGTTTTTCTGCAGATGCTTGATATCCTTCACCGCCTCGACAATGTTCAGGCTCGCCATGCGCAGCTGATAGAGCTCCTCGCCGTAGTGCTCGGATGCGCTGGCCTGAACCTGACTGATGTAGGCGGTGATGGCGCTGTAGAGGGACTTGATGCGTTGCTCGTAGAGTGCGTCGATATCGATCTTGGCCACCTGGGGAGATCGCTCCACCAGCGCACGAAGATCGCTGTCCGAACGTACGCTGTCCGGCCTGAGGCTGAGTGCCGAGGAGATCACATCGAAGGCGTTATCCAGCAGATGGCCCATCTCGTTTCGGATCGCCTGCATGGCCGATTCCGGCAGCTCCATCGCCGCTTCATTCAGAAAGCGCGGCTCATCGACCAATCGCTCGCGTCCTCGCAGCAACCGCTCCAAGCCCTGCACCAGTCTGCCGGTCAGGGGCAGCATCAGGCAGACGCCCACCAGATTGAACAGGGTGTGAAACAGCGCCAGTTTGAGCGTGTAATCGTCATCGGCGATGCCCAGCCAGTCGCTGCTGGCGTTGACCGCAAATAGAAACTGCTGAATGAAGAGGATCGCCACGATACCGGTCACCAGGTTGAATACCAGATGCGCCCCCGCCAGACGTCGTCCCTGCACATTGGAACTCATGGCGCCGAGAATGGCCGTGATGGTGGTCCCCACATTGGCGCCGATGGCCAGGGCCAGGGCGTTTTCATAGGTGATCTGCTGGGCCGCCAGCGCCGTGATGATCAACACAAGGGTTGCATGGCTCGATTGCATGACTACCGTGGCGGCGATACCCAACAGGCTGTAGACCAGCAGTCCCTTCAGCCCCGGCATCGCATAGGCGGCCAGATCGATGGCATCCTTGAAGGCCTCGAAACCCTCCTTCATATAGTGGATGCCAAGAAACAGAAAGCCCAGTCCCGCCAGGATGTAGCCCACGCCCTTCCAGGAACGCGACTTCTGGAAGATCAGAATCACGCCGAACACCAGCATCGGCATGGCGTAGGCGGAAATCTTCACCTTCAGTCCAAGCCCCGCAACCAGCCAGGCACCGGTGGTGGTGCCCAGGTTGGCGCCGAAGATGATGCCGATGCCCGAGGCCAACTCTATCAGCCCCGCACTCAGGAACGAGATGGTGATGACCGAGACCAGCGAGCTCGACTGCATCAGGGTGGTGGTCAGAATGCCGAAGCTGAGGCTCTTCCACAGGCGGTCCGTGGTGCGCTGAAGGATCCGTTCCAGCAGCCCCCCGGTGAAGGCCTTGAAGCCCTCCTCCAACGACAGCATGCCGAATAGAAAGATGGCCACCCCGGCGGCGATGACCTTGAAATCCGGGCTGATCCAAAAACCGTAACCCAGCACCATGAAAATGGTGGGTAGCAGAATTTTACGCAACATCATGCCACCCCCGACCCGGGGGGCCACCTGATGTCAGCGCTCATGGCATCATCATGCCGCGTATCGTGAAATAGAGCATGGCCGCCAGAATCGCGGATGCGGGCACCGTGATGATCCAGGCGGCGGCAATCTTCAACAGCGCGGAGCGTTTCACCAATTCGTGACGATAGACCTTTTTCAGGCCCTTGCGCTCCTTTTTCGTCAGCTCAGCCTTGGTCCGGTGCTCCTTCAGCTCGCGCAGCATGCTCGCCTTCTCCTCGAGACCGGCGGACTTGAACTTCTCCATAAAGGCCTCGACCTCCTCGCGGTCGGCGCCCTGATGGTGCATTTCGATCTCCTCGACCATACGGGCGTAGTTGGCTTTCAGGAATTCGCGCAGGAAGCCGACACCGAAGACGGCGCCGACGGCGATATGGGTAGAGCTCACCGGCAAACCCAGCTGGGTGGCGACGATCACGGTGATGGCGGCTGCCAGCGCGATGCAGAAGGCGCGGATCTGGTCCAGCTCGGTGATCTCGGAGCCCACGGTACGGATCAGTTTCGGGCCATACAGGGCCAGACCGATGGCGATGCCCAGGGCGCCCACCATCATGACCCAGAGCGGTATCGCCGCCTTGGCGGAGATGGCACCCTTGGTCAAAGCGTCGTTGATCGCCGCCAGCGGCCCGATCGCATTGGCCACGTCGTTGGCCCCATGGGCGAAGCTGAGCAGGGCGGCGGCGAAGATCAGCGGCACCGTGAACAGGCTGTTGACGCTGCGCTTGGTGTTTTCGAGTCGGGAGGCCATACCGCCGATCAACGGCTTGCTGAGGATCATGATGCCGAGCCCGATCGCCAAACCGATCATGATTGCCATCGGCATGCCCACCTTCCAGAGGTGCTTGAATCCCTTCAGCACCAGGTAGGTGCCGAAAGCCCAGGCCATGATACCGATCAGGATCGGCACCATGCGTCGCGCCGCCGCCACCATATCCGTCTGATAGGTGATGGTGCGCTTGATCAGATAGAGAAAGGCGGCCGCGATCACCCCCCCCAGCACCGGAGAGATGACCCAACTGGCTGCGATCTGCCCCATCTTCGCCCAGTTGGCGATATCCCAGCCACCGGCGGCGATACCCGCGCCGAGCACACCGCCCACGATGGAGTGGGTGGTGGAGACCGGTGCGCCGATGGCGGTCGCCAGATTGAGCCAGAGGGCACCCGCCAGCAGGGCCCCCATCATCAGCCAGATGAAGGTGTCGGTGTCCCCGATCATGGACGGGTTGATGATCCCTTTCTTGATGGTACCGACCACCTCGCCACCCGCGACCAATGCCCCCATTGCCTCGAAGATGGCGGCGATCAGAATCGCGCCGGTCAGGGTGATTGCATGGGAGCCGACCGCCGGACCCACATTGTTGGCCACATCGTTGGCGCCGATGTTCATCGCCATGTAGCCTCCGATCATGGCTGCCACCACCAGCATGTGGCTGACTCCGCTCCCTCTCGATCCGACGAACAGCATGATTCCAACGATAAACAGCATGGCGATGCCAAGCCTCAGCAACTCTTTTCGGTTGGCCCAGGTGGCGTGTTCGATTTCCGCGATTTTTTCGAGTTCCATAGTCTTTTATCTGGTTTTTAATTATGAAGTGAGGAGGGCAACAACTGACATAGAAAAGCCATAAAAGTGTAACATCATGCGTCGGCCCGCGGCATGCCCCAACTCAATGCATTCCGGATTTCTTACACACTGATTCGCTATCAGCCCGTCGGCACACGACCTGTTGGCCAGGAAGATCGGGAGAAATCGCTGTTCGCGACCGGATCAGCGATACAGATCGAGGGTCGATCGCAGCTTAAGCTTCACCATTTCACGCAGTGAGGACGGCTCCAACACCTCAACATCTGGGCCGAATCGCAGCAGGTCCATCACCAGTTCCTCCGGCTGACCGTAGGGCAGGCTCAATTCGTAGCTGCCGTCCGCAAGCCACCGGCTCTGCTGCTGCGGATGCCAGGACTCCATCGACACCCATCGCGCCCGCTGCGGGCTGAAGCGCAGGATCGCCCGATGCTGCGCCTGGCCGGAAAAGATCCCGTAGGTCCCCGCATAGTGTTCATCCAGGATAGACTCATCGATCTCCTTCGCCGCAGCCTCGAGCGTACGTGCTTCGCGGATGGCATCGAGCGCGAAAGTACGCAGGCCGCGACGCAGGTGGCACCAGGCGTCCAGGTACCAGTTGTCGCGGTAATGGGTGAGCCGCAGAGGTGAGATTTCACGCTCGCTCAGGGTGTCCAGGGCCCGGTTGTAGTAGACCAGCTGCAGGCGCCGCCTGGCGGCCAGGGCTCCCGCGATGAGGGTGAAATAGGGTCCGGCCGGCCTGGCGGCGGCCCTCAGCAGGCGAATGCGGCGCGAGACCGGTTCGCCACTCCCCGGCTGTCGTCTGAGCAGCTCGTCGATCTTGCGCTTGAGGGGTTGCAGATGGCCATCGAGCAGACCCGGCTGCACCCCTTCCAACAGCTGTTGCACGGCCAGCAGGGCCTGCAGCTCGGAGGCGTTGAACCAGAGTCCGGGCAGTTGATACATCTCCCCTTCCGCCGGATCGTAGCGGTAGCCGTTGTGCTTGCGGTCGTAGACGATGGGGGCATTGAGGTAGAGCCGCATCTCCTCGATCAGCCGTTTGACCGTGGCGCGGGAGCACTCCAGCTCCTGCTCCAGGCGCTGGCGGGAGACCGGGTAGCGGGCGCTTTGCAGGATGCGGTTGAGTTCGAAGATCCGGTCAAACCGATCCATTCGGAGCAGGTCCTGCTAGTGTTTCTCCATCCCGGGTTTGGCCAGCGTCGACTCATCCATCGACCAGAGCCGCTCCAGATGGTAGAAGTCGCGCACCTTCGGTTGCATCACGTGGACCACCACGCCGTTGAGATCGACCAGGGCCCATTCGCCTTCGTTGATCCCTTCGGTGCCGAGCGGGGTCTCGCCGGCCTGCTTGGCCTTGAATGCGACGGTCTCCGCGATCGACTTCACATGGCGGTCGGAAGTGCCGCTGGCGACGATCATGATGTCGGTGATGCTGGTCTTGCCACGGACATCCAGTACCACCACATCCTTCGCTTTCATGTCGTCCAGGGTCTGTAGAACGACGTCTCTGAGTGCTTCTATCTCCATTGAGTACCGTTTGTTTGTTGCTAGGGGCCGGCTGGCCGGAAAAACCGGCGATTCTACCGGAGCCATTGGAAATAGCATAACTCATGGCTGAAAAAAGATATCACTTCCGATAGAGATGGTTCTCTTCGATCAGACTCAAGACCCCGTCCGGCAACAGATACCGCGGGCTCAGTCCCGCGGCGACGGCAGCACGGATGGCGGTGGCGGAGATCTCCAGCTGGGTCACCGGTTGCAGATGGATCAGGCCTGCAGGCTGCGTCCGCAGCCTCTCCGGGCCGGCGCACGCGTGATCCCTCAGCAGGGCCTGTACCCGCGGGTCCTCCGGTCCCGGAGATCCCGGTCGCTGCATCACCACCAGATGGGCCAGTTGCAGAATCCCCTCGGGCCGGTGCCAATCGGCAAAGCCATTGAAGGCATCCATGCCCAGCAGCAGGCAGAGCGGTCGGTCTGGAAAATCGTTGCGCAGGGAGTCGAGGGTATCCACGCTGTAGGAGTCGCCGGCCCGCCGCAGTTCACGTTCGTCGACGACGAAACCCTCCTCTCCGGCGATCGCCTCGCGCACCATGCGCAGACGCAGTTCAGCCGGGGTCTCGGGCTGATCCCGATGCACCGCCCGATGCAGGGGGATAAAGCGCACCTGCTCCAGGCCGATGGCCTGCATCACATCCAGGGCGGGACGCAGATGCCCGTAGTGGATCGGATCGAAGGTGCCGCCCAGGATGCCGATCATGCGGAGCGCCGCTTGTCCTTAGGGCCCGTCAACACGGATCCAACAGGTCCTAGGTCCGGATATGGCCATCGCCCAACACGATGTACTTCACCGAAGTCAGCCCCTCCAGGCCGACCGGCCCGCGGGCGTGGAACTTGTCGGTGGAAATGCCGATCTCCGCCCCCAGACCGTACTCGAAGCCGTCGGCGAAACGGGTGGAGGCGTTGACCATCACCGAGCTGGAATCGACCTCGGTGAGAAAGCGCCGCGCCCGGGTGTAGTTCTCGGTGACGATGGCGTCGGTGTGCTGGGAGCTGTGGGTGTTGATATGGTCGATGGCCTGATCCAGGCCGCTCACCACCCTGATGGAGAGGATCGGCGCCAGGTACTCCGTATCCCAGTCCTCGTCGCTGGCCGCCACGGCCCCATCGATGATCTCCAGGGTGCGCGCGCAACCACGGATCTCCACCCCCTTCTCGAACAGGGGCGCGGCCAGCATCAGCAGCATCTCCTCGGCGATCCCCTCCGCCACCAGCAGGGTCTCCATGGTGTTGCAGGTGCCGTAACGCTGGGTCTTGGCGTTCATCGCCACGTCGAAGGCCTTGCCGACATCGGCCTGGTCGTCGATATAGACATGACAAATGCCGTCCAGGTGCTTGATCACCGGTACCCGGGCGTCACGGCTGATGCGCTCGATCAGCCCCTTGCCACCGCGGGGAATGATGACATCGACATAGTCGGGCATGGCGAGCAACTCGCCCACCGCGGCCCGGTCGGTGGTGGCCACGACCTGCACCGCGGCGGCGGGCAGACCGGCCAGATCCAGACCGCGCCGGATACTGGCGGCGATCGCCTGGTTCGAGTGAAAGGCCTCGGAGCCACCACGCAATACGGCGGCGTTGCCCGATTTCAGGCACAGCCCGGCGGCATCGGCGGTGACGTTGGGTCGCGATTCGTAGATGATGCCGACCACCCCCAACGGCACCCGCATACGGCCCACCTGAATCCCGCTCGGACGGTATTTCATGTCGAAGATCTCGCCGATGGGATCGGCCAGCCCGGCGATCTGGCGCAGGCCCTCGATCATGCCATCGATGCGCGCCGGGGTCAGCTCCAGACGATCGAGCAGCGCGGCGTCCAGCCCCTTCTCGGCGCCGGCCACCAGGTCCTTGCGGTTCTCCAGCATCAGCTGCTCACGCTGTGCGTCCAGATCGTCCGCCATCGCCTCCAAGGCACGGTTCTTGACCGCGGTGCTGGCGGCGGCCAGCGCCCTGGAGGCTTGGCGGGCCTGCTGCCCGAGGGTCTGCATGTAACCTTTCACATCGGAAATCGTTTCGAACATAGGTGTACTTGTTATCCAGAGTTTTAGGAGTGCTCAGGCGGGAAACTGTATCAAAAATGACCTGAATTGGCCCCATCGGGATGATTTCAGGCGATCTGACGAAGGAACTGCCTTCCCTGCAGGCCCGCAGCCATCCACTTCCCCTCACCCGCGGGCTCAAGTTCGGGCCCGACTGACCGATCTACTAGGACAAGGAGAGATTACCGGATGGGACCCAAACAGAAATGCTCAGAGCCGTGACAACCCTGATACTGACCCTCGCACTCGCCGGTCCCGGTATGGCCAGCGAGTTCGACTTCGATGTGCCGATGCATCTGAAGGGCGCCAGCACCTTCTACATCTCGGGTCGCATCGGGGAAATGCCACCCAGCGACTTCATGGTCGACACCGGCTCCAGCTATATGACCATCAATGAAGAGACGCTGGCCAGTCTGAAACTGACTGAAGACCCCGTCTACCTGCGCGACCTGACCGGAGTCCTGGCCAACGGCGACCGGATGCGTGTCCCGGTCTATGCCATCTCGAGTGTCCAGTTGGGTGAAAACTGTCGCCTGGAAGAGGTGGAAGTCGCTGTGTTTCCAGGCAATACCCGGCAGATCCTGGGACTCAGCGTGTTATTGAAGGCCGCTCCCTTCGTCTTTTCGACCGATCCGCCGCAGCTCCAGCTGAGCAATTGCCACCTGGCAAAAACAGAAAACGGCGACCAGACAGTGCTGGCCGCCGACACCGAAACCCGTTAACCGGGTTTGCTTACTTCGACGATTACTTATCGGACGACGATTCCATCGCCTCGAAGGCGCTGAACTCTGCCGCGTCGATCTGACCGTCCTGATTGGCGTCGGTGGTCTCCCAACGCTGGTGCAGACTCTCGTCAGCCGCCGCCTCCTGAGCGGAGATATAGCCGTCCTCATTCACATCCAGCTTCATGAATGCGTCTTCGCCGGCGACTGCCGCGGTGAAAAACCCGGCCGCGATCAGGGCCATTGCCGTTTTGGTGATTTGCATCGTTTTCATCATGTTCTCCTTAACTGTTTTCGATCCGTCAACCCCGGGATTGGGGCCTCCGGAGCAACATATGACAATGAAACCTTAAGAAATAGAGCGATGCACATCACACTTCGCATAACATTTAATTCCTAGGAGAAAAATTCTTATGGCGGTGTGTGGAATCGATCACACTAGGATGCGAACGCGAATCAGGCCTGTTTTTCAAAGCCCGCGCAGGCCGCCGGACGCAGGCAATGGATGGCCCATAGTAAGCGGCGCCACGTTGAATTGGAGCCCTGCGGGCAGCATGCCGCGCCGGGGTCCCGAAGGTGCGGATCAGGTTTCGATTTCAGCTCAAAACCCGGGGACGTTCGTCGATCAGAAGACGCTTTCCCGCCATGCCCAGCGCCAGCTCTTCGAACAGCGACCAGGGATCGCCGGGATCCTGCCCCTTGATCGCCCGATCCGCTCTGGCGCAGATCACCAGCAACTGCCGCCACAGCGCCGATCGGCGCTGCAGCCCACGACGCACCAACGCCTTGCGTTTGTCCCAGACCCGATGCGCGCCCATGACCTGATCGACGTTGCGCCCCAGTTCCACCTCATGGGCCATCTGCGCCAGGCTCCGAATCTCGCGACTGAGGGCCCATAACACCACCGCCGTGGCCACGCCTTCGGCCCGCAGTCCCTGCAGCATACGCAGTCCTTTGGAGGCCTCGCCGGCCAGCAGGCTATCGACCAGTCCAAAGACGTCGAAACGGGCGCTGTCGGCCACCGATCCGGCCAGCTGCTCCTGGGTCACCACACCGGGGCCCTGTTGCAGCAGAAGCTTCTCGATCTCCTGGCTGGCAGCCAGCAGATTGCCTTCGACCCGATCCGCCAGCATCTCCACCACGCCCGGCTCCGGAATCAGTCCGGCCCGGCGCAGGCGTTGCTCGATCCAGGGCGGCAGCCGGCTGCCTTCCACCGGCCAGATCTGCACCACCACACCCGTCTGTTCCAGGCGTTTGTACCACTGACTATTGCTCTGCACCCGCTCCAGTTTGGGCAGGGTGATCAGCAACAAGGTGTCCTCTGGCGGCGCTTCGGCATAGGCGCTCAAGGCCTTGGCCCCTTCGCTTCCGACCTTTGCACTCGCCAGGCGCAGATCGAGCAGACGCCGGTCACCAAACAGCGACAGGCTCTCGGCCGCCGCGCTGAGTGCAGCCCAGTCGAACCCGGCCGCGCCATCGAGCACCTCGCGCTCGGTGAATCCCTGACCACGGGCCGCCGCCCGTACCTCGTCCGCCGCTTCCTGCATCTGCAGGGGTTCGTCACCGCTGATGAGGTAGATCGGCGACAGCTGCTTTTGCAGCTGGGAGGCGAGCTGATCGTTGCGCAGTCTCATGGTTGTTTCAGCAGCGCCTCCAACCGGCGGATGATCTGGTTCGCCATCTCATAGCGCATATCGTTGAACAGCAGTGCGGCCTCGTTGCGCTGACCCAGTTCGTCTTCGCCGCTGTAGCTGAGCTGACGTACCAGTTCCAAAGTCTGGGTCTGCGGTTCAGACTGCGCAGACCGGGTGAGGCGGAAACTGGCCACTAGCTGCAGCTCCGAATCGAGCGCCTTGCCGCTGGCGTCCACGGCCAGCACCCGGCTCTGCTGACGTTCGTCGGTGATTCTCAATCGGGCCTTGGCCGACTCCGCATCCTTCGCCAGCTTGACGCCACCGATGCGCAGATTGTGGGCCAGGATGCCCGCCAGGGTGCCACGGTCCTCGCCCTCTTCCACGTAGAGACCGTCGAGCACCGGTGAGGCGGCCTGCTGGTAACCCTTGAGGTGGAAGCCGCAGCCTGCCAGGGTGAGCAGCAGCGCCAGCCAGAGCAGCGGGTTGGGGGATGGTTTGTTAAACACCTTGGTGAAAATCTCCTCAGCGTGAGCACAACGGATCGCCCGGGTGGGGTGAGCCTAACCTGAGAGCCGGAGCGGGACAACCGGGATTGACGGGAAAGGGCCACACCCTAGCGGCAGAGCGAAGCCTGTCCGGTGCGGCAAGCCGCACCCTACGCCTCGATCACCTGCAGGGTGCGCTTTGCCGCACCACTAGCTTACCGATTGAAGGCTGAAATCCACCTGACTCAGTTGGCGACGATGTTGACCAGCTTGTTCGGTACCACGATCACCTTGCGCACGGTGGCGTCGCCGATGAAGCGCTGCACGTTTTCGTTCTCCAGCGCCATGGCCTCGACGCTGGCCTTGTCGGCACCGGCCGGCACCTGGATCTTGGCCCGCACCTTGCCGTTGACCTGCACCACGTACTGGATGCTCTCCTGCTTCAGCGCCTCCTCGTCGGG
>JBNLGI010000013.1:0-8393 GCA_050305975.1 Sedimenticolaceae bacterium | reverse complement strand
GCAATCCGGTCACCCTGGCCACCCTGGCCGGCATCCTCGCCTATGTCACCGACTGGCACACGCCGTCGATCCTGATGCCGGGACTGGAGATGCTCTCCCAGGTGGCGATCCCGCTGATGCTGGTGGCGCTGGGCGTGCGCTTGATTCATGTCGATCTGAGCCACTGGCGGGCGGGACTGCTCGGCGCCCTGCTCTGTCCGGCCACCGGTCTGGCGAGTGCCTGGCTGGCCATCCTCTGGCTGCAGCCTTCCGAGGCGATGCAACGCATTCTGCTGCTCTTCGCCATCCTGCCTCCGGCGGTACTGAACTTCCTGCTCGCCGAGCGCTACCGCCAATCCCCCGCCGAGGTGGCCTCGATGGTGGCCTTCGGCAATCTCGGCAGTCTGGTGGTGATCCCCCTGGCCCTGGCCTTTCTGCTGTGATGACGCGTCGGGCCCTGGCCGGGTGGCTGCTGCTGGCCACCATCGTCACCGCCGTGCTCCACACCTTCCTGCCGCTCTTTCCCAAAGGGGTGGCGGGTGCCCTGGCCTGGAGTGCCGGATGCCTGCTCTGGCCCGAGCTGCCCCGCCAGACCCGGCGCCAGGTGTTGATTCTGCTGCTGATCGGCTCGCTCGGTATCGCCTGGGGGCTGCAGGGTGGAGTTGCGCCCGACTGGGGCATGATGCTGGCCGGCAATGCCCTGCTGCTGGCGATGCTGGCGGCCGTCAGCTTCCTGCGTCTGATCGCACGTCCCGAGACCGAAGCGAACGAAGCACTGCCGCGCGGCCGTCGGGCGGTCTGGTCGACCCTGCTGGGGGTTCACCTGTTCGGCGCGGTGATCAATCTCTCGTCGGTCTTCATAATGGGCGACCGGATCAGCCGTGAGGGGAGATTGAACCGGGCTCAGACCGTCGTCTTGACCCGCGGCTTCACCGCTGCCGCCTTCTGGTCCCCCTTCTTCGCCGCCATGGCTGCCGCCATGACCTATGCCCCGGGAGCCAGCCTGCCGCAGGTCTGGCTCATGGGCATGCCGCTGGCGGCCATCGGCTTACTGCTGACAGGCGTCTTCTGTCGTGAACACGACGTGTTCACGGGCTATCCCATGCATCTATCGGCCCTCGCCCTGCCCGGGCTGCTGGCGCTGGCGGTACTGCTGCTGCACCAGTGGCACGGCGAGTGGCACATCCTCGGCGTCATCAGCCTGTTGGCCCCGGCGCTGTCGGTGACGACCGTAGTGTTGCGCCGCCCTGCCCCGCTGCAGAGACTGAGGCAGCATGTGGAAGAGAGTCTGCCCGGGATGCAGAACGAGCTCAGCCTGTTTCTCGCCGCGGGCATCATGGCGGCGGGCCTGAATGCGGTGTTTGCCGGTTTCGGCGGCTGGCTGCCGTTCGAACGTTTCGGCGGGACTGAAGCATCGCAGGTCCTGATCTTCATGCTGGCGACCTCGATCCTGGGCGTGCACCCGGTCATCAACATTGCCGCCCTCGGCACCCTGCTGGCCCCGCTCGAACCGGACGGCACCCTGCTGGCGATGACCTTTCTCTCGGCCTGGGCCATCGGTGTGGCCTGCAGCCCCTTTTCGGGCATCAATCTGGCGATGCAGGGTCGCTACGGTCAAGGGGGGCTCGACAGTCTGCGATGGAACGGTCTCTACAGCCTGATCATGCTGGCGCTCTCCATCGCCGCACTGAATCTCTATGCCGAGTTCATGCCTACCTGAAGCGGTGAATACCGCCACTAACGCTGCATGAACCCTGCTATCCGTATGCACCAGCACGACCACAGCACCCCCATGCCGTGACGGGAGCTTGCACTGGAAGGATCCAGTCTCCGGCCATTGAGGGAGATCAGCAGACAGCCGCCCAACTTGGACTAGATTTCTATATAGAGGGGCGTCCGCAATGCACGCTCGGGTAGCGGTTCGATCTCCGTCCGGACTCGCGGCCGCCCAGGTCTGAGAGAGGAGGTGCACGATGCAGGATTGTTTTGTCTTCGCCGACGAACTCGGACCGTCCAAGATCATCCATGTGCACGAACCCTCGATCGGATTGCGCGCGATCCTCGTGGTCGACAACGTGGCCAAAGGGCCGTCGATCGGCGGGGTCCGTATGGCACCGGACGTGAGCGTCGAGGAGTGCGCGCGTCTGGCCCGCGCGATGACCTTCAAGAATGCGGCCGCGGGTTTGCCGCACGGCGGCGGCAAGGCCGTGCTGTACGGCGACCCAAAAATGCCGAAGGCGCAGAAGGAACGCCTGATTCGCGGTCTGGCACAGGCGCTTCGCTACGCGGAGGACTATATCTTTGCACCGGACATGGGCACCGATGAGGAGTGCATGGCCTGGGTCAAGGACGAGATCGGGCGCGTCGTTGCGCTGCCGCGCGAGCTGGGCGGCATTCCGTTGGACGAGATCGGCGCCACCGGCTTCGGGCTCGGCCATGTCGCCGACGTGGCGCAGGAGTTCGCCGGCCTGGAGCTCGAGGGTTCGCACGTTGTGATCCAGGGCTTCGGCGCCGTCGGAACCCATGCGGCGCGGTTTCTGGTCACCCGCGGGGCCCACCTGGTGGGGGTTGCCGACTCGCGCGGCACCCTGTACAACCCGGCCGGGCTGGATGTCGAGGCGCTGATCGCGCTGAAAAAAAGCGGGGCCAGCGTGGTCGACTACCCTGACGGCGAACGCCTGCCGCTGGATGCCGTGGTCGGCGTCGACTGCGACATCTGGATTCCCGCCGCCCGGCCTGACGTGATCCATGCCGACAACGTGGATCAACTGAAGGCGCGACTGGTGATCGAAGGCGCCAACATCCCGATCACGCTGGAGGCCGAACGCACACTGCATGAGCGCGGGGTGCTCTGCGTACCGGACTTCATCGCCAATGCCGGGGGGGTGATCTGCGCGGCGATGGAATACCGGGGCGCCACCGAATCGGCCGCCTTGCAGACCATCGAGGAAAAACTGCGGCGCAACACGCGGCAGGTGCTGGAGGAGGCGCGGCAGCACAACGTACTTCCGCGTCAGGCGGCCGTGGAAATGGCCGAGGTGCGGGTGCGCAAGGCCATGAGCATGCGCCGTTTCAACCTCTTCTCGACCGCGCCCGGCTGGGTCTGAGGAGCCGACATGTTCAGGGTACGATTCCACGGGCGCGGCGGTCAGGGCATGAAGACCGCCAGCCGCATCCTCGGCTCGGCGTTGTTCGCCGAGGGTTTCGAGGTGCAGGATGCGCCGCGCTATGGCGCCGAGCGCCGTGGCGCCCCGATCTTCGCCTACGTGCGGGCCGACCAGGATCCGATCAATGAACGCGGCATCATCCGCCGCCCCGACCTGGTGGTCGTTGCCGACGACACGCTGGTGCCGGTACCGGCGGCCGGGGTGCTGGCCGGCATCGATGCGCACACCCTGTTGCTGATCCACAGCCGCGAGTCGGCCGACACCTGGCGTGAGCGGCTGAACACACCGGCCCGGGTGCTGATCCTGCCGTTGAGCGAAGCGGTGGTGGAGCGTGCCGAGATGCCGTATGTCGGCGCCGCCTGCGCCGGTGCCGCGGCCGCGCTGCTGGGGGTGGTGTCGCAGGCAGCGCTGACTCAGGCCCTGCACAGCGAGTTGGATGCGCTCGGCGAGGCGGTCGTGCAGCGCAATCTCGACAAGGCCCTTGACGCCTTCGCCGAGCTGGCCGGCGGCGGCGTCCGGGTCAGCGAAGGCGCCGAACCCGACGCCGCCGCCTATACGTCGCCGGACTGGATCGAACTGCCCTTCGAAACGGCCGGCGTCTCGGCGCCGGTGATCCACGCCGGTCTGACCAGTCTGGCCTCCAGGACCGGCCTGTGGCGCACCCTGCGCCCGGTGATCGACTATGAGCATTGCAACCACTGCTGGTGGGTCTGCAGCAGCCTGTGTCCGGACGGCGCCATCCGGGTCGAGGATGCCACGCCGGCCATCGACTACGACCACTGCAAGGGTTGCATGGTGTGCGTCGCGGTATGTCCGCCCCATGCGATCACGGCACAGCCCGAGGCTGCCGCGAGTGAGATGGAGGTGAAGTCATGACACGCGTGCTGCTCACCGGCAACGGCGCTGCCGCCTGGGGCGCGCGCCAGGCCAGGGTCGACTATGTGCCGGCGTTTCCGATCACACCGCAGACCGAGATCATCGAAGCGCTGGCCGGCTGGATCGACCGCGGCGAGATGCCGGGCCGGCTGGTCACGCTGGAATCCGAGCATTCGATGATCACCGCGGCCGGTGCGGCGGCGGCCACCGGGGTGCGGGTGTTCAGCGCCACCTCCAGCCAGGGGCTGCTGTACGCGATGGAGATGCTCTATACGGTGGCCGGCTGGCGGGCGCCCTTCGTGCTGGTCAATGTCTCGCGCGGTCTGTCCGCGCCGATCACCCTCGAACCCGATCACAACGATGTGATGGCGGCGCGTGACAGCGGTTTCCTGCAGATCCACTGTGCCGACTGCCAGGAGGTACTGGACAGCGTGCTGATCGCCTACCGGCTGGCCGAGGATCACCGCGTGCGCCAGCCGGTGCTGGTCAATCTCGACGGTTTCTACCTGTCGTTCACGCGTGAACCGGTCAGGGTGCCGGATGCGGCGTCGGTCGACGCCTTCCTGCCGCCGTTCGACGCCGAGGCGATCATGATGCGCGCCAGCGCACCGGAGAGTCAGGCGGTGGCGGTGCTCGGCGGCGGGCCCTACTCCTACTTCCGTTACGAGACCCATCTCGCGCTGCTCAATGGGCTTGCGGTGTATGACGAGATCGCCGCCGATTTCAACGCCCGCTTCGGCCGCGACTATCCGGCGGTCGAGGCCTACCGCTGCGACGACGCCGAGATCGTACTGCTGATGATCGGTTCCTTCGCGACCAAGGCGCGCACGGCGGTGGACCGGCTGCGACAGGCCGGCAAGCCGGTCGGCCTGTTGCGCCCACGGCTGCTGCGGCCCTTCCCGGCCGCGCTGCTGGCCGCACAGCTGAGCGGCCGGCGTGGCGTCGCCGTGATCGATCAGAATATCTCGCTGGGCAAGGGCGGGGTGCTCCACACCGAGCTCGCCTCGGCCCTCTACGGCATTGCGGACGCGCCACTGCTGGTCAGCTTCATCGGCGGTCTCGGTGGGCGCGACATAGCGCCCGAGGAGTTCTTCGAGATGGTGCGCGTGGTCGAGCAGGCCCTGGACAGCGGCGAGACGCCGCCGCCGCGCCTGCTCTATACGCGGGACGAGCTGCGCGAGATGCGCAAGCTGCAGGCGGTGGCGCAGGTGGAGCGCGGCAACCTGGAGGAACCGCAATGAGTGACATCGAGACCCGTTTCCGGCGCATAAAGGATCTGCCGTCGACCCACCTGCTCGGCACCGGTACGCCGATGTGCGCCGGCTGCGGCGGTCTGCAGGCGCTGCACGCTATCTACGACATACTCGGCGCGAAGACGGTGTTCATCAACGCAGCCGGCTGCATGACGCTGCTATCGACCTATCCCTTCACGCCCTTCCGGGGCTCCTGGCTCTACACCGCCATGGCGTCGGCGCCGGCCGGCGCGCAGGGAGTGCGCGACGCCCTCGACATCCTGCTCGAGCAGGGCCGCATGCCGCCGGACGACGATCTGCGCGTCGTGGTGCTGACCGGGGACGGCGCGGCCTATGGCATGGGACTGTCGGCGACCTCCGGTGCGATCGAGCGTAACCTGGATTTCCTCTACATCGTCTACGACAACGAAGGCTACGGCAATACCGGCCAGCAATACTCGGGCGCCACGCCCCATGCGGCGCGCACCGCGACCAGCGGCGTCGGCTACCGTGGCGAGAAGAAGGACCTGTTCGAGATCTGGGTCGCGCACCGGCCGGCCTATGCGGCGACGGTGATCGGCGCCGAACCGCTCGACCTGGCGCGCAAAGTGGAAAAGGCGATGACGATCCGGGGGCCGAAGCTGATCCTGGCGCTGGCGCCCTGTCCGACCGGCTGGGATTACGATCCGAAGCTGACGGTCGACATCGGCCGGCTGGCGGTGCGCAGCGGCATCTGGCCGCTGAAAGAGTATGTCGACGGCCGGGTAGTGCACACCAAGACGCCGCATCCGCGCAAGCCGGTCGAGGACTATCTGCAGCTGCAGGGGCGCTTCGCCCACCTGTTCGCGCCGCAGCGCGACGAGACCACGCTGGCGGAGATACAGGCACGGGTCGACGCCTATTGGGCGGACTTGGAAGGCTGAACAGCCGCCGCATGGGCAGGGTGACGGGTGAGGTGAACTGAGCCGGCTTTGGCCGGGGGGCACAGGCGTCAGGTGGAGGTGAACGATGGGGCAGCTGAGCGAAAGTTACTGTCACCGCGGCGGCGAGCCGCCACTGCTCGGCGCGACCATTCCCCGCCATTTCGCGCAGATCGTGGCCGCCCATGGCGATCGCGAGGCGGTCGTCTCGCTGCCGCAGGGACGGCGCCTGAACTATGCGGAACTGGCATCCGAGGTGGATCGCGTGGCGGCCGGCCTGGTGGCGGTTGGCTTCGGGCGCGGAGACCGGGTCGGGGTCTGGTCGACCAACAACATCGAGTGGCTGCTGCTGCAGCTCGCGACCGCGCGCATCGGCGTGGTGCTGGTCAACATCAATCCGGCCTACCGGCCGCGCGAGTTGGCCTACGCGCTGCAGCGCTCCGAGGTCCAGGGCCTGGTCCTGATTCCGCGCTTTCGCAGCAGCGACTATCTGGCGATGCTGCTGGAGCTGGTCCCGGAACTGGCGAACTGCGCGCCGGACGACCTGCACAGCGCGGCCTGTCCGCAGCTACGCCGTGTCGTACTCTACGACCCGCAGGCGCCGCAACAGACAGAAAGCCTCCACCCCGGCATCCTCAGCTGGCCGGCGTTGCTGGCGGCCGGCCAGGGAGTCCCCAGTGCCGAACTGGACGCGCTCAGCGCGGCACTCGACCGCGACGATCCGATCAACATCCAGTACACCTCCGGCACCACCGGCTTTCCCAAGGCGGTGGTGTTGACCCACCACAACATCCTCAACAACGCCTGGTTCTCCGCCCGCGCCATGCACTTCGGCCCCGATGACCGGCTGGCGGTGCCGGTACCCTTCTATCACTGCTTTGGCATGGTGCTGGCCAACCTGCTGTGCCTGTCGGTCGGCGCTTGCCTGGTGCTGCCGTGCGAACACTTCGACCCGCTGGCGGTGCTTCAGGCGCTTGAGCGGGAGCACTGCACCGCGCTGCACGGGGTGCCGACCATGTTCATCGCCGAACTCGAACACCCGCGCTTCGCCGAGTTCGATCTGCGCAGCCTGCGCAGCGGCATCATGGCCGGCGCGCCCTGTCCCGCGGCATTGATGCAGCGGGTGATGCACGAGCTGCATTGCAGCGAGATTCTCATCGGCTACGGCGAGACCGAAGCCTCGCCGCTGACCCACCTGACCCATGTCGAAGACAGCATCGAACGCCGCACCGAGACGGTCGGCACCAACCTGCCGCACCAGGAGGTCAAGGTGGTCGATCTGAAGACCGGCTCGACCCTGCCGCTCGGCGAGATCGGCGAAGTCTGCTTCCGCGGCTACCACATCATGCGCGGCTACTACGGCGACGAAGAGGCGACCGCCAAGGCGATCGACAGCGCCGGCTGGCTGCACTCGGGCGACCTGGGGCTGATGGACGGCGACGGCTACCTGCGCATCACCGGGCGGCTCAAGGAGATGGTCATCCGCGGCGGCGAGAACATCTATCCGGCCGAGATCGAGGCCTTCCTGTTCGGCCACCCGGCGGTCGCCCAGGTGGCCGTATTCGGGATACCGGATGAGCTCTATGGCGAGGAGCTGGTGGCCTGGATCCAGCTGCACGCCGGCATGCAGCTGGACGAAGCCGCGTTGCGCGACTATTGCCGCGGGCAGATCGCGCACTACAAGATCCCGAAGACCATTCGTTTTGTCGACGAGTTTCCGATGACCGTGACCGGCAAGCTGCAGAAGTTCCGCATGCGCGAACGCGAGCAGGAGATGCGCGAGTCAGTTTGACGAAGAGACGATCGGTAGTGTCTGCGACCAGGATCGTCCACAGTGGCTATAGTCAACAGTGGCTGCGGAAAGATCTCAATGGTTGAAGGAGGGAGAAATGAGTCAACGTCACCAGCAGTTAGCGGACAATGTGGTGGCCGCGTTTCGCGCCAAGCTCAACGATGAGGAGCAGCGGCGCATTGGCGAAGCGGCGTTCCAGCATCTGCACAGCTTGGTCCTGGAAGCACTTTCACTCGAACTGGATCATGTATCCGGGCAGATGGAGGCGCTGCTACAGACCCTGCGTGCCGAGACCGACAAGCCGTCACTCGAACTTTGAGCGGCATGACAGCCTGGTTGTACCAGGCCAAGCATACAGTGTCGCCTGAACCCGAGGATAAATCAGGCATTCGAGGCCACCATCGGCCGGGGTTCATCGCAATATGAA
>JBNLGI010000012.1:0-2098 GCA_050305975.1 Sedimenticolaceae bacterium | reverse complement strand
ATGGTTTCTGCCAACCGGGCTCAGTGGTAATATAAACCGTTTGATTATAGCGATTTGAGAGGATTGTATGGCTGGACACAGTAAGTGGGCCAATATCAAGCACAAGAAGGCCGCCGTTGACAAGAAGCGCGGTAAAATCTGGACCAAACTGATTCGGGAGATCACTGTGGCCGCCCGTATCGGTGGCGGCGAGATCGAGTCCAATCCGCGGCTGCGCCTGGCGGTCGACAAGGCGCTCACTGCCAACATGCCGAAAGATACCTACGAGCGCGCCATCAAGCGCGGCGCCGGGGATGTGGAAGGCGAGAACTACGACGAGATCCGCTACGAGGGCTACGGCCCGGGCGGCACCGCGGTAATGGTCGACTGCATGACCGACAACCGCAACCGCACCGCCTCCGAGGTACGCCACGCCTTCAGCAAGATGGGCGGCAACCTGGGCACCGACGGTTCGGTATCCTACCTCTTCACCAAGCAGGGCGTGATCAGCTTCGCTCCCGGGATCGATGAGGACGCCATCATGGAGGCGGCCCTGGAGGCGGGCGCCGAGGATGTCATCACCAATGACGACGGTTCGGTCGACATCGTCACCGCGCCGGAAGAGTTCACCGCGGTCAAAGATGCCCTCAAGGGGGCCGGTTTCGAACCCGACAACGACGAGATCACCTACAACGCCTCGACCAACGCCGTGCTGGAACAGGACGATGCGGAGAAGCTGCTGCGCATGGTCGATATGCTGGAGGACCTGGACGACGTGCAGGAGGTCTACACCAACGCCGAGATCTCCGACGAGATCATGGACGCCGTGGGCTGAATGCTGCGTATTCTCGGCATCGACCCGGGTTCCCGTGTCACCGGCTACGGCCTGATCGAGTCGGACGGCATCCGTTCGGTGCACATCGAGCACGGTGCGCTGCGCCTCCAGGGGGAGGCCCTGCCGCCGCGGCTCGGTGAAATCTACGCCCGCGTCGGCGCGCTCATCGAGCGGCACCGGCCGGCGGTGATGGCCATCGAGCAGGTCTTCGTCTCCAAGAACGCCGCCTCCGCTCTGAAGTTGGGACAGGCCCGGGGAGCCGCCATCTGCGCCGCCATTCAACACGGTCTGGAGGTGGCCGAGTACACCCCGACCCGCATCAAGCAGTCGGTGGTGGGCAGCGGCCGGGCCGACAAGAGTCAGGTGCAGCACATGGTGAGGATGATGCTCAATCTCTCCGGACCGGTGCAGGCCGATGCCGCCGACGCCTTGGCGGTGGCCCTCAGCCACGCCCACACCCATGCCACACTGGCCCGGCACCCGGCGGCCGGCGGCGGAGCGCGCCGATGATCGGTCGCTTGCGCGGTGAGGTCGCGATCAAGCAGGCCCCGTTTCTGCTACTCGATGTCAACGGTGTCGGCTACGAGCTGGAGGCGCCGCTCTCCACCTTCTTCACCCTGCCCGAGACCGGCCAGAGCGTGACCCTTTACACTCACCTGGTGGTGCGGGAGGATGCCCATGTGCTCTACGCCTTCGCCACCGAGTCGGAGCGGGCCCTGTTCCGCAGCCTGCTCAAGGTGAGCGGAGTCGGCGCCAAGATGGCGCTGGCGATCCTCTCCGGCATGAGCGCCGAAGAGTTCGCCCGCTGCGTGGAGTTCGAGGACGTGAGCGCCCTGGTGCGGTTGCCCGGCATCGGCCGCAAGACCGCGGAACGGTTGATCGTGGAGATGCGCGACCGGCTGGCCAAGCTGGGCGATCAGGTCGGCGGCGGAGCAGGCATCGCCATGCCTTCAGCCCAGTCGGCCGGGCGTCCCCGCAGCGAGAAGTCGGACGCGGTGGCGGCCCTGGTGGCGTTGGGCTACAAGCCGCTGGAGGCCGACCGCCTGGTCAAGGCGGTGGCGGATGACGGCATGGACAGCGAGACCCTGATCCGGGCGGCGCTGCAGAGCACAGTTAAAGCTAAGAAGTGATGAGTTTTGAGTGTTGAGTTTTGAGTTGAATCAGTGCGGCGGTGCCGTATCGGCCTATTGATTTCATTCCCCTCAGTCGTAGGGGCTGTGACAGGAACAACAGTTTTGAGCGAAGCGAACTCCACCAACTCAAAACTAAAAACTCAACACTCAA
>JBNLGI010000011.1:0-3786 GCA_050305975.1 Sedimenticolaceae bacterium | reverse complement strand
TCTGTTGCAGAAAGTCGATAACCTGGGAGACCTGGGCGACAAGGTACACGTTAAGAACGGTTACGGACGTAACTTCCTGATCCCCTCGGGCAAGGCGGTTCCGGCCACCGAAGAGAACGTGAAGGTGTTCGAGGCCCGTCGTGCCGAGCTGGAGAAAGAGGCCGCTGACAAGATGACCGCCGCCGAGGCCCGCAAGGCCAAGCTGGATGGCCTGGAAGTCACCATCAGCTGCAAGTCCGGCGACGAGGGCCGCCTGTTCGGTTCCGTCGGCACCGGCGACATCGCCAAGGCTGTGACCGACGCCGGTCAGGAGCTGGAGAAGCGCGAAGTGCTGCTGCCCAACGGCCCCTTCCGCGTCACCGGCGAGTACGACGTCGACCTGCATCTGCACGCCGACGTCAACGCGACCATCAAGCTGACCATCGTTCCCGAGGCCTGAGGCCGAGACCCGCTTGCCGATTGAACCGGCAAGCGGGCGAATCGATGCGATCGATCGGTGCGGCAAGCCGCACCCTACCGGATTCTCCCCAACCGGGATCCAGGTGTAGGGTGCGGTCTGCCACACCGTCTTTATTGCCGCCCAAGCGACAACCGGCGTTGAGCTACGGCCAATTCCGACTGCCTGCGCCCCTGCTACCTCCCCGGATCATTGACGGGCAGAGTGCCGCTTGCCGCAGCTTGACGTACTGCTCAACTGAATATTTCTAATCTGCCTTGCGATCCCTTATCCTAGGGTGTCTTGAACCTCTCATGCCCTTAGCCGTTTGACGAACCCTTTCATGTCAGAAGCCGCTTACCCCGACGAGATGCCCGACTACCCGGACCGGGCAACCCAGGCTATCAAGCTGCCGCCGCACTCGATCCAGGGCGAGCAGTCGGTGCTGGGCGGTCTCATGCTCGACAACCGGGCCTGGGAGAAGATCGCCGATCAGGTGTTGCAGGGGGACTTCTACCGCAAGGAGCACCGCCTCATCTTCGGCGCCATCAGTAGCCAGGCCGACGAGGGGCAGCCCTTCGACGTGGTCACCCTGGCCGAGCATCTGGAGCGCAACGGCGAGCTCGAGGCGGCAGGCGGTCTGCCCTACCTGGTGCGGCTGGCGGAAGAGACCCCCAGCGCCGCCAACATCAAGTCCTACGCCAACATCGTGCGCGAGTACTCGGTGATGCGGCAGCTGATCTCGGTCAGCACCGACATCGCCGAGAGCGCCTACCAGCCCCAGGGCCGCAAGTGCGCAGAGCTGCTCGACGAGGCGGAGCGCAAGGTGTTCCAGATCGCCGAGCAGACGACCCGGGGCGGCGGCGGTTTCGCCCCCATCAAGTCGCTGCTGACCAAGGCGGTGGACCGTATCGAGACCCTGTTCCAGCAGGACGAGCCGATCACCGGCGTCGGCACCGGCTTCACCGATTTCGACGGCATGACCTCGGGTCTGCAGCACGGCGACCTGATCATCGTCGCCGGCCGCCCCTCCATGGGCAAGACCACCTTCGCCATGAACATCGCCGAGAACGTGGCGATTCAGGGCCGCAAGGCGGTGGCGGTGTTCAGTATGGAGATGCCGGGCGACGCCCTGGCCATGCGCATGATGTCCTCGCTGGGCCGCATCGACCAGCTGCGGGTGCGCACCGGCAAGCTGGAGGATGACGAGTGGCCCCGGCTCTCCTCGGCGGTCAGCATGCTGGCCGAGACCAAACTCTTCATCGACGACACACCGGCTCTGTCGCCCACCGAGGTGCGGGCGCGGGCCCGGCGTCTGAAGCGGGAGCACCAGGACCTGGGGCTGATCGTGCTCGACTACCTGCAGCTGATGCAGGCGCCGGGGGAGGGGGACAACCGCACCGCCGAGATCTCCGCCATCTCCCGCTCCCTCAAAGCCCTGGCCAAGGAGCTCGACGTGCCGGTGATCGCGCTCTCCCAGCTCAACCGCAGTCTGGAGTCGCGTACCAACAAGCGGCCGATCATGTCGGACCTGCGCGAGTCGGGCGCCATCGAGCAGGACGCCGACCTCATCGTCTTCATCTACCGCGACGAGGTCTACAACGAGGACAGCCCGGAGAAGGGCATCGCCGAGATCATCATCGGCAAACAGCGTAACGGACCCATCGGCACCACCCGCCTGACCTTCCTCGGCAAGTACACCAAGTTCGAGAACTACATCGACAACGTCTACGAAGACGAGGGCTACTAGGGCCTGTGGGCACGATGCAGATACCCCTCGACGGAAGCCTTCTACTCTCTCGAAATCAAACCGCTGGCGACCTGTCAGTCGGCGTTGGGCTCACACTCCCCAGCCCATGCCGGGCTCTGTTAAGCCTCGACCGGCCCCTATGAGCTTCGCACCCCAGGCGCTGATCGATCATGCCGCGCTGCGGCACAATCTCCGCCGGGTGCGCCAGGCGGCGCCGAACAGCCGCATCTGGGCGGTGATCAAGGCCGATGCCTACGGACATGGTATGCAGCGGGTGGCCCGCGCCCTGGAGCAGAGCGACGGCTACGCGGTGGCCCGGGTGGAGGAGGGGTTGCGCCTGCGCGAGGCTGGATTCGACAAGCCGATCCTGGTGCTCGGCGGCTGCCACACCCCGGAAGAGCTGGCCCGGGCGGCCCGCCAGGGGCTCGAGCTGGCTCTGCACCAGCACCATCAGCTGAACTTGCTCGACGGGCTGAGTGCGGAGCTGCCGCCCCTCACCCTTTGGCTCAAGGTCGACACCGGCATGCACCGGCTCGGCTTCGAGCCCGGACTGGTGGCCGGCATCGCCGAACGGATGAGCGCCCATCCCCGGATCGGCAGCGTCAATCTGCTCACCCATCTGGCCAATGCGGACGAGCCGGCGGACAACACCACCGCGCTGCAGATCGGCCGCTTCGACGCCATCGGGCGGGAGCACTGTGGCGACTGCTCCATCGCCAACTCGGCCGGTATCCTGGCCTTCGACAACGCGCACCGCGACTGGGTCCGGCCCGGCATCATGCTCTACGGGGTCTCGCCCTTCGTCGGTGGCCGCGCCGAGCGCGACGGCCTGCTGCCGGTGATGACCCTGCGCAGCCGCGTAGTGGCGGTGAAACAGGCCAAGCGGGGCGACCCGGTCGGCTACGGCGGCCGCTACCGCTGTTCCGAGGATATGCCCATCGCGGTGGTCGCCGCGGGCTACGGGGATGGCTATCCGCGCCACGCCGCCGACGGCACCCCGGTGCTGGTGGGCGGACGCCGCCTGCCGCTGATCGGTCGCGTCTCCATGGATATGATCACCCTCGACGCGCGCGGCTTTCCCGATCTGAAGGTAGGGGAGGAGGCCATCCTCTGGGGCCGGGGGCTGCCGGCGGAGGAGGTGGCGGAGCACGCCGGCACGATCGCCTATCAGCTCTTCTGCAACGTCAGCTCGCGGGTGGCGTTCATCGATCTCAATCTGGAAACGGAGGCTGACTAGATGGCGGGAGGCAGGAAAACGGCCAAGTCGATCTATGTCTGCACCGCCTGCGGCGCCACCTCGCCCAAGTGGGCGGGCCAGTGCACGGAGTGCCTGGCCTGGAACGTGATGGAGGAGAGCCTGGCCCCGGCCTCGGGCGGACAGGCGGGCGGCCGCTTCAGCGGCTATGCCGGCGAGCAGTCGGCGGTGGTGCTGTCACTGGCCGAGGTGGAGACCGAACACGAGATCCGCTCCGGCAGCCACAGCCCCGAACTCGACCGGGTCCTGGGCGGCGGCCTGGTGGACGGCTCGGTGGTGCTGATCGGCGGCGACCCCGGCATCGGCAAGTCGACCCTGCTGATCCAGACCCTGGCCCGGCTCTCC
>JBNLGI010000010.1:0-5741 GCA_050305975.1 Sedimenticolaceae bacterium | reverse complement strand
CCCCTGCTGCCCTGGTGGCTGGTGGTGCTGGGCATGGCCTTCGCCATCATCATGGTCAAGCAGATGTACGGCGGACTCGGCTACAACCCCTTCAATCCGGCCATGGCGGCCTATGTGCTGCTGCTGATCTCCTACCCGGTGGAGATGACCAGCTGGCTGCCGCCGGCCCTGCTGGCCGAGCAGACCCTGACCCTGGGCCAGATCCTCAGCATCAAGTTCGCCGGCATCATGCCCGACGGCCTGAGCCTCGACGCCATCACCATGGCCACGCCGCTGGACGAGATGCGCACCAAGCTCGACATGAACCAGATGATCAGCGAGATCCGCCAGAGCCCCCTGTGGGGCGACTTCGGCGGCCAGGGCTGGGAGTGGATCGGCAACTGGTTCCTGATGGGCGGTATCTGGATGGTCTACAAGCGCACCATCACCTGGCAGATCCCGCTCGCCTTCTTCGCCGGTCTGGCCTGCATGGCCGCACTGTTCTGGGTCTTCGACCCCGAGAGCTATCCTTTCCCCCTGTTCCACGTTTTCAGCGGCGGCGCCATCCTCGGCGCCTTCTTCATCGCCACCGATCCGGTCACCGCCTGTACCACCCGCATGGGGCAGCTGATCTACGGCGTGGCCATCGGCATGCTGGTCTACATCATCCGCACCTGGGGCGGCTACCCCGACGCGGTCGCCTTTGCCGTACTGCTGATGAACATGGCCGCCCCCACCATCGACTACTACACCCGGCCCCGGGTCTACGGCCACGGGGGGGTGAAGAATGGCTAAACAGCTGTCGATCGTCCTCGCCGCCGCCATCCTGGCGCTCTTCGCCATCGCCGGCACCTCCCTGGTCGCCTTCACCCACACGGCCACCAAGGAGCGCATCGCCGCCAACGAGAGGGAAACCCTGCTGCGCACCCTGAACGCCCTGGTGCCGCCCGATACCATCGACAACGATATGGTGCTCGACACCCTGCAGATCAGCGATCAGGAACAGCTCGGCGCCCCCATCACCACCGTCTATCGCGGCCGCAAGCAGGGCCAGCCGGTGGCCGCCGTACTCTCCATCGTGGTCCCCAACGGCTATAGCGGCCCCATCAAACTGCTGGTGGCGGTGCGCTACGACGGCAGCCTCGGCGGGGTTCGGGTCATCAGCCACAAGGAGACCCCCGGACTGGGTGACAAGATAGAAGAGAGCCGCTCAGACTGGATCTACAGCTTTACCGGCAAGTCGCTGGGCAATCCCCCACTGGAGAAATGGAAGGTGAAGCGCGACGGCGGCGCATTCGACCAGTTCACCGGCGCCACCATAACCCCCCGATCCATCGTCACCGCGGTGAGAAAGACGCTGCTCTACGCAAGAGACCACAACGACGCCCTCTATGACAGGCAGGCCGCCTCCGCGGGCGCGAAGGCAGAGGGCTGAAACGTGAAACCCGGATCTTCATTCATTCTGGCAGTAGTGACCGCTCACTCATGCCGCCCGCTGCCAGCTGTCGCACACCACTGGAGCTAAACCATGGCCGACAACAGCCTCCGCCACATCGTCACCGACGGCCTCTGGAACAACAACCAGGCGCTGGTCGCCCTGCTCGGCCTGTGCCCCCTGCTGGCGGTAACCAACACCGCCATCAACGGCCTCGGTCTGGGCCTGGCCACCACCGCCGTGCTGACCGCCTCCAACGGCACCGTCTCGCTGATCCGCAACCTGGTACGACCCGAGGTGCGTCTGCCGGTCTTCGTCATGGTCATCGCCTCTTTCGTCACCGCCATCGAACTGGGCATGAACGCCTACTTCCACGAGCTGCACAAGATCCTCGGCATCTTCATCCCGCTGATCGTCACCAATTGCGCCATCATCGGCCGCGCCGAGGCCTTCGCCTCGAAGAACAGCCTGTTGCGCTCGCTGGTCGACGGCCTCAGCATCGGTATCGGTTTCACCCTGGTACTGGTCACCCTCGGCGGCATGCGGGAGCTGATCGGCCAGGGCACCCTGCTCGATCAGGCCCACCTGATGTTCGGCGATGCGGCCCGGGGCCTGACCCTGAAGATCGAAGACTTCCCCGGGATGCTGATCGCCATCCTGCCGCCGGGCGCCTTTATTGGTCTCGGCCTGCTGATCATGGTAAAAAACCTCATCGACAAACGGGTTGCCGCTCACGCGACAGCCAAAGCGAAAACCACCGAAGGAGTTGAAGGCGTCGCCACCTGACCATGAGAATCCAGCGCGTCTATACCGATCAGCCGCTCGATGCCGGCGCCGAGATCACCCTCGAAGAGGACTCATCACACCATCTCCACCACGTCCTGCGCATGCAGGCGGGCGACAGCATCAATCTCTTCAACGACGGAATGGAGTTCGCCGCCACACTCGGCCAGATCGGCAAGCACGGCACCACCGCGGTACTGCGCAAACTGGTTTACGAAGAGCCGGCGCCCAAACTCGACATCCATCTTCTGATCGGCATCTCGCGAGGCGAGCGCATGGACTTCGCCCTGCAGAAGGCCACCGAACTGGGGGCCACCCGCATCACGCCGGTCTTCACCAAGCGCTGCGTGGTCAAGCTCAACGAGAAGAAGACGGCCAGCCGCATGGACCACTGGGGCAAGATCATCGTCAACGCCTGCGAACAGTCGGGGCGCTGCCGACTGCCCCGGCTCGATACCCCGCTCGAAGTCGGTGCCGCCGTCATGAAGTATAACAGCGGCACCGCCCTGCTGTTGGACCACCGCAGCAACAAGACCCTGCACGACCTCAAGAAACCCAAGGAGAGCGTCACCATCCTGGTCGGTCCGGAAGGCGGGCTCAGCAGCGAAGAGCGCAAGCTGGCCAAGGCCCAGGGCTACACCGGCGTCCGCCTCGGCCCGCGCGTGATGCGTACCGAGACCGCGCCCTTGGCGGCGATTGCGGCGATTCAGACCTTGTGGGGGGATTTTACGGCTTAACACGCCAGAAATGATGAGCGCTTAAAAAGCCGGGCTCGCCGCTTTCACTTTTCCCTTATATCGATAGGCTATCGTCAAGCGACATGCATCATTGGCATGGTCAGCTGAAGTTATTCTGCTCCCGATACCACGAAGCTAACACTTGATTTAGCATGCTCCAGTTGCAAACCCAGGTCGTTGCACACAATCCCTGGCTGATGTCAGTTTGCATCCTGATCTGGTTCGCTTCGTTTGAGATTTCGTACGACAGCCAACCCCAGAAGTCCCAAGTTGATCAACAGAACGATACCGGGTTCAGGTACGCTGGTTGCCGGATTGCTGATAATTGCATTGGTGATACCGTCCAATGTGAGTTGCTGTTCACGACTACCATCGGACAGCCCCCAAATGGTTCCAATACCAACAGTGGTTGAATCGCCTTTCTCCAGTAAGCCTACGGTGAAATCCAGCGTCACAAGCGTGAAACTGCCAGGCTGCATAGCGTCGAGAGCCGTGCTGGAAAGGCTGCTCTCCTCGAAGATCTGGACATATGAACCCAATAATCCATAGCTGACGTCAGTGGCTTCACCTGAGGATAGATCACCAAGATAGGGACCCAGGCTATAGCTGTCGAAGATAAGCGCAGCCGGATCGAAGTTTATATCCAGATAGAATGAGCTCACAGATTCAGGCGCGAAGTCTCCAAGTCCATCGATGACGAGATCCAAGCTTATCGAATCGCCCGTGCTTGCCGTTTGTGATTCCGGTGAAAGAGCGAGAGTGACCGCTCCAGCCTGAAGGCTTACTACACACAGAGATAGATAGAGAAATTTTGAAAAGTGAATTTTCATAGAGACCTTCCTTGTGATCTGAAGAAACACACACTGTGATGTATTAGATTTTCCTTTTTGTCATCACCTCTCTCTTGCCCGATCCTCGGTACACGACAAGCGAGGCGCCATGATCATTACAGGCCTGACAATGATTTCAAAGTAACTATCTTTTAGTCTGATGGGCAGCCCAGTATCAGAAAAATACGTAATAAGGCATTTCCCATTAAGTTATATCATCGGCGAAAACCAAGGATAAAACTTATTGCATTTCATGTGCCAGATATATTATTTGTCATAAATATATATTCTTAGTTAGAAAGCCAGATTGCTTTACTCATCACTTCGTAAAATATTCCGACATCCATAAACAACACGACACTCACCAGTCATAACATATTCTTTATACAAGAAACTCTTAATGATAAATGAAACTTTGGTCCGTTTCCGGCCCAGGCTGTGTGAAAACGATTGATAGGGGAGAGTTCATACCCCATACAGCATCACAGACACTCACTAGAGTCCATATACTCAATTTCACTGTACATTCGAACAATCTTAACCTTCACGGCGATACTCACCCTGAGTCCCCGGAGAACCGCCCAGGGGCACTATTTAACCGTATCCGAGACCTCATGCTGCTACTGCCTCCAGTAGCGCTGTAACACCCAGTAGACTTATTACACGTTTAAGATTGTAGGCCAAAACATGTAAACTCATTTCCGTACGGACATTGGGTAACGTCTTGGTTAGGAAATGAGTGTATCCCATCCACGCTTTCAATGTGCCAAATGGATGCTCAACCGTTTGACGTCGCAGGCGCATGGTTTCGGGGCAATGATCAAGCCGCCTTTGTACCTTGTCGAGTACGCTTTGATGCTCCCAGCGACGGATTCGCCGGTGTTGTCCGGTAGTGCACTGGCTTTTTATTGCACATCTCTGGCACGCCGAGCTCCAGTAACAATCGAGTGTTTTCCCTTTTTCTACATTCCTGAATCGCCAAATGAGGCGCTCCCCCGCAGGGCAGACATACTCGTTATCTTCGGGTATAAAACGAAAATCGTCTCTCCCAAACAGCCCATTGGTCGGATTGTTTGATGTTTTCGCTTTTGGGAGAACGGTTGTAATACCCGATTCCTCACAGGCCAGGATTTCTTCACCCTTGTAGTAGCCGCGATCAGCAACCACCAGCAGATCTTCAGTATTAATTGCCTCGCGTGTTTGGGTAGCCATCGAGAAAAGCGCGTTCCGGTCACTGCCTGTATTGATCACTTCATGAGCAACGATGAGATGATGCTCGACATCAACGGCTGTCTGAACGTTGTAACCGACAATACCGCTACCACGTGTTTTCATAGATCGCGCATCAGGGTCAGTCAGTGAGACCTGTTGGTCGGGCGCCTCTTGCACCTGGGCCTCCAATTCCCTTAAATGTTGCTGCTCTTCTTTGAGGGCAGCAATCTTTTCTTGAAGTCGTTCAGTCCGAGCTTCCGCAATAGCGGGTTCTTGGCGATCGGCCGTATCCAATTGCGTCAGGTAGCGATCAATACTCGCTTCGATCAGTTCCAGACGTCGTTTCAGTTTTGCTGGCGTGAAGTTCCTGTCCCGGTTGTTGATCGCCTTGAACTTGCTGCCATCAATGGCAACAGTTGCTTGCGAGAACAGATCCAGCCTCCGGCACAGAAAAACAAACTCCTGGCATACGCCTCGGATCGCTTTGCCGTTATCCTTGCGGAAGTCGGCTATTGTCTTGAAGTCGGGTGACAGTCGCTCTAGCAACCACATCACCTCAACATTGCGTTGCGTTTCCCGCTCTAGGCGGCGACTCGATTGAATGCGGTTGAGATATCCGTAAATGTAGAGCTTTAGAAGGACTGAGGGATGATAAGCAGGGCGTCCCGTCGCACAAGGCTCAGCTCCTCTGAAGCCCAATCCTCGCAGATCCAGTGACTCAACGTAGGCGTCAACGACGCGAACCGGGTTGTCATCCCCTATGAA
>JBNLGI010000009.1:0-27995 GCA_050305975.1 Sedimenticolaceae bacterium | reverse complement strand
CTTGACTTCCATTGTCAAAACAACCGCGGCGGGAAACCAGACATGACAAAACAGGACAGTTCGACTCTCAACACTCTACCGCCAAACCTTGACTGTCACTGAGTACCCCGATATGAGCGACCCAACTCAAAACTCAAAACTTAAAACTCAAAACTCTTCAGTCATCGAGCACGAAGATCGCGGTTCCATCCTCTCGCCGCTGAAAGCGCTGCAGTTCTTCGCCCGCAAGCCGGTCACCGTGCCGCTGGAGCCACGGCCGGCCGCCGCCAACTACCGCGGCTTCCATCTCAACGACCATGAGAAGTGCATCGGCTGCAGCTCCTGCCAGAAGGTCTGCGACAACGCGGCCATCACGATGGTCAAAGTCCCGCACCTGCCCGAAGACCCGGCGCAGGGCATCCGTAATCTGCGTCCCGCCATCGACTACGGACGCTGCTGCTGGTGCGCGCTCTGTGTCGACATCTGTCCCACCGGCGCCATCTCCCTCTCCCGGGAGTACGTGCACACCTGCACCCAGGACGAGATCGACAGCTACTTCGTGTTTCCGAGAGAGATCGGCATGCACGGCGTCGACTTCGGCCTCGGCTGGACCAAGACCGCCGACTCCGATCTGCTCGATCTGGAACGCCAGCCGATGGACGAGATGACAGCGCAGGCGCGCATCGGCAACTTCGACGAGATCGTCGCCGGCTTCAGCAGCCAGCAGGCGGTGGTCGAGGCCTCACGCTGCGTCCAGTGCGGCATGTGTCATGACGCCTGTCCCACCCACATGGACGCTCCCGAGTATATCCGCGCCATCTGGCAGGGCGACCTGGAGGAGGCGGTGCGCCAGATCTACCGCACCAATCCCTTCTCCCACGTCTGTGGCCGGGTCTGCACGCACAAATGCGAGGACGCCTGTTCCATCGGCCGCCGTGGAGAGCCGGTATCGATCCGCTGGCTGAAACGCTACGCCATGGACTCGGTGGACCACGACCGCATCAAGGCCATCGCCGCGGAAGGCAAGGCGGACTACCTGAGCGGCCACCGGATCGCCATTATCGGCGCCGGCCCGGCGGGGCTTACCGCCGCTTACGATCTGGTGCGCAAAGGGCACGAGGTGACCGTCTTCGAGGCGCGGGAAAAAGCGGGCGGCATGCCCCGCTACGGCATCCCCGAATACCGTCTCCCCTATGACATGATGGACCGTGACATCGATGTCATCACCTCTCTCGGGGTCAAAATCCAGGCCAACACCCGGGTCGGTAGCGACATCAGCATGGATCAACTGCAGTCGGAATACGATGCCGTGGTGCTGGCCATCGGCCTGCACCTGGGTCGCTCCACCCGCATCCCCGGCAGCGACCACAAACAGGTGCGCAAAGCGGTCGAGCTGCTGCGCATGATCACCGAGGGGGAGCAGTTCAAGGTCCCCAGGCAGGCCGTGGTGATCGGCGGCGGCAACGTGGCCATGGACATCGCGCGCAGCCTGGCGCGACTGCAGAAACAGCAGCATGGCGAGGTGAAGGTCACCGTCACCGCCCTGGAGGACCAGGCTCACTTCCTCGCCGACCCGGTGGAGGTGAAGGAGTGCAGCGAGGAAGGAATCGAAATCTTCGATGCCCGCGGTCCCCAGGAGTGCCTGGTGGAGAAAGGCCGGCTCAAGGGGCTGCGAACCTGGAAGGTGCGTTCCATCTTCGACGAACAGGGTCGCTTCGCCCCCGCCTATGACGAGAGCGACGAAATGATCCATGCAGGGGAGATGGTGATCGAAGCCATCGGCCAGATGTCCGACGTCTCGCTGCTCGGCGAGACACTGACCGAAGCGCTGGAGTGGAACCGCGGCCGCCTCAAGGTGGATGCGAACGGCCGTACTTCGGCGGAGTGGCTATGGGCCGCGGGTGACTGCGTCAACGGCCCTGACGTGGTGCATGCCGTGGCAGACGGCCACCGGGTGGCCGCCAGTATCGAGGCCTGGTTGGGTGAGAAAACAGGAGTCGGCGCATGAAAGAGGGGCATACCAGCGGCTACGAGAAGCTGCAATCGAAGAAGACACTCGGTGAGATTCTGGAGGTCGCCATAGAATTTGAAAAAACCGCGCGAGACTTCTATACCACTCTGATTCCCAAGGTGAGCAAGCAGATCCGCTACCTGGTGGAGGAGCTGGCGCAGGAGGAGCAGCGCCACTACGATCTCTTCACCGAATTGAAAGCGCTGCCCGATCTCGACCAACAGGTCCAGGAACTGGTCGAGGTACCCGCCAGCGACAAGCGGTTCTCGGACGCTGTCCTCGCGCCTGATCTTGGGGACCATCCCGACGACCAGGCCGTGCTTCAATACGCCCTGGGGCGCGAGCACGCCGCCATGGAACAGTATCGGTCATTGGCGGAAAGCACCGCCGAAGGGCCGATCAAAGAGCTTTTCACCTACCTCGCGAATGAAGAGACACTGCACAAGAACCAGCTGGAGCGGCTCTACTACGAAACGGTGCACCGTGGCGGCGTGTAGACCCCTCGGCTCAAGAACCATCTGATTTGTTAGCGACCTATTGTGGATCTAGACTACTTTCGATATGTTGAATAAATGACATTTTCGACTCTTTGGTTGGCATCAAAGATTAGTCAGATTCGAACGACTCGGAATCAGGGTGGAATCCACGTTCGGGATGGGTCCTACAATGATGACATCGTTTCAGTCGTCGAGCGCCTTCTGTCTCGCGCGAATTTCTTATAATAAATTCAGTCTGTTACTATCCTTTGTCCTGCTATCGATCGGATGCGGACCCGGCTCGCTGATTGCCGCGCAAAAGGCCGCCTACGATCTCGATTCCGCCATTGCCGTAGCACTGGAAAACAACCGCCTGCGCACCATCTCCCAACAGTCCATGGCGGTCGCTGAAGCCCAGTACAAACAGGCCGTCTCCAGTTACTGGCCTTCTCTGAGCCTCAGTGTCGGATTCCAGCGGCGTGATGAGACGGCCATATACGAGTACCCGGAACAGACTTTCGATCTGGCGCCGGGACTGCTGCCGCCGGTAACCGTCCCGCCCCAGGATATCGCCCTGCTCGGTCGCGACACCTCCCTCTATTCACTGGAGATGACCTACCCTCTCTACACCGGAGGCAAACGTTCGAGCCTGATCGAGCAGGCCAGGATCGGCGTGGACATCGCGGCCAAAGAGGTACGCCGCACCGATCTCCAGGTGGTGCAGGATGTCAAGCGCTACTATTACGCCGCGCTCTACACTCAACAGCTGGCAGCACTGGCTGATGACATCACTCTTTCGTTCGAAGTGCTGCGCGACATCACTCAGACCTTCTTCGAGGGAGGCTCGAATTCGGTCGACAAGCTCGATCTGTTGCAGAGCAAGCTCGCCTATACCATGGCCGCCTCGACCCTCGCCGAACTCAGGTCCAAGCATGAGGCGGCGCTCTCCGCACTCTCATTCACCATGGGCTTGGACTGGCGGGACCAGATCGAACTCGCCAGCGACAGCTATCCCGCTCAGATCGATCCGGTCAGCCTCGATCAATTGATCGAGCAGGCCCTGGAGTTCAATCCTGAAATCGAGAAGCTGGCGCTCGTGGTGGACGCCTATGGGGCCAAGATCGACGAGGCCAAGAGCGGGTACTACCCCACGCTCGCCCTGATCGGATCCTATGACGGATTCAGCAACGATCTGGATGGAGGCCTCGACAACGAGACCAACCGCCGCTCCTGGAAAATCGGTATCGGCATGCAGATCAATCTGTTCGAGGGCGGTAGAACCAGGCACAAGGTCTCGGCTGCCAAGATCGAACGGGAGAAGATGGAACAACAGCGTCTGTTGGCCAGCGAGGCTGTCGCCACCCAGGTCAAGAGCCTGTTGCTTCAGACCAAAGCCGCTCAGGAACAGGTGAAAATCACGCAACAAGCTGTGGCGACTTCAAGTGAAAACCGGGATTTGACCAGCCGGGCCTACCAGACCGGGGCGGTCGGAACTCAGAAGGTGATCGAGGCCAATTTGTTCGATGCCATGGTCCGCGCCAACCACTTTAGGGCCATGCACGATCAAGCGCTGCATCTGGCCGAGATATCCTATCTTTTGGGCAGGGAGGCCATGAATTGATATATACGATGCTGTAAACATGCCTTCCCGACTACTCACTACCCTCGGTCTGTCCGGTCTGATCTGGCTGGCATCAGCTTGTGCTTACGCCGCTACTGAAGCGATATCCAATCCCCCAATCCAGGTGGGCGGGAGTTCAGATGGAGGGCATGACTCGAGCGTCACTGACATCGAAATTGGAATCAAGCTGATTTTCAACGAAATGCTGGCCAACAGCGATGAAAGCTTTGAAATCAAGCTCTATGACTCGAATGACCAGGTAATCAAGGACTTCAATACCGGCAAGCTCCAAGCACTGTTTGTAAGCAGTCTGACATTTCTCGAAATGGAAGACATGATTCATCCAAGCGGTCGCTACGTGGTCCAGTTTGGACCGACATTGAAGCAGCGCTACATGCTGCTCGTGCGCGTAGAGCACCAAGACATCAATCTCTCCGAGCTTCGAGGCAAAAAGCTGTGCGTGGCTACCGGCCACGCGTTGGGCAGGCAGTTCCTCGATGTGGCCCTGCTCAAACAAGGACTACCGGTTTCCGATGATTTCTTCAGCGAGATCCGAATCGTCGAAGAGGTCAACACCGCCGTTGTCGATCTCTTCTTCGGTAAAGCAGATGCCGCGCTGGTGCCTGAGTTCAGCTTCGAACTGGCGCGTGAACTCAATCCACAGATCAGCTCTTCGATCGCCGCACTCGCAACTTCTGAACCCATGGTCAATATGGTCGTGGGAATGCGCCGTGATTTCCCACAGCAACGGCTAGACAAGATCGAACCGCTTTTATTGGACATCAGTTACTCGGCCAGATTGAAACGACTACTGAAGACTCTCAGGATCACGGGCTTCTATCACCTTGATGAGGACACGCTGGAGGAGGTCAAGGCGCTCAACAACTCATACCGAACGCTCACCCGACAGCAGCCGTGATGAACAAGAACACCATTTTTCAGCATCTGTTCATCCGCATGGCGATCATTTTGCTTGGCAGCAGCGTCGCCTTCTCCTTCGCTTTAATGCCGATCTATAACGACAAGCTCGTACGCATGCTGGCCGCACAAGGCAATACTTTCGCCAATACGACAATCGCCGCGTGCGGCGAGGCGCTCTATACCCAGGACTTCAGCTTCGTCATCACCTATACCAATAAAGTACTGAAGAAAACACCGGAAATCACCTTCGTGACATTTGCCTCGAAGAACGGGATGCGCCTTAACCTCTCCGCCAATGGCTGGAGCGTGGAGACTATCAGCATCATAGCGGAGCAAACCGACTCGTCGGAAGACATTGAGTACGAGATCTGGCATTCGAGCGAGTTAGGCGACAGCTCAATCAAGAATGCGTTCATTTTCACCAAACCCTTGAACATAACCGGACTCGATTGGGGCAAGATCGAGCTCGGCATCTCGGACACCGAGTATCAATCGTTGATGCAGAACTATTTCCGCAATGTCGTTATCTCCAGCCTCATTCTGGTGACCATCTCGCTGTTGATACTGCATGGCGTGTCCTTGAGACTGGGACATCAATTATCCAAACTGCGCGAGACGGCCCTCGCACTCACGGAGGGTGATCTCTCCGCGCGCGCGACCACCGAATCCATCGGTGAAATTCAACTCCTGGCCAATACGCTCAACAGCATGGCAGAGAGTCTCGACACAAAGACCCGCAATGTCCGCCAACTGGCGCGTCTGGTCGAAGACACCAACGATGCAATCGCAATTTTCGGTAACGACGAGACAATCTCATTCGTCAATCCCGCCTTCATGAGCATCACCAATCACAGCTACGACTTCTATCAGGGTATGACTCTGCATGAGCTTTTCGAACATCTCGGTATCGAAAGAATGAAGCAGCGTGAGCTCATGGCGGGCATGACACACATGGATCAGGTCAACTGGTCCACCGACATCTCCATCTCGGCCCAGGAACGCGGCCCCATCCACATGACACTTCGCATAGAGTCATTCGATTCCGAGGACACGCACAACAATGGTTTTTTCGTTGTACTCAGTGACATCACCAGACGCAAGCAGCTGGAGTTCGAGCTCGAGACCCTGGCCTATATCGACAAACTGACGAAGCTGCCGAATAGACGTTACTTCATGGATCGCCTCACTGAGGCGGTCAAAGAGGCAGAGGTTTTCGGTAGCGGCCTGGCGGTTTTCTTTCTGGACCTGGACAACTTCAAACTCATCAACGATTCGCTCGGTCACGAGATCGGTGATTTCGTACTCACCGAGGCGGCGTGGCGCATTCAGGACGCATTACGCTCCGACGACATTGTCTGCCGGCTCGGTGGCGATGAATTTACTGTCATGATCAGAGGAGTCAACAAAAAAGAGGAACTGGCAAAAATCGCCAATTCCATTATCCAGGAATTCAACAAGCCAATCGATTGCAATGACAGAGAGCTGCGCATCAGCACCAGTATCGGCATCGTTCAGTTCCCTGCCAACGGACACGACGAGAAAGAGCTGATCAAGAACGCGGATACCGCTATGTACTCGGCAAAACATGCCGGAAAAAATGCATTCCGGTTCTTCACTCAGGACATGCATCGGGATCTTCATGAGTTTCTGGAACTCGAAAGCGATCTTCGCAAGGCAATATCCGATTCGAAACTCGAGCTGGTATATCAGCCATTCGTTGATGTCGAGACACAGACCATCCCCAATTGCGAAGCTCTGATTCGCTGGAATCACCCCAGACGCGGCTATATATCTCCAGCCCGCTTCATACCCATCGCCGAGCAATCCGGACTGATCGGGGTTATTGGCGACTGGGTCTTTACCGAGGTATGCAGACAACTCAAGCGCTGGAAATTCAATATGAATGTATCCATCAACGTCTCCGGCAGCGAGTTGCTCGACAAGCGTTTCATTACCCGCCTGCAAAATACGCTGATCGAATACGACATCGAGGCTTACAGACTGCAACTCGAGTTTACAGAGCACGTCCTCGTCAGCAAGGATGGCAGCAACCTCTCTACCCTCAATGCATTGAAGCGAACAGGATTCCGCATTGCCGTAGACGACTTCGGCACCGGCTTTTCATCTCTCAGCTACCTTACCGAACTGCCGATCGATGTGATCAAAATAGACAAATCCTTTATCAGCAAACTCCCGCATGATCGACGCACCATAGCCGTCGTCACCTCCATCATCTCTCTGGCCGAAAGCCTTGACATGGTAACGATCGGCGAAGGCGCAGAAAGCAAATCTCAAGTCGACTGGTTACAGACTCACGGCTGCAAGACGATACAGGGTTACTATTTCTACAAACCAATGTCCGCGGATCAGTTCGAAAGACTGGTCACAGAAGGTAACATCTACCGCCTGCCCCTCGCGGGAAAAGCCACAACCCAGGACATCTAAACACATTCAAGCTTTCCAGTTGTCTGCAAATTGCCTCCATCACATTCAGTCGGCAGTGGCAATTGCATTGCCATCACCGCCGCTGCGGACTACGTCAATGCCCATACAGGTCAATTTGAGACCTTCCGCCGCCCCCTGAATAGAGAGCATGGAACTTCACATCAAGACACTCGAGCGGACACAAAGTCAGCTCTCCGATCCAAGTATATGCAGCACCATCATTCCCCACGCCTTTCAGCAGGCAAAAAAAAACCGCGCGCCTCGCGGTCACGCGGTCAGGGGAACCATCTCCTTATTCAGGGTGTGATGCGTAACATCACACCCGATGGATTGTGTTGATTGTCAGCGCCTCATTCAGAGCTCGTTTTCATGGCAGTGTGTGCAGTTCACCATCTCGCCCTGGGAGATCTGAACCGTTCTGCCTTCGTTGCTCAAGGTCCTGTCCACGGCGGCGCGGGACAATACCGTACCCTCACCATTGTTACCATGGCAGGCACGACAGGCGTTGGGATTACTCTCCGCCAGGTTTTCGTGTCCACCGTTCGAGAAGCGTGTATTGCCGACCGGATGCATTCCGTGCGGACCGTCCAGCGTGTTGCCCAGATCACCCTCGTGGCAAGTGCTGCACTCGCTGATGACACCCTTGTGACCCTGCAGCTGGGTGGCGGCGACGTTGTCGTTGGCCAAATCATTCTTGTTCGGCCAGATACCATGGGTCGAACCGTGGCAGGCTTCGCAGAATATTCCCTCGTGGCCAATGCTGACCCGGTAGAGCATGGGATTGCCGATTCGAGGATCGTCAGGTCCGGTCACCGCGGGATTGTCGGATTCGATCACGTTCTCCGCAAAGCGCTTGTTGACAGGCACGATCGGCGTAGCCTTCTGGTCTCCGCTCCGGTATGCCTGGAACAGTCGGATATTGTCGGGATTCCCATTCGAATCGACCTCGTTGGTCACAGTGCCGGCAGTTCCCGCCAGGTTGCTCATGGCGTCACCGGTGTGGCATGAACCGCATCCCGGCTCGTTGGCCCAGGGCACACGAGGCTGATTTTCATTGGTGTAGAAATCACCACCCAGATCAAAGGCTCCGGGATTGGCGGGATTGACATCACGAGTAAAGTCGTTACCCACCTGAGTCATGTCACCGTGGCAATCCTGGCAGAGCATTCCGCCGTTGGCCATGGCGCCACGCAGACAGTCGGTGCGACGTCCCGGGTGACACTGGTAGCAGGTCTCTTCAAGCACCTGCCGGCGTTCCTGCGCATTTACAACAAATCCGAATTCATCCTTGATCGCCGCCGGCATGTCCGGGAAGAGCTTGTTGCCATTGGCATCGGTCACACCGCCATGGTGGCTGTGCATGACATTCGACATGCTCTTGACCTTGATCTGATCACGTCCGTTTGCAAAGCCGCCGTAGGGATCGAACTCCGGTCCCAGTGGGCCCAGCTGCGCCAGATCCAGCGCCGGTGTGTAGTGGCACTGCTGACAGACAACGGGAGTCTGGTTCTCCAGATCCGTACCGTGCTTCAGATCGTGCAGGCGCACCAGATTGAGATCCGCGGCATACTCTTTGCTGACTTCGAGAGGCAGCACACCCTCTTGCGGATCATCCAAGACGGTTGCAACAGGGATGCCGTTATCGATCAGTCTCGAAGTGGCCGCACCGTTGCCGCCGTCAACCACATCGTTGTGACAGGCGCCGCAGTTGGCTTCTCCGGAGATCGGCACCACCGTATCGACCGAAGCGAGGGTGGTATCACCGATCTTGGCCTGCACACGATAGAGCGGCCAGGGATTCTCACGCCCGTAGTCGTCAAATGCGGTGACCGGGATACCGGGCGCCTCATACCAATTGACACCCTCCACCACATAACCGAATTGGAAGTTGCGGTTCAGCGTACCCAGCATGTCGATGAAGAAGGGTTGATCGACCACGTAGGCCTCGAACCGCTCCACGGCATTCTCAACATAGGGACCGAAGCGTCCCGGCATCTGCTGCTGGTCGGCCGTGAGTGCGCCGTCGCCGAGATAGAGCTGTTCGACGTTAGGCATCGGCAGACCAAGATCCAGGATGCCCTCCACCGGACCGGCCGGATAGAAAGCCGGCAGTATGCCCGGCGGATAGAAAGGATCATAGGCGTCACGCGCCACGTCCCAGAAGTTGGTCTTGAATACCATGCCGCTGACCATGCTGGAATAGACCGGACCACTGCCCGCGGAATTGATACCGCTCAGGATCGGATCCTCAGGATTGGATGCGGCAGAGTAATAGACTTCAACGCCATCCGCCGGACTCAGAACATCAGGCTCGCTGCCGCGCCGGATGACTGTCGCATGCATCACATTGAAGGGCGGCAATATGCTCGAAACACGTGTATCGAAATCGCCGCAGTGCATACCGAGATCGTTCACCGCGAAAACTCGGTATCCACTCTGGTTGACAAAGGGCTGTTCCGGAACCGGACTGCCCGGGACACCGTTCTGGCTGGTCGAGTTGATCGATACTCCAGACACGGGTTGCGATTCGCTGACAGTGGCGGTTGTCGCCTGGCTGTCGCTGGCGCCGTCCGCATCAGTCACCGTCAAACTGACGGTGTAGCTGTTCGCAACGGAATAGACGTGATTTGGATTCGGCTGCGTACTGCCGTTGCCATCGCCGAAATCCCAAGCGTAGCTCAGTGTCGTGCCGTCAGGATCGTTTGAGCCGGCACTGCTGAACGAAATCGGCTGCCCTGCGATTCCGCTGTACGGACCATTGGCACTGGCTACTGGCGGAGTGTTGCCACCACCACCGCCACCGCCTGCGTCACAATCGCTCGGCGCATCACGCACATCACTTTCCGCGAATTGACCGTCCGACTGCAGGGCGAATATCCGACATGGCACGCTGGCGGGATTGCGGATTTCGATTTCCCAACCGCTACGTCCCACTCTATCACTGCCGATAAAGGCGGAGGTATCGGCATTGGATACCGTGACTGTCTCTCCCCGGGTTCCAGTTCCACGCACATCCAATCTCGCCCTACGCTCACTCCAGCGAGCGGAATCGATTGAAAAAGCGGTGGTGGCGCTACTGCTTCGATCTCTGTCAGCGAATGCCGCAGTTGAGGAAATCAGCAGAAATGAAAACAGGATGAGATTGATGCTGCTACAAAAGTAATACCGACCCCTTGATACCATGGCTCGTGCCTCCCACGCTTTAGTTCTATTAATTGAGGTAGCCGCAGGAATTGCTGCCCTTCTCCGGTTACGGAACGCAGCAACCACGCTAGAAAAAAGTTAGCAGATTAGAATTAAGATTTACTTAACAAAGGGAGGAACAGGTTCACAATCAGCCCCGAATCCTCTTCTTTGTCATTCAGACTAATCGTTGCCTGGTGCAGCTGACAGATCTCTTTCACGATGGAAAGCCCGAGACCGCTACCGCCGCCTTTTGAGACGCGGTTGAGACGCTCAAAAACCCAAGCCTTTTTCTCTTCGGGAATACCCGGACCCGTATCCTCCACCGACAGGGAAATACCATTGGTGACATTGGCGATATGCACTATGACCTGACCTCTCTCCGGCGTGAACCTGATTGCATTGCTGACCAGGTTGGAGATCATTATCGTCAGCAGTTCACGATTACCGAAAACCTCTGTTGACTCCTGCGCTACCAGTTCGAGCTCAATCTGTTTATCCAGGGCCATCGACGCAAGCTCAGACATCACATCGCCAGCTATGTCAACGAGATCGAAGCGTTCGAAGGATTGACGGATTCTCTCAGGTTCGATGGACGCCAGCACCAGTAATTGATTGACCACGTGATTCAGTCTTTCCAGACCCCGTCGCACTTTTTCGACAACCCTCTTTCGCTCATCCTCGTCGAGATCCATATCATTGGACTGGAGCTGTATCAGCATGCCAGCAATAGGCGTTCGCAGCTCGTGGGCCACATCGGCGGTAAACCGGCTGTTCCGCTCGATCGATGCCCTGAGGCGTTCCAGCAATGCATTGATCTCGTTGACCAGGCGCGAACTCTCCTCGGGAATATCCTCCACCGTAACCGGATTGAGATGCCGATAGTCCCGTTCGGCAATCAGGCGCGACACCTGACGCAAGGGTTCCAGTCCGCGATGGACCACCAGCCACAACATGCCGAACAGAGGCAGAGCCAGCAACAGCGGCTTGACCACATCGATGACGAACTCGTTGACCATGCGCCGCATCACACTGTGAGAGCGCGCCACCTGAACACGGAAATCCTTGCCGGACAGATTCAAGGTGTAGACGCGCCAACCGTCACCGTTGATCGTTACATCGGAAAACCCGTCAGAACGCGCTATCGAAAGGGGGTGGCGGGGTGCTTCCGGTCCCCTGACCATGAGACGATCGGAGTGATTCCAAATCTGAAAAATCAGCGGGAAATCGTATCCTGCATTGCTCAGATCAGCCTCATAGTCTTCGAGATCACGCTCCGCGGCCTCATGTGACGTTGCCACAGCAAGCAGTTTGGCGACCTGGATGAGTTCGGCGTCATAGACACTGTTGATGTCCCGGTTGGTCCGCCACCAGGTAAAACACAACACCGCCGTCCACAATAGCAGGACGGTCAGCAGTATCATCAACAGAAGACGGAAACGAATAGAGTGTGTCGCCATCAACGCGGCTTCTCGATGACATACCCGACACCCCTGACGGTACGAATCGGATGGTCACCGAGCTTTCTGCGCAAGTGATGGATATGCACCTCGATCGCATTGCTCTCCACCTCGTCATCCAGACAGTAGATGGTCTCATTGAGCTTGCGCCGCGACATCACCCGCCCCATGTTCTCCATCAACGCCTTCAGGATGTCGAACTCCTTGGCCGACAGGGAGATTTCGCTGTCACGCAGGGTCACCGTCCGCGACGAAGGGTCGAGCATCAGATCGCCGTGATGCAGACGCAACGGTTCACGTCCATGATGCCGGCGATGCAGCGCGCGAATGCGCGCGCACAACTCGTCGATATCGAACGGCTTCACCATATAGTCGTCGGCGCCGCTATCGAGTGCCGCAACCCGATCCACCACCTCGGAACGGGCGGTCAACACCAGTACGGGAATCTGATTCCCACCCCCTCGCAGGCGCGTCAGCACTTCCAGCCCCGAGAGCCAGGGAATGTTCAGGTCAAGCAACAGAACGTCGTAACGCGCACTCTTCAATGACTCCATGGCAGTCATGCCGTCGCGCACCCAGTCGATCATCATGCCCCGGCGCTGCAACACGCTTTGGATGCCGTCACCCAACATCTCATCGTCTTCGACCAGCAGTAGATCCATAGCCCCCGACATACGCTTCTCTCCGGTATTAAAGGCCGATATCGAGAGCAAAGGCTTCCTAAGACGCCATCACGATACGGCACCAAGTTCAGCGTTCCCTCTGGAATCAGCGCCCTTCCAAAACCCGGCCGCGCAGAAACAGGGGCCGTTGGGCAATTATTGGGAATTATAGACCAAATACGAATAAGACTGAACGGTATATAATCGCAAAACGATCGCTACCCAGTTCTCAAATCAGGAGGAAAAAGGCGATGGCCGCCGCCGTCACCAGGCTGATGGTGGTCGGCATGGTCACCAGCATGACACCCGCCCCCAGCATCAGATAAGCGGTCTCCACCACCAGAATCGCCATCGCGATACCCAACGCGCGGGGTGTGGGAACCCACTTCGTGACACCAGCCAGGGAGATAATCGCCAGCCCCAGCAGTGCCGCCCCCATCATCCCGGCGAAGGCCTGATTGACAGGCTCCGCAGTGAAAAACCCGGCCACCAGATAGGGATCGACGATCAAAATCACTCCCCAGCTGGTGAGCATGATGATGGCAAGAATCAACGCGAGCCGCTGCAGAACCCGATTTGGCATGATGTTCCCCAAAATATCTTTTAATTATCATGTGAATATAGTGAGTTTCTCGACCAATTACAAAAAGCGTCGCATCACACAATAGGGACCATCATGCTTCGCAGCGAATACCCCGTTACCCCTCCTCCGTTCAGTCCGTAGCGCCTGCCGGGACAAATCGCCATCCCGCGGCACGCAGCGCCCAGGCATCGGCCCGCATGAACACCGCGGGGCAAATGCCGGACCCGTCATATCGCTCCCAATACATTGAATAGAACACCCTTGAAGGCTCCATATTCCGTTGCCGGCCCCGTCCCATCCATTTCGCCTTCCGCAGGCGCCAGGAGCCTTGCCGTTTACAGTTCTCCAAATGTTCTATACTCTAAGGCAGCCCGACAGAACATTCGGAGAACCCTCATGCTGACCCCCACCCAGGACCGGACTCTGGCCTTCATCCGCCGCTACCTGAAACGGCGGGGCTACGCCCCCTCGCTGATCGAAATCGCCGAAGGCATCGGCATCACCTCCAAGGGCACCGCCCATCGCCACGTGCAGGCGTTGACCGACGCGGGGCGCATCCGCCTGATCCCGGGACGCAAGCGCGGTATCGAACTGGTCGACGAGGAGGAGGCCGACAAATCGAGCCTGCCCCTGCTGGGCCGCATCGCCGCCGGCCAGCCGATCGAGGCCATCGCCGGCCAGGACCGCCTCGACCTGAGCGACCTGTTCGGCCCCAACCGCTACGCCCTGCAGGTGAAGGGGGACTCCATGATCGGCGCCGGCATCCTCGATGGGGACCTGGTGGTGATCGAGCGCTGCGACACCGCCGACGACGGCGCCATCGTGGTGGCCCTGATCGACGACGAGGAGGCCACCCTCAAACGCCTCAGGCGCCTCAAGAGCGGGCGCATCAAGCTGATCGCCGAAAACCCGGAGATGCCCCCCCTCACCTACCCGGCGAAGCGGGTGCGCATCCAGGGGGTGCTGGTGTGTCAGATGAGACGATACCGGTGAATAGGGAGTTTTGAGTTGGAGTGTTCGCTGCGCTCACGGTTTTTTTGATCCCCCTCTCCCTGGCCCTCTCCCGCGAGGGGAGAGGGCCAGGGAGAGGGGGATGAAAACAGCGTGTGCAAAGCACACTCATCAACTCAAAATTCAAAACTCGAAACCTTCATTCGACATGAATTACGACGACACCACCCCTGAAGCCCACTGGTCCCGCGCCATCATCCTGGTGGACATGAACGCCTTCTTCTGCAGCGTGGAACAGCTGGACCACCCGGAGCTGCAGGGGCGTCCCATCGGCATCACCAACGGCTCGCAGGGAACCTGTATCATCACCAGCTCCTACGAAGCGCGGGCCTACGGCGTGCGCACCGGCATGCGTCTGAAGGAGGCGCAACGGCGCTGCCCCGGCTTTCTGCAGGTACCCGCCCACCCGGAACGCTACGCCGAAGTCTCCTCGCGCATCATGCAGGCCCTCGAGACCATCACCCCCGACCTGGAGATCTTCTCGGTCGACGAGGCCTTCCTCGACGTCACCCGTTGCCAACGGCTGCTCGGCACCCCGCAACAGATCGCCCGGCTGGTCAAGCGGACGGTGCTGGAGGCCTCCGGCGGCGTGCTCTGCTCGGTGGGAGCCAGCGGCGACAAGACCACCGCCAAATACGCCGCCAAGCTGCACAAGCCCGACGGCCTGACCCTGATCCCGCCGGGCCTGGCCCGCGAGACCCTGGAGAAGATCCCGGTCACCGAGCTGTGCGGTGTCGCCAACGGCATCGGCCGCTACCTGGCGGAACGGGGGGTGCACAGCTGCGGCGACATGCGCCGCCTGCCCATCGGCGAGATCGGCCGCCGTTTCGGCAATCCGGGCCGGCGTATCTGGCTGATGACCCAGGGACTCGATCCCGATCCGGTGCATATCGGCGTGGAGGCCCCCAAATCGATCGGCCACGGCAAGGTGATGCCCCCGGACACCAAAAGCCGCTCGGTGATCGAGGTCTTCCTGCTGCACATGGTGGTCAAGCTGGCGGCGCGCCTGCGCCAGCACCACTTCCGCGCCAGCCACTTCTACATCGGGGTGCGCATCGACGAGGGCTACCTCGGCCGCAAATACCGTTGCGACCCGCCCACCGACCACGCCCCCGATATCCTCGCCCTGTGCCAGGACTTCCTCGACCACCACTGGGCCGGCCAGGGCTGCCACCAGGTGCAGGTGACCGCCCTCGACCCCCGCTACGCCGACTATCAGATCGATTTTCTGGAGCCGGACCACCAGCGGCGCGACCGACTCAACCAGGCAATGGACAGTGTCAACCGACGCTACGGCGAGTTCGCCGTCGCCCCGATGCGGCTGTTGGAGCGCTCGCGCATGCCCAACGTCATCGCGCCGGCGTGGAAGCCGTTCGGGCACAGGGAGACCATTCTGCAAGCCCATGCCGCGACCGGATCGCATCCCGCCCATGACCAGTAGTTTTGAGTTTTTAGTTTTGAGTTTTGAGTTCATGGGTGCGCTACGCGCACGTCCACTTTTGAAAAGCGTGAGCGCAGCGAACACCGAAACTCAAAACTCAAAACTCAAAACTCAAAACCCCCTTTCCCCTCTCTGCAGGCGAAGCACCACAGGCTAAGTCATGTGCGGCGGCGTCTACTACATCATCGACGGCCAGGAGGTGCGGACCTACTTTCCAAACCCCAAGGCCACCCTACCGGTGAAGACCAGGCGGGGCGGCATCGAGCTGCTGCCCTGGGGCCGGCGCCAGAATCAGGCGGGCAAGCTTCCGCTGGGCGGCTGGGCCAGACTCGATTCGATCTACGGCGGGCGCTGGGATCGTTGGCGACCGATCCCGGTCAAGCTTGCCGTCAGCCAGTTCATGGAGAAGGATATCGAGGGCGTCAGCCACTGGTTCGACGTCACCCCGGGCAAATGGATTCAGGGGCTGGTGGCCCACTGGGAGCATGAGCGCCGCGTCTACGTGGTGACCATCACACCGGAACTCGAAGACGCGGTGCATGACCGTTGGCCGCGAATCCTGAGCGGCAGCGCCTCGAACCGTTGACACCGATCGGCCGCCGCTTGCTGCCAACGAACGCGGGATGCCCGCTCCCCTGAATGGATGCCCTTCACGCAATTCCGCTGACGCCGACTAAAGAATTGTCAACAAGGTCCGATACTCCTTCGCAAGAGTAAAAAGTGTGAAAGGGATTTCCTATCTTAGTCTTCTAATTCCCTTCACAACGATAATTTAGAGTCTGCATCCGGCCCGCAGTGGAAGTTCGTGCACAGGTCAGGGCATCGCGAGACAGTGCAGACGCCATTGGAAGCAGGCAGCTTGATACCGGGGAACGACCATGCAAAGACTACTGAACCGCCTGACGATCCGCATGAAGCTCTGGATCGGTTTCGGCCTGATACTCGCCATCCTCTCGCTCAGTTCCGCAGTGACACTGTTCAGCCTCGACGGCGTCGGCAGCGATGTCAATGGCGTGGTAGAGGACAGGCAACCCACCCTGATACTGGCGAAAGACCTGGCCGGCAGTCTGCAGCAAGCCGCCGGCTCCCTGGGATTCTATCTGTTAACCAAGGAGGCGCAGCATCAGGACGCTTACAATCGGCAGATCAATCTGGCCAAAGCGACCCTGGCGCAACTGCAACAGATGCCGGTGGTGATGCGGGACTCCCGATCAATGCAACTGATGGAAAGTCTGCAACAAAAACTACAGGCCTTCGAAGCCATCGGCCAAAAGCTGTTGAGCAAGGCCGGCTCCTACGAAAGCAACTTTCCCGGTATTGCCTATGCCAACGAACAGATCAATCCGCTCAGCCGCGTCCATCTGCAGATCACCTCACAGATGATCATGTCCGAAATGGAGGAGGAAGCCGACGATGAACGCCGGCGACTGCTCGCCGACCTGACGGAACTGCGCTATGCATGGAGCAACATCATGAACGGCATCCGCGGCTATCTGGCCTTTCGCAGCGATGCCAACATCAAGGACATGACACTCTATATCGAGCGCACCGATCAGCTGCTGCAGCGGCTCGAGGAACAGGGTGATCTGCTGACGCTGGATCAGGCCGATTCGCTGCAGCAGTTCACACAGAGCATGCAGCTGTTCAAACAGCGCTACCAAAAGCTGCTGGAGATTCACGGCAGTGAACGCTGGCGAAGCGATTCCTGGCTGGTGCGCAGTGAACTCGGTCCGCTGATGAAGGAGCTGGACAGCGATCTGGCCAGCCTGGTCCAGCAGCAGGAATCGGCGATAGAACATACCAGTACAGCGTTGATCGAGGGGGCCGCCGCCACCGACCGACTGGTGATCGGCCTGCTGATCTTCGGCCTGGCGGCCGGCCTGCTGATCAGCTGGCTGATTTCACGCGCCATCTGCAAACCCATTCTGCTCACCACCGACACCATGCAGGATATCGCCAACGGCGAGGGCAACCTGATGATCTCCCTCGACGACGGCGGCCGAAACGAACTGAGCAGTCTGGCCGGCGCTTTCAATCAATTCGTCGGCAAGATCCGCCACCTGATCCAACGTACCGCACACTCCACCGAATCGGTGATCGCCGCGGTGGCCCAGACATCGGACACCACCCAACAGATCATCCAGCGCATTCTGGAACAGGAACAGGAGACCGCGCAGGTCGCCACGGCGATGAACCAGATGACCGCCAGCATCACCGATGTCGCGAAAAACGCGGCCATCGCGGAGGAGGCCGCCGAGGCGGCCAACCGGGAAACCCAAAGCGGCCGCAGGCAGGTACAGGAGAGCGCCGACGCCATCAACGCGCTGGCGCGTGAAGTGGAGCAGGCTGAGCAGACGATCCAGGAGGTGGAGCACGAGAGTGAACGCATCGGTTCGGTGATCGACGTCATCAAGAGCATCGCCGAGCAGACCAACCTGTTGGCCCTGAACGCCGCCATCGAAGCCGCCCGCGCCGGCGAACAGGGTCGCGGCTTCGCCGTGGTGGCGGACGAGGTCCGCAGTCTGGCTACCCGCACACACCAATCGACCGGAGAGATCGAGTCGATGATTCAGTCCCTGCAGAGAGGCACCCAGCGGGCGGTTTCCGTGATGGCCTCGGGACGGGAGAAGGTCGACCACAACGTGTCTCAGGCCGGCCAGACACTCGACTCCCTCAGCCAGATCAATCAGGCGGTGGAGACCATCAACCGCATGAACTCACAGATTGCCACCGCCGCGGAGGAGCAACGCGCGGTGGCCGAAGAGATCAAGCAGAACATCTTCAATATCAACGACCGCAGCAAACAGACGGCGCAACGGGCCAGGCAGACCTCGGAGACCGTGAGCGACCTCGGCAATCACGCCGCCAACCTGCAGGAGGTGATCCAGCAGTTCAAGTTCTCCGGCGACAGCGGACTCGATTTCAGCGCGGCGAAATCGGCCCACCTGGCCTGGAAGGCGCGACTGCGCGACTTTCTCGACGGCGAAAAATCCCTGACCAGAAACGAAGCTGTGTCACACCATGACTGCGTGTTGGGAAAATGGTATTACGGCGAGGGGCTGAGCCGTTATGGCGACATACCCGGCATGCGTCAGGTCGAGGCGCCACACGCCGAGATGCATCAATTGATCAAGCAGATCATCAGCCTCAAAGAGGCCGGCAGACATCAGGAAGCCGAAGCCCAGTATGAGAAGATCGCCCCCCTCTCCCAGGCCATTATCGGTCATCTGAATCACGTGGAGACGAAGATCAACTCTGGGGCAACCTGAAATCCCGGCTGCCGTTGACTCAGATCTCCATGGCGGGTGACCACGCCCGGCTTGGCGCCCGCGCGACCCCACCCCGGATTCAGCCGACAAGCGCAGCGTTTTGCAGCCACTGCCTATACTGAAAGTAGACAGTGTCACAGGCATCAGCCGCCATGCGTCCAGCCTTTCCAGTTGTGTTTTTCCTGCTCTTGAGCCTGAGCGGGGCCCTCGCCCCTGGCGTGGAGGCGTCATCCTGCGACGACGCTCCGATCCTTGTCACCCCCCCCGCTCACGAGGACCGGCTAGAGGTGTGCAAAGCGGCGAAAACGACCATCGCCTTGATGCAGAGCTACGGACTCGAAGCGCCGCCACGGCTCGAAATCGAAATCCGCGATGCAGTCGATGCACGGCACGACAACCGTCGATTCGGCCATTTCGATCCCTTCGAAGGCAAGATTGCGGTCATGTCCTGGAAGGCCTGCACGGATATCGAACGCCCACAGAAACCGTTCGGTCTGGCGATGAGCCACGCACTGCATCGGAGCATCATCGCGCATGAAGTGGCGCATGCCGTGGCCGATTGGAATTTCCTCGTCGCCGAGCCCAACCTGGCGGCGCACGAGTACCTGGCCTACGTTTTCCAGATCGCCGGCATGCCTTACCCGCTGCAGCAGACGATCCTGCAAAAGATCGATGTGCCGGCTTTCCAGAAGGCGGACGAGATTACTGAAATCTATTACAGCCTCAACCCCGATTACTTTGCGCTGAAATCCTTTCGCCACTTCATGCAGGCGGAAGACAAATTCACCCTGATGCGCCGCCTGCTCTCGGGCGAACTGATCCGCTGACATCGATTCATTTGCGATCCTGGCGCCGTTTTCTGTTCCAGAGCGCAACACCCAAGGTCGTAATGCCCAGGGCGATACCCGTGGACAGCACCATGCGCCCCAGCCACTCGGGCCAGGCCGGCTGCGGCGTGATCAACGCAAAGACGCCGATGACTGTGAGCCAAAATGCGACTTTTCCCAGTAGTGCGGATTTCAACAAAGGCTTCTCTCCAAAGGATCTTGGCCTGCGGGTCGCGGGGGAGCCATGCCCGGGGTGGCACGGCATGCAAAAGCAGTGCTGTCGCCAGAGACTCAACTCACCAGCTTTGCGACATAGTCTACCATGCGTCGGCGCGTTGCCTGATCGGGCAGTTCACCGATAGCGGCCTGGAGGTTTTCCCGCATATGGTCCACCCGGGTGGTCGCGGGAATCGCGCAGGTGACCGCGGGGTGCGAGAGGATGTACTTGAGAAAGTACTGGGCCCAGCTCGCACAGCCGATCTCCCCGGCCCATGCCGGCAACGGTTTTCCCGCTACCCGATCAAACAGACCTCCACGCCGAAACGGGCGATTGACGATGACCGCGATACCCCGGTCGGCCGCCAGCGGAAGCAGGCGCTCCTCGGCCTCCCGGTCGAGCAGATTGTAGGTGAACTGGACGAAGTCGAAAGGCTCCCGTTTGAGCGCCCCGATCATCTCCTCATGACGGCGTCCATGTGAGGTGGTGATGCCGATATAGCGCAGCCTCCCCTCCCCCTTCCACGCCTTCAGGGTTTCGATGTGGGTCTCCCAGTCGAGCATGTTGTGGATCTGCATCAGATCGAAGCGGGTCACCCCCCAGAGCGTCATCGAGGTCTCCATCTGCTGGATACCCAGCCAGCGGGTGGGGGTCCAGACCTTGGTGGCGGTGAAGAGTTCGCCGTGGTCTTCCAGCAGGCGCAGGCAGGCCCCCACCACCTGCTCCGATGAGCCGTACATCGGCGACGAGTCGATGATGCCGCCGCCGCTGTCGAAAAAGGTCTTCAGGACCTGCGCCCGCTGCGCGATCAACTCGGGATAGCCCCCCACATCGAAGGTCAGCCAGGTACCCATGCCGAGTATGGGGATAAGTTCCCCGCTGGAGGGGATCGCGCGCTTCGGCAGCCGCCGCGCGAGTGCCGCCGCGGGCAGTGCGGCGCCCGCGGTCAACGCCGCCACACTCTGCAGCAGCCTGCGTCGCGTCAGTAACCATTTCGAAACGGCCACGAAAGACTCCCTCCCCCGGCAATGCCCCTGTCGCAGCATCGATCGCCTTTTTATACTATGAACCATTGCAATGCCGGTGGTTCAAAGCAGCAACGGCAGTTGTCGTTGCTCGCGCCGTCGGCGCTCCGTCCAATCCGAGACCCAGGATCGCCATGGCTCACCTCTACTACATCCATGATCCGATGTGCAGCTGGTGCTGGGGTTTCCGGCCGGCGCTGGAGGAGCTGTTGCGACGACTGCCCGACGGCATCGGTTTCAGCCGCCTGCTCGGCGGTCTGGCGCCGGACACCGATCAACCCATGCCGGAGGAGATGCGCCTGCAGCTGCAGGCGACCTGGCGGCGCATCCAGGAGCGCATACCTCAGACCCGTTTCAACTTCGATTTCTGGAGCCGCAACACGCCACGGCGCGCCACCTATCCGGCCTGTCGCGCCGTCATCGTCGCCCGTGCGCTGTCGGCCGGGCATGAAGACCCTATGATCCTCGCCATCCAGCAGGCCTACTACCTGCAGGCGCGCAATCCCTCGGACGACGCCACCCTGGTTGCCCTGGCCGCAGAGATCGGTCTCGATCCCCGGGCTTTTGCCGACCGTCTGAACGCCCCCGACACCCGGCGGCGGCTCGAACAGGAGATCGCACGGGTGCGCGGGATGGGGGTCCACAGCTTTCCCTCCCTGGTCTACGAGGACGATGCGAGCCTCTGGCCGGTGGCGATCGACTACCGCTCGGCCGACGCCATGCTGGAGACGCTGCAGCTGCTGCGCGCCTGAACACCCGTCAAGCCTCCGCCCCCTGCCGAGCAGGTCCGGGTGCCGAGATTGACTTCACACCGGCTGCGGGCGACACTCCGCCCCCATGCTGAATCAAGAGACACTCGACAAGCTGCGGCGCGATATCGTGATCGATGCCGACCTGGACGGCGAGCGTCTGGAGCTGCACTCGACCTGGGGGATCTTCTCCCCGCGGGAGATCGACGAGGGTACCCGGCTGTTGGTGGAGCGTCTGCAGATCGGGCCCGCCGACGACTGTCTCGACCTGGGCTGCGGCTACGGCCCGATCGGTCTGTTCATGGCCCGCCGCGCTCCACAGGGACAGACCCTGATGGTGGACAAGGATTTCATGGCGGTCGACTACGCCAACGCCAATGCCCGACGCAACCGATTGAGCAATGCCCGGGCGATCCTCAGCAACGCCTTCGACCACATCGATCCCGAACTGCGTTTCGACATCATCGCCTCCAACATCCCCGCCAAGGTCGGCAAAGAGATGTTGAGCCTGATCCTGCACGACGCGCGCCAGCGACTGAAACCGGGCGGCCGCCTCTACGTGGTCACCATCAACGGTCTGCGCCAGTACATGAAGCGCAATCTCAACGAGGTCTTCGGCAACTACGACAAGCTCAAACAGGGGCGCACCTATACCGTGGCCCTGGCCTGCAAGGAGTAGCCGATGGCGAGCGCCCTTACAGCCGCCCGCTGGCGGCGTCTGACCGCCTTCGCCATCGATCTCGCCGTCTGGTCACTGGTGTTGATCCCCGCGCTGCAGGTGGTGATGAGCGGCAATGAGGCGCATATCGGCGCCATGATCATGAACAGTTTCACCGGTTGGGTGGGCGTGGCCGGCATCAATCTCTATCTCCTGCACACCCGCAGTCAAACCATCGGCAAATGGGTGATGCGGCTGCAGATACGGCGCCGCGACGCCAGCCACGCCGGTTTCGCCCGCAAACTGCTGCTGCGCTACCTGCTGCCGGGACTGCTGCTTGCGATCCCCTATCTGGGACCGCTGTTGTTCATCCTCGATCTGGCAAGCCTGTTCAGCGCCGATCGCCGCACCCTGCACGATCGTCTGGCGGATACCCAGGTGTTTCCCTATCCGCTGCCTGAAGCGGGCTGAAGCCCGTCCGTCACTCCCCGGCAAGCCGCTTCAACAAGTGCGCTACCGCCACCAGCCCGAAGCTGGCGGTCACCGTCATGGCCGAACCGTATCCCCCGCAGTTGAGGGAGCTCTCGATGGCGGTCGGCCGGTCGAGGCAGACCATCCCCTCCGCAGCGGGATAACGCTGCTGTTCGGTGGAGAAGACGCAGGGCACGTCGAAGCGGCGTTTCGGATTGGCCGGGAAACCATACTCCCGTCGCAGCAGCTTGCGCGTCCTGGAGAGCAGCGGATCCTGCTCGCTGCGGCTGAGATCGGCCAGACGGATGCGGGTCGGATCGATCTGTCCGCCGGCCCCGCCGACGGTGATCACCGGCAGCTTGCTTCTGCGGCAGGCGGCGATGAGCGCCGCCTTGATGCGAAAACTGTCGATACAGTCGACCACATAGTCGAACCCGCCCTGGGTCAGGGCGGCCAGATTCTCCGCTTCGATGAAGTCCTCGACCGGAGTCACACGACACTCCGGATTGATCGCCGCCACCCGCTGCGCCATGGCCACGACCTTGGCCATACCGAAGTTACCTTCCAGGGCGTGCAACTGGCGATTCACGTTGGATTCGGCGATATGGTCGAGGTCGTAGAGCGTGATCCCGCCGATGCCGCTGCGGGCCAGGGCCTCCACCGCCCAGGAGCCGACGCCGCCGATGCCGATGACCGCGACCCGGGCCGCCTGGAAACGCTGCAAACCCTGCTGACCGTAGAGTCGGGCAATTCCGCCAAAGCGTCTCTGCGCGTCCATCAGCAAGCTTGGCTTGGAACACCGCCCGTACGGCGATTGATGAGTGCGTAACAATTCATTGGATACATGAGGTTCCGGTCGAGTTGAGTCAAGGCCGATTCGATGAGGCGCTATTGTGCACCATCGGTTAACAGCGGCAAACCAAACCCGTTCAGTGCGCGGAGATCTGTGGCCGAGGATCGGCGGATAGGGACTGCTCGGCTTGCAAATGCACGACCAGTTCGATAAAACGGTCCCGCATCACCTCGATCTCATCGATCCGGCTCCGGGCCTGCTGTCTGAAACCGTTACTGGACAGGTCGTAGAGCTCCTGGCCCAGTTCATGCACCCACTCGTGATACTTCCTGATCTCTTCATAGATGGGCAGATGACCGTAGTGCAGATAGCCCACGCCATGGAACCAGCGACCGAAGGCGCAATGGCGGCTGTCGAGATGGATTTTCAGATTCCCCTCTTCCTGTCTCAACATGGCGATCAATCCATCCACCCACTGCCGATGACTGGCAATGGCAGCTTGGATGTCGATGCCTTCCTCGCGTATGAAGCGCCGCTTGAGGTCGTGCCATTCCTGATTGTTGTCCCAGTTCTGCTTCCACTTCGGCAGTTCCTCAATCGGCATGGGCCGGGCGATGCCGCAACCCTGTCCCAACTGACAACCCAGCCGCAGCAGGGCCGCGCCATGCTCGATACTCTCGACACCTTCTGCGATGACGGGATGCTTGAAGGCGCCGGCCAATCTCACGACACTGTCGACGATGGTCAGGTCCTGGGGATCCTCCAGCATGTCCTGTACGAATGTCTGATCGATTTTGAGACTGTCCACAGGCAGGCGATGAAAATAGGCCAGCGATGAATAGCCGGTACCGAAGTCATCCAGCGAGAAGCGGATCCCAAGATCATGACAACTGACCAGCGTGTGAAAGATATTTGTCATATCCTCGATCGAGGCCGATTCCAGTATTTCGAACTCCAGATTGCCGGCATCATGCAACGGCAGTTCGCTGAGCAAGCTGCGCATCTCGGGGACGAAGCCGGGATGCTGCAGATGGTGGGCACTGATATTGACACTGAAAGGTAGCGTCAGACCCATCTGACGCAGTTCGATCTGCTGCTCGAGCGCGCGCCGGATCACCCAGTTGCCGAGCTCGATCTCGAGGTCGGTATTGATGAGATAATAGAGAAACTCTCCGGGCAGCAGGACTCCTTTTTCAGGATGATTCCAACGAATCAGCGCTTCCACGCCGATCACCTCGCAGGTGAACATATTCACCTTCGGCTGGTAGTACAGAATGAACTGATCTTCACGCAGCGCCTGTTCAAGTTGCTGAAGTTTCTCGCGGTGGGCCCTGACCTGCCTGTCTTCGACCGGATCGAACAAATGGTAGCGATTCTTTCCGTGCTCCTTCGCCACGTACATGGCCTGGTCGGCGTGGCGTACCAGAATATCGGCGTCCACGTCATCCTGAGGGTAAAGGGTCAGGCCGATACTGGCGCACACCTCCACCACCTGATCATCGATTGAGATGGGTTGGGCGATGGCTAGCAGAACACGATCGAGAATCATCATGCACTGATCCAGGCCGGAGAGATCGCCGAGAATCAGTATGAATTCGTCACCACCGATGCGTGACACCGTATCGCCATCGCGCACGGAGGCCTGCAGCCTGTGCGCGGTTTCTATCAATATCAGGTCGCCGATATCGTGACCGTAGGTATCGTTGATCGGTTTGAATCCGTCGAGGTCGAGATAGCAGACCGCCACGCTGGTATCGTTGCGTAGACAATGCGACATCGCCTGGCGCAGCCGATCCGCTTTCAGCAGCCGATTGGGCAGACCGGTCAGAGCGTCATAGTGGGCGATGTGTTTGAGCTCTTCTTCCGCCCTTTTCCTGGCGGTGATGTCGTGGATGATCGAATAGAGCACGGAACGATCATCCCAATTCATCGGTCCGGAGTGCACCTCCACATCGCGCACCTCGCCGGAAGCGAGTTTATGGCGAAAATAGAAATGGCTTCGCTCCTGCTGCTGCGCACGTTTCATCTCGTGCGAGATCTCTTCGCTGGAGAGCATGTTGATATCATTGATTTTCATACACAGCAGTCGCTCCAGGGGATACCCGTAATAGTCGACGGCCACATTATTTGCAGAGAGGATCTGTCCCTGCTGCGGATCGATGATCAACATCACCGCCTTGTTCTGCTCGAACAGCATGCGAAAACGCTCTTCGCTGCTTCTCAACGCCTCGGACAAATCGCGTTCACGCTGCAGCGCCTGCTTGAGGTTTCTGTTGCTTGTCTGCAGGACATTGTTGGTCTGCGCCAGCTGGCGGGTGCGTACACGCACCCTCTCTTCCAACATCTGCCCTCCGCTGCGCAGGGCTTCGATCTGTTGTCTAAGGGTTGCGCTCATGCGCACCAGCGAACCATAGAGCAGGCCGATCTCATCGCCCCGGTTGAAGCGTACCGTCTCGTAAGGCACCCCTTTGGCAATCGATTCGGCATAGTGCGACAGGCGTTTTATCGGCCCCACGACTTCTCTGTGCAAGAAAAAATTGAGCGCCAGGGCAATCACTACAAAGGTCAGGATGAAATTGATCAGCAGCTGTTGCATGGCCACCACCACCTTGTCATCGATCACACCCTCGGGAAAACCCAGGTGTATGGCGCCAATGTGATGGTCCTCGTCGAACAGGGGAATGAACAGATCGATGTAATGGACGCCATCCTCATGTTCATGGATCGACCAGGCTGGTTTGCTGATCCGAGGCGACTGCCGCTCAACTCCGTCCACCGAATCCCCGGTTGCCTGCCGACTGTGAAACACCACCTCGCCCGTACTGTCGACCACAAAGGCATAGGTGATGTGTGCGCTCTTATCCACTACGTCGGACAATTTACCCTCCATGCCGGAGAGCGAATCCAATGGCAGGCCCTGGGCGAGCATCGCATTCAAATGGCTTTCGATACTGTGCGCAACACCGAAGCTTCCCGTAATCAGGGCATTGGTATAGTGCTTGCGTAAATTGTGGATACTGAGCATTGAACTGATCAGTAGCGAGAGCGCCAGAATGCCGATGGTGAAAAGCAGAATCTTGCGTTTCAGCGGCATATCCCTGAACAGCCTTGGGCGAAGAGAGCTCATAGCAGAGTATTCTCCCCGGCCAGCTGCAGAACCGACCACCAGAACCTTGTCCCCAATGACACGTACATTTCCGAAGAGTGGACCTCATTCACACCGGCCAGACTGCATCCCGGTATCTGTTCAATACCAAGGGCTTCCGGATCCTTTGGAACGCCATCCCTCGCGACGGACTCAGGTAAAAACCCTCGTCCTCAGGCGGATCATCGGCCAAATCCGCCATGCAACAGTCATTTTCTCCATGCTTTCAATGAGTTGAACATCGAACTTTCAACCCTTGCAGTGACCGCTCAACGACCCGGAGGGGCCCCTGAGGGGGAGTTGGTGAACGGTCGATTCGATATTAACAGAATCCATGAAATTCAATGAGATTATCGACTATCCATTTTGAAGCTTGAAGGTGAATTGGTGACAACCGGCGGAATCCGGTCTCATGCCGCCAGTTCAGGCCGTGGAGTAGCAGCCGGGGCCCCGGCCGGGGCGACATGCCTCGCCATGGCGGGCATAGATCCAGTGAGGGAATTGCTGGAACGCGAGACGCTAACTCAGCAGACGTCTCCCAAGCGCTTTGAGAACCGGCCCTGGTGGATAACGCTCCACTCAGCGTCTTTGCGGAGTCAACTGAAGGACCTTTCCACGCTGCTTCTGCTCGTACATCTTGTGATCGGCCGTCTTCAGGAGCTGGTCGAGATCCTCTCCCTCGTCGGGGAACAGGGCGGACCCCAGACTGGCCCGAATCTCCACTTTCTGACCATCCACATAGGCATTGCCATGCAGATCGGTCATCAGCGAATCCCCCAGACGTTTCAGCAGACCGGGATCGGAAATACCATCGACCAGCACGATGAACTCGTCCCCGCCAATCCGCGCCACGGTATCCGCCTGCCTTATCCCCGCAAGCAGACGCTTGGCCACCTCCACCAGCAGCCCGTCGCCGACCCGATGGCCATACTGGTCGTTCACCGCCTTGAAGCCGTCGAGATCGATATAGAGCAGACCAAACCCGCTTCCGATACGCTGACTGCGGGCAATCGCCTGGTCGAAGCGATCCTCCAGAAGACGCCGGTTG
>JBNLGI010000008.1:0-47719 GCA_050305975.1 Sedimenticolaceae bacterium | reverse complement strand
TTGGTCGCCTTCCGCTACTTCCTGCACGCCTGTTGGGTCAGCGAGTACATCGCGCTGCCCGAGCTCGACGCCAATGCCAACCTGGTGGCGATCGAGAGCATGAAGATCGAACTCGAGGGTTGGGAGCGCGACTCGGATACCGCCGAGCCGGACGAGAGCAGCTGAGGTGGCTGAGTTGAGCGGTCCGACGCGCCCACTTGATATGACAGGATCTCTATGACGAGCGCCAATGACACTCCGGGCGTTTCTGTCGCTACGCCGTTCGCGGCGCGGTTGTCGCATCTCGATCTCGATCTGCGCGATACCGATCGGCCCGCCGTGGTCTCGGCGGTATTGCACGCCTGCCTGCAGAATCCCGAAGGCGAGCCCCTGAACTGGCAGCAGCTGCACGCCAGCGACATCGCCCAGCGTCTGCAGTGGCTGTTGTCGATAGCGCGGCGCAGCGGTGTCCGGCAACTGCCGCTGACCTGCCGCTGTCCAGCCTGCGACGCCGAGATGGCCCTGGATCTGGATACCGCCATGTTCGCGCAGCCGACCTCGCCGAGCCGCTTCGACTGTGAACCGCAGCCGGGGGTGCGGATGCGCCTGCGGCTGCCGACCGGTGCCGATCAGTCGCGGTGGGCGCGAACCGAGAACCTGAGTTTTACCCGGCTGGTGGGCGATCTGGTGTTGGCGGTCGAGAGGGAAGCCCCGTCCGCCGCAGCCTCGGATATGGGCATGATGGGCGACAGCATGCCGCTCGACGCCGACTGGCTGCCAGCGATCGAGGCTGCGCTGGAGGCCGCCGATCCGTTGAGCGCCTTGCAGATCGATACCCGCTGCCCGGACTGCGGCCATGCCTTCGCCCTGGCGGTCGATCTGGAACAACAGCTGTTGCAGGCGCTGATGGCCGAACAGGCCCGGGTGCTGATCGAGATCCATCGCTTGGCCAGCGTCTATCACTGGCGCGAACAGGAGATCCTCGACCTGAGTCCGGCACGACGTTCCTTCTACCTTCGCTGCATCGGTCGGGAGGACGCGTGATGGGCCGCTATCTGCAACGCCTGGCACAGCGCAGCGGCCTTGCTATCGCCGGCACGGCGGAGACGGGCCCAACGGTCGCCACGCCCGCCGGCGGAGCGCAGCTCGCTGGCGACGGTCCGGCCGGGCCGGCTGCGCGCGATGCGGGTCCGACAGGGCCGGTCGAGTGGCGACGCGAAGTGATCATTCCCGGCACCGGTCTGCACCAGGTCGAACCCCCCTCCACGCCCGACGCTGAAGGGGAGGGTGCCCAGTTCCAAGCGGTCGCGGATATCGCGCAGTCAGCGTCAGGCCGCAGCTCGACGAGCAAGGCCAAGGCCGAGCCGGGACCGTCCGAATGGGGCAGGCTCGGCGCTCGGCAGCGAGTGGTTGATCGCTTACTGCACCGCTCCGGCGAAGGGCAGGGAGACGCGGCGATCGACTCGGGCGAGCGCGATGTCGGGCGACTGACCAGCCCCGGGTCCCGCCAACGGGCCCGTGTCGGCGATGCCCCTGTGGACTCCGAACGGCGGCTGATCGATGCACCGGCACCGGCCGCTGCAGCAGAGTCTCCTGATCAGAGCGCCGACCCGCGCTCGACGAACAGCTCCGATGCGCTGCTCGATCAGGCCATCCGCTGGGTCATGGAGGATCCGCACTGGACCGCTTCGAGCGAGTCCGCGTCGGGCGCTGATGAAGCCGCCACACCCAACCCCCGGGACAAACCGTCCGCTGCCGATCGGCCTGCTGGCGAAGGCTCCGGGTTCGGACCCGCTCCATCCGCTGATCGACCGCCGCTCGCGTCGGCCAGACGCATCCGGCCTGAGCTCGAGCAGGTTGCGGTAGCCGAGTCCGCGACGCGCGCAGTGCCGACGGCGACCCCTGCCCTGGCCGATGGATTATTTGAGCAGTTGGCCGGCAGTGTGGCCCCCGCCACTGCCCGGACCAGCGACCCGGCCATCCCGTGGACCTCGACAGCGGAACCGGAGACGCCGGTCCAGATCCACATCGGGCGGATCTCGATCGAGATCCGTGAGCCCGAGCCGGCGTCCCCGCCCGCGCCAGCGGCGCAGCCCTCCCTCCCGGCCGGCCGCGGCTCGAGCAGCAGCGATCGCCGGTTGCGGCGACTCTACCTGAGGGGGTTCTGAGTATGCCCCTGGAACAGAGTCGTTCGGCCATCGGCGCGGTAGGCGAACTGTTGCGTACCCAGCTGCAGGACCGCACCTCGGTCGCGACCGTCGACATCGGCCGGCCGCAGGCGGCGAGTGTCACCGATGGGCCCAAGTTCAATCTCTTCCTCTACCGGATCGAGATCGATCAATACTTGCGCAATCAACCGTTGGACGAGGGCCAGGACGCGCCGCTGTGGCTGGTGCTGCACTATCTGGTCACGGCGTTCGACGACGTCCGCGAGAGCGACTCGGCCGGAGCCCATCGGCTGCTGGGTGAGGGCATGCTCGCCCTGCAGGAGCTCAATTTCCTCCATCCCACGGCAGACGAGCTGGTCGACAACCCGCAATCGCTGAAGATCAGTTTCGATCCGGTCGACGCCGAGCTGATCTCGCAGATCATGCAGGGTGGCTCCGAGGACCCCTACCGCTTGTCGATCGCGTTTCAGATCCGCCCGGTCCTGATCGCCCCCAGCGAGCCGCCGGCCTATGCGCCGCTGGTGCGTTCGGTCGGTCAGCCCGCCGACGAGGGGGTGGGCGTGATTCCCGGTCTGGCGCCGGTCGCCCAACGCCTGGAGCCGCTGCAGTTCGAGGCCGGCGCTACGCTCACCCTGCACGGCGAGGGACTGGGCGAGGCGATCGATGTCTGCTTCGGCGAGACCTGTTTCGGCGTCACCGCCGCACCGAGCGGCCGGGTCCAGACCCGGGTGCCGGCCGATACCGCGCTCTCACCCGGCAGCTACCCGGTGAGCGCGGTGCGCCTGACGCCGCAGGGTCGGCGCCTGGCCAGCAATGCGGTGCTCGGCGTGCTGCGCCCGCGGGTCACCGGTGCCGCGCCCGCGGCCCTGGTCGACGAGGGCGGCGGCACCTTCTCAGGCGACATCACCATCAACGGCGATCACCTCGGTACCGACGAGGACGCCATCTTCGTCGCCTTTTATCGCGACGGCGCGGTGGTGCGGATGATCGAGGGCGTAGGCGTCGCCGCCCAGACCTCGGTCAGCGCCAGCATCCCCCCGGCCGATCCGCTGCCGGCCGGGTTCTATCGCATCATCCTGCGCGCCAACGGCGCCCAGGCGTTGCACATGCCCGAGGTGGATTGGTCATGAGCGGCGCCGTCATCACCCGCAACGACTGGACCGGGCCGGATCTGAGTTCGGCCGACGTCCAACTGAACCACTGGCTGAAGCAGGTGCAGATGCGCCTGCGTCGCGAACTCGCCTGGTGCTGGTATCAGCGCACCGGCCAGGCCGACCCGCAGTTCGGTGCGCTGCCGCCGGGCGATGACCCGCTGCGCGAAGAGGCGCACTGGTCGTTCAATCGTCCACGCCGCGCCTGGTTCTATGAACGCGATCCGTTCGCCCGACACTTGTCTGCGCAGCTCGACGCGCAGGATGTCGAGCCCGAGACCGGAGCGGAATCGGGGCCCGGAAGTTTCGCCTGGATATGCTCCCGGTTGCGGCTGGCGCCGGCTGAGCGCTTCGTCCTGGCTCTGGCCGTCGCCCACCGGCTCGATTCGGCACTGGGCCCGGCCTGCGCCAGCTGTATGAACGATCTGAGCCGGCCCTTCCCCAGTCTGGCGCTGGCGCAGCGCCTGTGGGACGAACCCGAGGCGCTGGTGCCGATCGCCAGTGCATCGCACGCCCTGTTCCGCACCGGCCTGCTGCAATGGCAGACGGAGGCGGGGCTGGACTGGCTGCAACCGCTGGAACCGGCGCGCCTGGTGGTCGAGACCCTGCTCGATCCCGACGCCCCGCTGCCACTGGGCCTGCGCCGGCTCAGTGTCGAGCGGCATGAAGCCGTGCCTGAGGCACCGCTGTGGCGGGCCCGTCTGCGGATCCCAGACGACGGAATGCCGGGCGACGACTGGACCCGGCGCGATTGGGCCAAGCGGGTGCCGCTCCTCGGCAGTACCGACGCCGACTTCGAGTCCTGGGCGGCGCGTCTGGCCGAGATGGCCGCGCGCCCGCTGGTGGCGGTCTCGACCGCGACCCTGGTCGAAACCGGGCTGGCGGCATTGGGCACCTGGGCCTGGCTGCGCGGGGTCGACCTGCTGTTGCCGCCGATCGGGCTCGATCTGGCGCTGGCCCAACTGCCGGCAAGCCTGCCGGTGCGCTGGTATCTGCCGTTCGTGGAGAGCGCCGATGGCAAGCCGTCGTCATTGCACGCGCTGGACCGAGAGTCCGCTACGCCGCCGTTCGAGATCCCGCCGCTGGACTACGATCGGCGACGCGAACTGCTGGAGGCCGGTCTTAAGGTCAACGGCAGTCTCAGCGACGTCCGGCTGGCCGCGACCATCGACGAATGCGCCCGCCGCTTCCGCCTGCCTGAACAGCGCCTGCTGCGGCTGGCGGAAGAGCTTGCGGGCCAACCCGGTCTGACCCCCGAACTGCTGATCGCCGCCTGCCGTGCCGAGAGCGACGGCCAACTGCAGCAGCTCACCCAGCGGGTCCGGCCCAGGTTCGGGGTCGACGAGTTGATCCTGCCCGCCGAGCATCGCCGCCAGTTCGACGAGCTGCGCCGCGCCGCCCGCGCCCTGACCGAGGTGCACTATCGCTGGGGTACTGCCCGCGCCTGGAACGAGGGCGGGCTGGCGGTGCTGTTCCACGGTCCGCCCGGCACCGGCAAGACCATGGCCGCCGAGGCCTTGGCCAACGACCTCGAACTGGAGATGTACCGCATCGATCTGTCGCAGGTGATCTCCAAGTACATCGGCGAGACCGAGAAGAATCTGCGCCGCATCTTCGATGCCGCCGACGCCAGTGATTGCGTGCTGTTCTTCGACGAGGCCGATGCCATTTTCGGCAAGCGTACCGAGGTCAAGGATGCCCATGACCGCTATGCCAATATCGAGATCTCCTATCTGCTGGAGCGCATGGAGCGCTTCAAGGGCGTGGCCATCCTCGCCAGCAACCGGCGCAAGGATCTGGACGAGGCCTTTTTGCGCCGCCTGCGCTATTCGCTCGCCTTCCCGATCCCCGATGCCGAGCAGCGTGAAGCGATCTGGCGCGGCGGCTTTCCGGAGGCAGTCGATACCGGTGACCTGGATTTCCGTTTCCTGGCCCGCCAGTTCGCCTTCTCGGGCGGGCATATCAAGTCGGTGATCTTCAACGCCTGCCTGCAGGCCGCGGTCGAGCCACAGGGCCAACCGGCCAGCGGCAAGGTCGGCCGGCCGAGCATGGCGCAGGTCCTGCTGCAGGTGAAGCGCGAGCTGCAGAAGCTCGATCGCACCCACGGCGCCGGACAGTTCGGGACCTATGCCGGGCTGTTGGCGGGCGCGGAAGAGGGGGGTCTGCGATGAGCGGCGTGGAGATCCGTCTGAACCGGCTCGATGTCAACCTGCACGGCATCTCAGCGCAGATCGTCGAGCAGGCGGTGGCGGGACTGGAATCCAACCTGCGGCGCCGCTTGCAGGGACGCCGCTTCGACGGCCCCGGCAGTCTGGATATCGCCGAGTTGTCGCTCGGGCCGGTCCACGCCGAGCCGGGCATAGACGCCGCGGGCTTGCGTGCCCTGCTGGTCGAGCAGATCGAGTACGCGCTGATCAGTGCGCTGGAAAACAGTACCGCTGGTGGCACTGCAGCCAACAGCACGGCGTCTTCAAGTGTTGCGAGTTCAAGTGGGAGGTCGCGCTGATGAAATTCTCTTATCTGCGTGGACTGTTGGTTGAGTATGGCGCCGACATTCTAGGCCCGATCCCGAACGTGGTGGTCTTCCAGTTCAACCCTGAGAAGCTCGAACGCGGCCTGAGTCCGCCGGCCGGCTCCTCCGCCGCGCGCAGCTCCAGCCAGCCCTCGACCAATCCCTGTGCCTCGCAGCAGCCGAATCGCGGAGGCGGCGGCTCGGCCAGCGAGACCATCACGCTCACCGCCCACTTCGATGCGTCTGATGATCTCGGCGCCAACAATGCGCGCAGTATCGTCCCGCGGGCGTTCGGCGTCGGCCCCCAACTGGTGGCGCTGGAGCGCATGATCAAACCGACGGGCGGCGCCCTGGCCGGGCTGATCGCCCGCGGTCTGGACGCCATCGGTGATGCCATCACCGGCAGGGGAGACGGTACCCAGCCTGAACCGCCGCAGCAAATGCCGAAGATTCTGTTCATCTGGGGCCCGGCGCGGGTACTGCCGGTCCAGATCAATACCATGACCATCACCGAGAAGAAGTTCGACTCCTTCCTCAACCCGGTACAGGCCGAGGTGAAGATCGTGATGAAGGCGATCTCCAGCTTCCCAGAGCGCAGCAGCGACCGGGTGGGGCGTGGCGCGCTGACCTACACCGAGGTGGTCAAGGATCTGGAGCAGATCGCCAACCTGACCGAGGCGGTGGTGGATGTGGTGCCGTTTTGATCGGGGCTTTGTAACGATGGATTTGGAGTGAGGAGCGCATTTAGCGAACAGCAAGGGTTGACGAGCACAATGTTCAGTAAAAGATCCCGCTACCGGAAGGTAGAGCAAATCACCACGGTCGATGACCGCGGGCAAGCGGTTGTTGCCATCAAACTGCGCACCCTCGGCGAGCCGGCGGCCAAGCCCGCCAAGGTCATCCAGGGCGATCAGCTCGACGTGATCAGCGAGCGTCGCTACCGCGACGGCGCCGGTTACTGGCATATCGCCGACGCCAACAGCGAGCTCGAGGCCGCCGCCCTGGTGACCGAGCCGGCGCGCACCATCAAGGTGCCGGAGCGCTGACATGACGGTCGAGTATCGCGTCTATCTCAATAGTCAGGCGGCCGATCAGGAAGCCTTGTGCCAGATTCGCGAGGTGCGGGTCGATCAGGCCATCGGCATGGCCACCGAGGCCGAGCTGGAGATGAATATCAGCGCCGACGACAACGGGGTGTGGAACGGCATATCGGCTGATTTCAATCAGCCCTTCGAGCGGGTGCGGATCGAGGTCAAGCCGGCCGAGGATGCCGATTTCGTGCCTTTGATCGATGGTCTGATCGTCGGTCAGCGCTTCGAGCTGGCGACCAGCGCCAACGCCAGCAAGATGACCGTCGTGGTGCAGGACGACAGTGTCCTGCTCAATCAGGAGGAAGCGGTCGAATTGTTCGAGGAGCAGAGCGCCTCGGACATCGCCTCGGCGCTGTTCAGCGCCGCCGGTCTGACCCCGGAGGTGGATGAGGTGCCGGTCGCGGCCGGTGGTCTCGAGCGGGTGGTGGTGCAGCGCGGCACGCCGATGCAGCTGTTGCGCGAGCTGGCGCGACGCCATGGCATGTTCGTCCATGTCAAACCGGGCAGCACGGTCGGCAGCAGTGTCGGGGTGTTCAAACAGGCCGAACTGACGGCCGGCGATCACGCCCAGCTGCGGCTGATGGGCGAGGGCCGCAATATCGCCAAGTTCGATGTTGAGTTCGACGGCCTGCGCCCGACCCAGGCCAGCGCCGGCAGCATCAATCTGTCCGACAAGAGTGTGCTCAGCGCCGCAGCCGACAGCGTCAGTCTCGACGCCCTGGGCGCACGCGGCGCGCATGAGATCGTCCAGGTCGGCAACACCCTGCTGGCACGTACCCGTGAGGAGAGCGCCGACATCGATGCCGCGACCCAGGCGGTGGTGGACTTTTCCAGCTGGGCCTACAGCGCCGAAGCCGAACTGAACGGCGATGACTATGGCGAGGTCCTGCAGCCCTACGAGGTGATCACAGTGGCCGGCCCCGGTGGTTATCTCGGCGGCAATTATCTTATCAGCCGGGTACTGCACATCATCACCAACAGCGGCTATTGCCAGCAGCTCAGCCTGCGTCGAAACGCCCGTGCCGATGCCGACAGCGGCGGCGGGTCCTCGCTGCCGAGCGGGGTCTCCTGATGGATGACGGACGCATGGAACGACTGGTTGCCGAGCTCGCCGAACAGGTGCGTCAGCGCTACTACGGCAAGTACCGCGGCCTGGTCAGCCACAACGACGATCCGAAGAACATGGGCCGGGTCAAGGCCCAGGTGCCCGAGGTGCTGGGCGACACCGAGACCCCCTGGGCCATGCCCTGCGCCCCCTATGCCGGTGACGGCAGCGGCCAGTTCATGGTGCCGCCGGTCGGGGCAGGGGTGTGGATCGAGTTCGAGGCCGGCGATCCGTCGCGGCCGCTCTGGGCCGGTTGCTGGTGGGCCGAGGACGAGGCGCCGGTCAACCAGGAGGGGGACGGCGGGGTACCGGCGATCAAGGTGATACGCAGCGAGCAGGGTCTACTGGTGAGTTTTGACGACGACAGCCAGACCCTCAGCGTCAGCGACGACAACGGCGACAACATCCTCAAGATCGAGGTCCAGGCCGGCCAGGTGCTGCTGAAAGGCGCGACCAAGGTGGTGGTCGAGGCACCGCAGATCGAGCTGGTCGAGAACGCCAGCCACCCGGTGGTGTTTGGCGACGAGTTGATCAACTACCTTACCCAGCTGGTCACCCTGCTGCAGACCCACACCCATCCCGGCCAGCTGGCCGCGGGCATCCTGCCGGTGACCCCGATGGTGCCGGTGCCGAGCTTCCCCATGCCGACGCCGAGTCTGGTCTCGACCAAGGTGAAATCGGGATAGCTGAGGGGATAGGAGACAAGCATGGCATTGAAAGCTGGAACCGTCGCCGACTTCAACAGCAGCATGGCCGAGGCCATGGAGCAGGCGCTGGCACAGGAGTACCAGAGGCTGAAGCAGGCGACCCTGCCGGACATGGGCGAGGAGGATCGGCGCATGCTGTTCGTCGCCATCGCCCAGGGCGTGGTACGTCATCTCAGGGACAACGCCGGCGCCTTCAGCGTTGCGGTCGAGACCACCCAGGTCACCGGCGAGCCCGACGCGCCGCTGATCCGTTCGGACAACCCGGCCAGCATCCCGGTCAGCGGCGGCGGGGGCGGCAGCATCGCCGCCGGTGCCGCCGATGTGGTCCAGGTCAGTGCCGGCGATAACCGGATCAAGAGCCGGGGCGACGGCACGGTGCAGGCGATTCAGACCGAGGGGGAACTCTACTGATGAGCGGTCGACACCTCGCCTTTCCGTTTCGCATCGGCAGTGACGGCCGCAGCGCCACTCCGAGCGGTCTCGAGGCGCACATCAAGATGGAGGTGATCCAGCTGTTGCTGACCAATCCGGGCGAGCGGCCGATGCTGCCGAGCCTCGGCGGCGGTCTGCGCCGACTGGTGTTCGAGCGCAACGACGACGTCGGCGCGGCGATCGCCAAGTCGACCATCAGCGGCGCACTGCAGGAGTGGCTGGGGCACCGCATCGAGCTGCTGGCGCTGGAGGTGGAGAACGATGATGCCACCATGCATATAGGGCTGAAGTACCGCATCCGCGAGACCGGTGAGGAGATGTTCCTGCGCTTCGAGCATCAAGGATAAGGCCAAACCATGAACCGCAAATACAACAGTGAAGTCCTGGACGAGCGGGCCCGCAATCTCGAGGCGGCCAACCTCAATGGCCTGCTGCGGGTCGAGGTCGAGCTGGCGCCGTCGCTCGATCCCGATCACGCGGTGCTGTCGCTGTTCTTCCACAACGGACTGCATCTGTCCGATATCGACTCCGCGGTCAATGTCGACGGCATCCCGGCAACCGACCTGTTCGTCATCCGCGGCGGCTCGCGTCTGCGCGGCGGTGAGGCTCCGGGGGAGGTGCAGGTCACGGGGCTGAGTTTCGTCGTCGACAACCGCCTCGACCTGACCGTCGAACCGATCGGCGACTATTCGACCTACCGTCTCGAGGCGACCTATGAGGACGCCGGCGGCGACGCCCTGGTCGATCCCCTGTTCGCCAGCATCGAGTTCAAGTTCCGGCCCGGTTGTTTCAATATCAACTGCGCGCCGGCGGCGACACCGGTGCGGCCGCCGGCGGAACGTCCGATCATCGACTACCTGGCCCGCGATTTCGACTCCTTGCGCCATGTGCTGGTCAACGCCATGCGCGAGCGGGTGCCCGAGTGGGAGCCGACCAGCGAGGCCGATCTCGATCAGGTGATCCTCGATCTGCTGGCCGCCGACGGCGACGAGATCTGCGACTACCAGGACCGGGTGATGCAGGAGGCCTATCTCACCCGGGCGCGCAAACGGGTCTCGCTGGCACGCCATGCGCGCCTCATGGACTACCACATCCACCAGGGCAACCAGGCCTCGACCTGGCTGCTGGCCGAGGTCGACGCCGAGCTGGAAATCCCGGCCGGTCACGGTGTCTGGAGCGGTGAGGCGTGGAGTGAGCCGGGTGCGGTGATCTTCACCACCGCCGAAGCCCAGCGCTGTTTCCGTGAACTGAACGAGCTGCGACTCTATGACTGGGGCGAAGCCCTGACCGCGCTCGATATCGGCGCCACCTCGGCCGATCTGGCCCTGCCGGCGCCGCTCGACCCGCTGTCGCTGGCCGACGCCGAGGCGTTGCGCGATCTGTTCCGGCGCGAGGATGTGCGCCGTCTGGTGATCGAGGAAAAACTCAATCCGCAGACCGGAACGGTCAACGGCCGCGACCCGGGCCAACGCCAGTTGCTCGAACTGCTGGACGGCGCCGCCGCGGCCGAGGTGATCGAGGACCCGCTGCCGGCGCCCAGCCGCTACTGCGTACGGGTGCACTGGCGCGCCGCGGATGCGTTGAAGCGTCGCTACTGCTTCCTCAGCCAGTGCGACGAAGCTGTGGTCGACGCTATCAGCGCCTTCCACGCCAACCTGATCCAGGCCAGTCACGGCCGGCCTCACCACACGGTCTTTCTGCCGCCCGGCCTGCCGCTGCCGGTCGGGACCGCCAGCGATCTGATCCGGCTCGACTACGGCTACTGGCAGGCAACCCCTTGGGGGACGAGTTGCGCTTTGCCGGTCACGCCGCTGGCCTATCGCAACACCACTCCGGGCGGCGATCATCCGACCGTCACCACGCTTCAGGTCGGCGTCACCCATATCGACGCCAGCGGCGCCTGGTCCGAGGCCGGCGGTCTGCAGAGCTGGGCGGAGCGCTCCGACCTGATCGAGAGCCAGGGCGACGACGAGCACTTCCTGGTCGAGACCGACGAGCGGCGACTCAGCCTGTTGCGTTTCGGCGACGGGGTGAACGGCGCCGCACTCGCCGATACCGCGGTGGTGGTCTGCGACTACCAGGTCGGCCAGGGTGCGAGCGGCAATGTCGGCGCCGACAGTCTGAGCGGCTTCGAGGAGCTGACCCATCTGCTGGCGCTGCGCAATCCCTTCGATGTCGGCAACGGCCGCGATCCCGAGCCGGTGGCCGAGATCATCCGCCGGGTACCGGTCGCCTATCGCGCCCGACAGCTGCGTGCGGTGACCCTGGAGGACTATGTGCGCCGCGCCGAGGAGCTGCCCGAGGTGTCACACGCCTATGCCCGCTATGCCTGGACCGGCAGCTGGCGTACGGTGCGGGTGGCGATCGATCCGGCCGGCGGCACCGAGCTGGACGACACCCTGCGCCGGCGCATCCAGGGCTATCTGGACGCGGTGCGCCTGATCGGCGAGGACCTGGAGATCCGGCCCGCCCGTTACGTGCCGCTGGACATCGAACTGGTGGTCTGCGCCGCACCCGGTTACTGGCCGGAGGACCTGGCCTATGAGCTGGCCCGCGAATTCTCCGAGGGCTATACGCCGCGCGGCGAGCCCGGCTTCTTCCATCCCGATGTCTGGAGTTTCGGCCAGGACCTCTACGCCAGCCAGATCATGGGGCGCGCCTTGCAGGTGACCGGGATCGAGCGGGTGGTCTCGCTCAGCATGCGTCGCTTCCAGCCGGGCGCGGGTGCCGATCTCATCATCTATATCCCGCCCGAGGCCGTGCCCAAGGCCGAGGTCGAGCGCATCGAGGTCAAGCCCTGGGAGATCGTGCGGGTGGCCAATGACCCCAGCCATCTCGAACACGGTCGTATCCAGTTCGACATCCAAGGAGGCCGGCGATGAGCTGCGAACACGATTGCGACCGCCCGGCACGCTTTCCCGCCCTGATCCATAACCGCCCGGGCCTGGCGCGGATCGGCTATCGGCTCGGCGACTATGCGAGCTTCCGCGAACACCTGCTCGACCGGCTCGATCAGTCCGCACGCTTGCAGGCCTGGACCCATCGCGAGGCCGACGATCCGGGCATCGCGCTGCTCGAGGGTGGCGCGATCGTCGCCGAGATCCTGGCCTTCTATCAGGAGCTGTATGCCAACGAGGTCTTCCTGCGCAGTGCCGACTGGCGCGAGAGCATCAGCCGGCTGGTGCAGCTGACCGGCTATCGGCTGGCGCCGGGCGTCGGCGGCGAGGCGACCTTCGCCCTGATCGTCGACGATCCGCTCAACAACGGACAACCGGTTAGCGTGCCCATGGGCTTCGGCATCAAGGTCCAGCTCGAGGATCTCGATCAGGCCTCGATCTTCGAGACCATCACCGAGCATACGGCCTATCCGGCGCAGAACGAGTTCCGCCTCTATCGGCCGCGCAAGCCGGCCGGGATCATCGGCAAGGGTCTGACCGAACTGGAACTGACCGCGGTTGGCGGTAAGCACGATCTCAGCAGTCGCCAGGCCCTGGAGCTCAAGAAGGGTGACCGCCTGATGCTGATTCCGGACACCGGTAAGTTCGACGCCGGTGGCGGCAGTTGGTCATCGTCCTATGTGCAGCCCGCCGCCGAGATCCTGATCGTCAAGGAGACCGAGACGGTGCTGGACCGGATCATCGTCCGCTTCGAGGGCGAACTGCAGCTCGCCCGCGGCACCCAGGTCAGGGCCTATGTCATCGATCGCAGTTTCCGCCACTTCGGCCACAATGCGCCGAGCCGCTTCGGCGGCGACATCGACGAGCTGACCGGTATCCAGGATCTGCGCTCGACCAACTACGCGCGCAAGATCGACGCAGCGCACAGCGGCGAGCGCGACTACTACGCCACTATCGGTGCCACCGAGATGCTGCTCGAGGGTGAGATCGACGACCTGCCGCTCGGCAGCACCCTGATCTGTCAAGGCCGGTTCACGGGCGCCGCCTCCGCTGCCGGCACCCGATCGCGCAGCGGCGGTACGGCCAGGGAAGCCTACGCACCGTACAGTGGCGGGGGATCCGTGATGCCCAAGTCGGCACCTGCCGAGTGGGGATCGATCGAGATGGCGATGACAGAGTCGCTGCCCAGCGAGCTGGTCTTCTACGAGTCGCCGGCCAGCGTCCATGCCGCCAAGGGGTACTACGAAATCGGCGTCATCGATCAGTCGACTGAGGTCGCGGTCGTCCTGATCGACATCTCGCGCCCCTTCACCGTGGTACGCAGGGTCGAGTCCGTGCAACTGGATACCGAGGTGTGGGCGGCGATGTCGGGCAGCTGCACTGCGGTGGGACTGGGCCAGCGCCTGATCGCCAACACTCAGGTCGATGCCGAGACCGCCGATCTGCGTTCGCTGGTCTTCCACGAGGCGGTCAGTCCCGAGCTGACCTTCGCCGCGCCCAGCGACTGGCACAGCGGGGCCTTCAGCAACACGCTACTCCACTACTTCGGCAAGTATCGGGATGCCCGCGAGCTGTTCGATCGCGAGCTGATGCTGCAACACGAGGACGGCCGGTTGCAGACGGTCCGGGTCACCGCGCAGGTGGGCGCCGCCGAGTTGACCGGTCGCGACCCGATCGACGACTGGCTGTGGCCGATCACCCTCAGCGATCCGCCGAGCTTCCCGCGCGGGGATTTCGACGAGCTGCAGCCCAAGGTCACCGTCTATGGCAATCTGGTGCACACCGATCAGGGCGAGACCCAGCCGCAGGTGGTGCTCGGTTCCGGCGATGCCCGGCAGAGCTTCCAGACCTTCGCCATCCCCAAGACGCCGCTGACCTATCTGCTCGACGAGACGCGAACCCCGGCCCAGGCGCCGGAGCTGCTGGTCTATGTCGACGCTCTGCAGTGGCAGCAGGTCGAGGTACTCTACGGCCGCGGCCCCAAGGAGAGGGTCTATGTGGTGCGCCAGGATGAGGAGGGCGCCAGCTATGTGCAGTTCGGCGACGGCAAATCCGGTGCCCGGCTGCCGACGGGGCAGAACAATGTGGTCGCCCTCTATCGCAAGGGCACGGGCGCGCGCGGCGCGGCTGACGGCAAGCCCAGCGCCACCGGCAAGCTGAAGCAGCTGAAGCAGGTGCGGATGCCGGGACCGGCGGTCGGCGGTGCCGATGCGGAGACCGCCGACAATGCCCGCGAGGCGGCGCCGCTAAGGATGCAGAGCCTGGGTCGGATGGTCGGCCTGGCCGACTACGAGGCCGAGGCGCTGGGCCTGCCCGGGGTGCGCAAGGCCAAGGCCGAGTGGCTGGCGCCGAACGGCGCGCCGCTGATCCGTCTGACCGTATTGACCGAGGGCGGCGAGCCCGCCGAGGCGGTCAAGGTCCAGCAGAGCATGTCCACCTTCAATCGCTGCCGCGGTGCGGCACGCTTCGTAGTCAAGGTCCGTCAGGCCCTGCGTCAGTATGTCTATCTCGACCTGAGTGTCGGCTACCGCAGCGATCGGCGCGAAAGCGACATCGAGGCCACGCTGCTCGCCGCGCTCGGCGTCACCGGCACCGAGGGTCAGGGCATAGATCCCGATGACGGCCTGTTTGGCGAGACGGCCCGACGACTGGGTCAGGGGGTGCACGTCTCTCAGGTGTTGGCCGTGGCGCAGCAGGTCGAAGGCGTGGCCTGGGCGCGGGTCGACGGTTTCCAGTGGCTGGACCTGGGCGTAACCCTGGAGCAGGATCCGGGCGAGCTGGCGCCGCCGATCACGCCGAACAACGAGGAGGCGCTGGGGTGTCCGGGCGACCGCCTGCTCGCCCTCTATGTCGATCATCTGGTGTTGAATCTCAGCCGCGAGGCGGTGGCGCAGGAGTGTGAGTCATGAGCACGCCGCGCCAGAGCCTTTACCGGCGACTGCCCGAGATCTACCGGATCCGGGACACCGAGCAACGGCCCGCCGGTCAGCTCGAGGAGTATCTCGACATCCTCGATCAGGTCATGCGCGGTATGCGCGACCACGTCGAGGCGCTCTACCACGACTTCTTCATCGAGACCTGCGACGACTGGGTCATCCCCTATATCGCCGATCTGCTCGGCACCTCGCACCTGTCCGGCGACCCCTGGACCCTGCGCGCCGATGTCGCCCGTACGGTATTCCACCGCCGCCGCAAGGGCACGCTGGCGGCCATCGAGTCGTTGAGCTACAGCCTGTCAGGCTGGGCGGCGCATGCGGTCGAGTCGCGGGAACGGCTGCTCTGGGCGCAGCACCTCAGTCACCAGCGCCCGGACGAGGGCGGCGTTCCGCCGCTCACGCTACATACCGATATCAGCACTCCGGTGCGCGGCGGCGTGGTCAACCTGCGCGCGCCGGCGCAGCTGGCGCTGCTGCACGGGCCGTTCGATCCCTTCGCCCATGTCGCCGATCTCAAGCCCGGTCAGCTGGGAGCGCCGCGCTACAACCTGCCCAACCTGGGTATCTATCTCTGGCGGTTGAAGGACTACCAGGTGCCGGTTGTCACACCCGAGTTCATCGAGGCCGATCAATTGGACGCCAGCCGCTCGGTGGTGCGTTGCATCGTCCATCCGCTGGGCGATCCGCTGGTGCTGTTCAACACCCATCGCTTTCATGCCGACGAGGATCCTCCCGAGCTCAGCAGCCTGGACGCGGTGCCCGGTCCCATGGCCTGGCCGCGGATCAGCCGCGAGGCGGTGGTCGGCGACGAGCGCCATCATCTCGAACACCCTTCGCCCTATGTCGAGGTACGCGGCTATACCGGCGATCCGGCGGCCCCGGGCGAGGGCAGCGTCGGCCTGATCCTGCACCTGCCCGAGGTGCTGGCCGGACTGCCGCTGCAGCTGCCCGCCGCCGACCGGCGCTGGTGGCATCTGCGCGGCGCCAATCTGTGCGCCTGGGAGGAGGGTCTGAATCCGCCGCTGCGCGACTATGAGATCGTGGTCGATCCGCGTCTTGGCCGGGTGTTGTTCGGGGTTACCGACCTCAGCGCCGAGGCCGAGCCGATCCGCGACGGTCTCTACCTGAGCTACACCTACGGTTTCTCCGGACCGACCGGCGCCCACCCGATCGTCAGACGCGACTCGCCGGGACGCTGGCAGGATCAAGCGGTCACTCTGCGCACGGTCAGCGGCGGCGGGACCGCCCTGCGTACCGCGCTGGACAATCTGGCCGACGCGCTCAGCCTGCCCGGACCGCTGATCGTCGAGATCCAGGACAGCCAGACCTACGATCTGGATCCGGCATTGGTCAGCGGCAACGGCAGCGAGGGCGGGGCGCCGACCCTGACGCCGAACTTCCCGCTGTGGATCCGCGCCGCGAGCGGTCAACGCCCGGTGGTGCGGCTGCAACGTCCGCTGCGCTTCCGCCCGGCCGATCTGTTGGCTGCCGGCGCGGCCGAACGCCTGGATGTTCTGGAGGTGCGTCTCGAGGGCCTGTATCTGACCTGGGATCGCAGCGCGGCGGCGTTTGCCGGAGATGCGGCCCTGATCGAGCAGGCCGCGCTCCATCGCCTGGTGGTCGATGGCTGCACCCTCGATCCCGGCGGCGCCTGGCAGCTCGACGGCAGCCCAGACGGTGTCCGGCAGGAGTTCCGCGCCGCCTTCGACCTGACCAACGACTATGGTTTCATCGACGATCCGGCCGAGGAGCTGGCCTTCGATCAGACCCCGATCATTGAAATCCGCCGCTCGCTACTCGGAGCAATGCGGGTCGATTCCGGCTACTTCCTCGAGCTTGAAGAGAGCCTCATCGATGCCGGCAGCGGCGTCGGCGACGGCCCGGGCAATCTGGCGCTCGGCCCCACCGGCCCGACGCCGCAGGACCAGCTGGGCCCGGACATCCGCTTCGCCGGCCTGACCGTGTTCGGCCGCACCCGGGTCGATCGCGCCGAGGGCGAGGGCGCAATCTTCCTGCACCGCTTGGAGGTGCAGGATCACCAGTACGGCTGCATCCGCTTCAGCTATTTCAGCGGCGACGGCGATCGCCTGCCGCCGCATCACGGCTGTGTCTTCGGCAGCGCGGTCCGGCTCGGCTTCAGCCACGAGTGGTTCGGGCAGCCGGGATACGGCCAGCTACGCTTGAGCAGCGATCGCAGTCTGTTAGAGCAGGGTCCGGAACAGGATGCCATGGGGGCGTTCGGCTATCTGCTGAACACCCACAAATGGAAGAACCTCGGCATTCGCTACCGGGAGTTCGTACCGGTAGGGACCCGACCCGTTTTGATACCCATAACCTAAGGACCAGTGCGATGAAAGGGGATTTCTCCAAACTCGATTACATCCCTGGCGAGAACTTCACCGGTGTCTGGCAGCAGCAGGGCCGGGTCCTGACCGACCAGGACTGGAACGCCGATACTATGATCGGCCGCCACCTGCGTGAGCTGCTTGGCCAGGATGCCTTCGGCCCCAACACGGCCGCCATCCCGGCCGCCGAGCGTGACGGTCTCCGCGTGTTGCAGGCTGCGAGCGACGGCAGCGAGGTGCGGGTGACCCTGGAGCCCGGTCGCGGCTGGTTGGATGGTCTGCACCTCTACCTGGGCCAACAGGACACGGTCGAACTCACCGCCCGTTACTTCGGCCCGCCGATCGACGACCCCGAGCCGGACGCCGGCAGCATCGCCGCCGATGTGCGCGACGCCGTGGTGCTGGAGGTCTGGGAGGAGGCATTCTCGGCCTTTCAGGTCCGGCTGCCGCCGGGCGATCCGGGCGATCCCGAGCGCTTCCTGTTGGAACCGGCGCTGGGCGGGCCGGACACCACCGAACGGTCAAAACTGCAGTACGGGCTGCGGCTGCTGCGGCTGGACGAGGATGAGGATTGCGGCAATCTCGAACGGCTGATCGACGACCCGGCGGACAAGGGCCGGCTGTCGGTGACCCCGGAGCCCGGTTTGGGCGTGACCGGCGAGTGTCCGGTCGATCTGGGCGGAGGCTTTACCGGTTTCGAGCACTATCTGATGCGCCTCGAGATCGGCGAGCCGGACGGCGCCGGCAGGGCCCGCTTCAAGTGGTCGCGCTTCAACGGCGGGCTGGTCGGCCGCGGAGTGGCCAGTGGGGATCTCTCCGAGATCAGCATCGAGGGCAACGATCAGGCGATCAACCACTGCGGCTGGACCGAGTTCTGGCTCGAGGCGCTAGCCTACGATGAGGAGCTCGGCCACTGGCGTCGATATCTGAGCGCCGACGCCAGTCTGGTGGCCGACGGCCTGTTGCAACTGAGCAATGTGGACGGCAATCCGCCGGTCGCCGGCGAGGCCTTCTTCTTCCGCCTGTGGGATGGCATCGAGCTGATAGAGGACTATGCCACCGGCGCGCCCGAGAACTTTGTCATGGGGCTGCGGCTGGAGTTCGATCCCGCCACCGCCGGCAACAGCAACTATCGCCCCGGCGATTACTGGAGCTTCCCGGTACGGGCCGCCGGCATCGAGTTGGATCCGGATGTCGAGTGGCCGGACACCGCCGTCCCCGACGGCCCGGTCTATCATCGCGCGCCGCTGGCGATCATCACCTGGAGCGACGGGCCGGTGGTCACCGAGACCGGCGGCGAGGCGATCCACGACTGCCGTCAGGTGTTCCAGCCGCTGACCCGGCAACAGGACTGCTGCAGCTTCAAGGTCGGTGACGGCCTGCAGAGCTTCGGCGACTTCGAGACCATCCAGGCGGCGCTGGATGCGCTGCCGGCCGATCGCCCGGGCGAGATCTGCGTGTTGCCCGGCACCTATGTCGAGAACGTGGTGATCGCCCGTGACGATGTGATCATCCGTGGCTGCGGCATCGCCAAGACCCGGGTGATCTCGGACGAGCCGGACGCGGACGCGGGCGAGACGGTCGCCGAGCCGGTGTTCCGGATGTTCGGCCAGCGCAACCTGAAGATCACGGGCATGACCATCGAGGCCCATCCCACCGGTATCGGTGTCGAGATCCGCGATCTGGCCACAGCCCAGGGAGCGGTGCTGCCGGCACGCGACGTGGTGCTGGCGGAGTTGCGCGTGCGCGCCGCCGAGCAGTCGGCGCTGATGCTCGACGGTCTGTCCCAACTGAAGGTGCAGCGCTGTCTGGTCGAAATGGACGACACGCCCGGACCCTGGCCCGGGATCTATGTCCGTGGCGACGACGTGCTGCTCGAGCACAACCGCATCCTCACCGGCCCGCGCAGCGTCGCCACCGATCTGGCGGTGGTGGTGACCGATGCCGCCGGTGACGAGTTCGGCATCGCGACCACGCTGGCGAGCGAGATCCAGCCCGAGGCGGCCGAGGCGGGCAGAGGCGGTCTACAGATCGGCGGCGGATCGGAGCGGGTCGATGTGATCGACAACCGGATCGCCGGCGGCATCGGCAACGGCATCACCCTGGGCTCGCTGCTGGAGATCGACGAGCAGGGCAACACCCAGGGCCGCACCCCCGGCTGGACCGTCAACCGCGACGACCCCTGCGATCCCTGCGCCCCGGGCGACAACTATCAACCGCCGGTGGTCGAAGCCGGTGATCCGCGCTATGTCTCCGAAGGCGCGCTCTACGATCTGCGCATCGAACGCAATCGTATCGAGCACATGGGCCTGAACGGTATCGGCGTGGTGGCCTTCTTCGATCTGGCCGAGGAGGACGAGTTCATCAGCGTGGTGCGCATGAGCATTCTGGGCAACCGTATCCGCCAATGCCTCAGCCGCCTACTGGCGCCCATTCCGCCTGGGATGCGCCGGGCGATGGGTTATGGTGGCGTTTCGTTGGCGGATGTCGAGTATCTGCGCCTGTACGACAACGTCATCGAACACAACGGCCCGGACCAGCGTCAGACCGTGTGCGGCGTGTTCGGCCTGCACATCGCCGGTCTGGACGCCTGCCGTAACCGTATCCGCAACAACGGCGCCAAGACCCCCGAGGGCGAGGACGATGTGATGCCCGGCGCGCGCGGCGGTCTGGTGATCATGTTCGCCCTGCCGGGGATCGATCCGATCGAAGTGTTGGGCCAGTTCCGGCCGCGGCAGAACGGTGTGGCGGCGATTCGCCTCCACGACAACCAGATCAGTCAACCGCTCGGCCAGGCCCTGTTCCTGCAGGCGCTGGGGCCGGTGACGGTGCAGGGCAATCAGCTCGCCAGTCAGGGCATCGTTCTGGACTTCTCCGACCCGGGCTTCTGGGCCAGCACCGTGTGGATCTTCAACCTCGGCTGGTCGAACGAGTTCTATCTGCAGACCTTCATCTTCACCGGAGTGACCACCGACCCGGGCGACCCGGGTTCGCTGCCGAGCATCCGCGACGGCTTCACCCCCGAGGCCGGCAGCGGTCTGGACGACGATACCTTCGGCCGTTACATGGCCAACGGCAATGTCATGTTCACCGACAACCAGGTGCTGACCGATCTGACCGAGACTCAGTTCGACTTTGCCATCAGTTCGATCTTCATCATCACCCTGGACGACGTCACGGTGCAGAACAACCAGTTCGATTGCGACTACCTGGTCGACGTCCTGATCAGCAACCTGATCGCCATCGGCATGACGGTGCGGATCCAGGACAACCGCTTCAAGGAGACGTTGTTCATCACCCTGTTCTCGTCGCTGGCCATGGGTTTGCTGTTCAACAACTGCAGCGACAATCAGGCGACCCATTGCATCCTCAATTTCCGTTCGCCGCTGGATGTCTGGTTCGGCAGCTTCCTGACCACCCGCATCGCCGAGCACAACAACCAGATCCTGTTCGAGTCGATCAGCATCTTCGAGTCCTGGTGTCCGATGTTCGAGGAGTGGCGCAACATCTTTGCGCGGCAATTGACGCACGGGGCGGCGACCAACAGCGGCGGACCGCTCAACCTCATACCCTAGACAAAGCGCGGCATAAGGAGAATCGAGATGGCCACCAACAAACGCAAGACCACCAGCTTCTCGTTCGATCAGATCACCGAGGTGGCGGGCCAGGTTCCGGGCCGGCTCGATGCCTTTCGCGCCGAGAGCTTCGCCGGTCTGGGCAAGGTCAAGCGCGCTAAACTGGTACAGAGCCGGCGTGAACGGGCACGGTTGGAGGCCAAGCACGGCGCCGGCCATACCCTGGTCGTCGAGGCCGATCGACGCATGGCGAACGAACACCGCATGTTGGTCAATTCCCGTATCGAGCATGACCGGATCTCCACCCTGCCGATCGAGCGGGCCGAGAAGGTCTGGCAGCTGCACGGCTATGTCCACACCCGCGAGGGGGTGGCGGTCGCCAAGGCGACGGTCGCCCTCTACCCCGATCCGGACGGCAACCAGACCGCCGTGGCCGAGACGATGACCGACAGCAAGGGTTACTTCAAGATCAGTGTGAGCCGCGAGTCCTGGGCCGCGGGACTTGCCGCCGACATCGAGGCCGCCGAGGAGCCGCAAAGCGAACTGGGGCTGCTGCGACGCGATCTGTCGCTCAGGACCAATGTCGAGACCCAACCGCAGCGTCTGGCGAGCGGCCTGCGCATCAACGCCCGGATCCGCGACACGCTGGCCAAGGAGCCGGTGTATGTCGGGGCGCGTCCCAGCGGCGGCGAGCTGACCATGGTCACGACCCCGCTCTACCCGGCTCCGGCCACGGTCGCCTATCGCGACATCGTGCTGGCCAAGACCGGGCAGGGCGGCGAAGGTTGTCAACTGCGCACCCGCCTGCTCGGAAATTCCGCCAGCCGTGAGCTGCATGATCTGAGCAACGAGAAGAGCGGCTGTCAGATCGAGGAGATCCGGCCCGATCACCGGATCTACTTCCGCAATGAAGCCGAAGCTGAACAGCTTGGCTATGACTATTGCGCCTATTGCTATGGTAAATCGAAATCAAGACGTTAGCCGTTGCCATGTTGGATAAGCCGCATGGTGGAAAACGGGGAGCAATGCGAGGTGTTATCGCGAGTTAGGTGCTGGCCGTATGGCAACGATAAGTTTCTTATGGAGTGGGTTGTTATGGGGCAGATATTCGAGCAGTCGCCGGTAAGCGATCCTAGTGTGTCATAGGCTTCCTGGTTGTATGAGGAAAAAATGATCGCTGTTAGTTGATTTCTGTTTGTCGAGGATGAGACAGAGTGAAAAAAATAGCGCCAATCAAGGGTAAGCAGGCTCAAGGGGGCAAAAAAAAGGCTTCTAAGGCATCACTGTTAGCACGGCCGGTCACTGAGTCTGTGCACTACGCACTTTCCCGAACACCTGTTCCATTCGCCAATACAAGCAAGCAAACCATGTCTGTCAGCCCTCTTGCTGATCCGGTCCCCAACGGAGCTGAACAAGTCTATGCAAGTGACCTTTCCCAGATCGGTATTCAGCCAAAGCTCAAGCTGGGTCAGCCTGATGATCAGTATGAACTGGAAGCCGACAGAGTGGCTGATCAGGTGATGAGGATGTCATCATCGAGTGCAGATGACGGCCTCGGAGCCCAGGGGCGGCACGATAAACAGGAGGAAACGCTGCAGGCAAAGAGTATGGCGGATGGATTGAAAAGCGATACTCCACTGCTGGAGCATGGCGTCGAGGCTATCCAGCACGGCGGTAGTCCTCTAACTGGCGAAGAGCGCAATTTTTTTGAACCGCGCTTTGGTGTCGGCCTGGATTCTGTACGGATTCATACGGATGGAGATGCCGCAAGGGCTTCGCAGGCTATCAATGCAAAGGCGTTTACTCTCAACAACCATATCGCATTCAATTCCGGCTACTATGCGCCATCATCCTATGAGGGGAGACGCTTGCTTGCACATGAGTTGACCCACGTAATCCAGCAAACAGGCATCCGTTCAGGAGTTGGGCATGGTGAGGGGGAAGTGGGAACGGCAGGACCGGCTGAGGGTGCCTCCATATCAACAGGTGGCAGCAAAGATGTCGTGCAACGCGATATAAAGGCCGATTTGCGTGATGCCATGAGCGGTTGGGGTACTGATGAGCAGAGGATCTATACACTGTTGCGCAATGCAAGCCAGCCGGAGAAGGATCTGGTGCGTGGGGATCCGGTGCTCATGGAGGAATTGCGAGGTGAATTGACTCGTGTCGAATGGGGTTATGTGCTTGGGTATCTCAATATGCCGCTGGAGACCAGAATCCATGCTGCAGCCTCGGGGTGGGGAACAGACGAAGCCAATATCTATTCAGCGGTTAGATACGCCAGCCTTCCCAACTTGCGCAGTTTGATGCTTAACGGCCCTTTACTGACCGAGTTGCGGGACGAACTGAGCGACAGCGAGCTTGGCATTGTGATGGGTACGGTGGCGGACAAATTAACCCGTTGGGCTACGGCGGAAGAGGCCTATCATGCCCTCATGCTGTTTCCTGCAGCAGTCAATGAGGCTTGCGATATCTACGAAGGGCCTCGCGGGAACAATTTCCAAACCGATCTCGTCGACCAGATGTATCCCGGCCATACTATGGCCCCTCAGACGATTTCCGATGTTAACAATCACATTGCAAACGATGACAATGCACAACGGGTACTCGCCTCGTTCAGGCGGCGCTGGAATGTTGCGGCAACGGCTACCGCCACAGGCGGCGCACAGGTGCCTGCCTGGACTGTAGAGCGAATAAGAGTTCTGCATAGTGCCGTGCAACAGATGCCGAGTAGCCATATCGCGAGCGCAAACCAGAATATACAAACGCTTGCCATTGTTGCCGGGCTGTCGCATGGAGGAACCTGGACGGAGAGCGCGGGTCTTCTCTCTCTTCGTGTTCCCGAGCCGGAGTCCGAACTCCGTGGAACGGTACGTCACGAAGTAGGCCATGCAATCGATGACCGACTTGGTGCAACATCGAGAAATTTCAAACAAAGCGCTCCCAATTTCTGGGATTGGGATCGGTCTGATGTGTGGGAAAGGCATATGAGTAATCCATGGCGGAGAAACAGTGGCGCGCACAGCGGAAGCGATGTCATTGCGGCTGATCAAGCACAGATTAAACTCAAGCTGAACAGCTATGTCACTACCACGGATGGCACCCAGACTCTATGGGACTATGCCGGCGCTGGGGATCCCATCCGAACCTATTGGAACGATGATGTGCCCATGATAGAAGCGGCAAAATCACTGGCTGGTCTGGGAGTAAACATACATTGGCATCCCGATAGAATGAAGCGATACGGAAATCGATACTACAGTTGGAATACCTATTACAACCAATTCTACAGTTTCGGTATCACTGTGATGGAGCAGAGGGTTTCAGATTCTTCGCTGTTTGGCGAGAGTGATTTCTTTGCGGAATTATATATGCATTATTACGCAGAAGGTCCCGGTGTTGAGCGATTGCGCCGCTTGAGTCGAGTGCCGGCATGGCAGACATTTTTCGATACCCACGTCCACCCGATTGCATGAGCCTGGAACAGCGCTTCGCAGCGATATCCTGGCTGGTGCAACGCTGTGTGCCGCATGCAAATGCGGAAGTGGCAGAAATCGTACGCATTGTTTCAGATGAGCTTGTTGGCTATGCAGAGCTGATCCTGAGCCAGGATGGTGAATCTGTCGGTTTCCTGTTGCGCGGTGAAACGGAAGCGCTCACCGAAAAGGTTCAGGGCGCAATGAATAAATGGGGTTTCCGTGAAGCGGCCAAGGCGCACCTGCAATTCGCTGAATATTTCAATCACAAGCGGGCCTTCGTCAAGTTTGAGTGGAAGCGCGAAGAAGCGGAATCTGAGCGCCAGATTGCGGTATATTATCGCCGCAGACCTACGCTGGAACAGGCGCTGGAACTGGTAACCAAGTGCGCTAATCATTCGATCGATACGGGACCATTCAGGGAATTGGCAGGCATTGTACAAAAGGAGAGCGTTCATTTCGTAGCGCTGTCGTCAGATTCCAGTGGGAGATTGCGCTACAAGATGTATTTTACACAGTATTTGACGCCACAGACCCATGCCATGGTCAAGCATAACCTGCAATGCGCATTTGCCAGGTTTTCTTCGGCCGCGGCGTCGACAGGCTGGGAATATGTCAGTGATGCGGTCTTGAAGAATAATCCGGAACAGACACTGTATCTGTCTCTGACAGTCGCGAAAGACGGCGTTGAGCCGTCGCTTAAACTTGACTTTCCGGAGGTGGGATTGGATCTTGCCGGGTCTTTGTTGAAACCTGATCAGCGTCAGCGCACCGTTGAGCATTTCTCACGCCTATGTGAGGCAACTTGGCGTAAACGCCTCTCCTATATCGGTTCAAGGTGGGGCAACGACTCTTCGCCAACGTTGAAAGGATATGCGGCATTTCCATGAGTAAATTCGATCTGCACGAGCTAACCTGCCCAAACTGCGGCCACGTACAAAATATGGCCGTCTACTCCAGTCTGAATCCAAATGACAATCCCGACGCGGTCGACCAGATAATCAACGGCGCCTGGGGGCGGATGGTGTGCGAGGAGTGCGGTTTTGTGACGAATGTCGAGTCAAGACTGCACTATGCGGACATAGACAACAATCATTGGTTGATCAAGTTTCCGCGTGACCGGCGGATGGATTTCCTCGAGCTTGAATCAGAGGCCCTGAAGATCTTTCGGGAGGAGTATGAAGAGAGGGCGCCGGACATGATCAAGAAGTTGGCGCCCGGCATCAGCAAGCGCATTTGCTTCGGGAATAAGGAAATGGCGGAAAAACTTTTGCTGTGGCGGCATGGTATCGATGACATTCTGCTAGAGTGCTTTAAGATGGGGTACGTAAAGGAGCATCTTTCTGAATTGTTTGCACTTGGCCCCTTCGAGATTTTCATTGTTGAACACAATGAAGGAACCTTGAATTTCGTCGTTGCCGATATCGATACCTTGCGCTCTTTGGCGATGTTCTCTGCGCAGCTGGATGATGTGCTGCAGGTCCGGGGTGTACTCGAGGAATATCGGCAGAGTTTTCCAGACTTGTTCAGTCATCTCTATGTGAACGCAACCCGTTATCTATTTTCTGACTCGAATCCTTAAGTTTGGCCGTGGATGGTCGTTTTGCCGTATAGGGTTGCTCAGGATCCCATAAAAGCTACGTGTGCAGACAATGATGAGTGCGATCAGCTATCCGCATTCAGGGTGTGGGGGGCGATCGGTGTTGATGGGCTAAGGTAAAAAGATAAACGCTTTTTGATTGATCGGCAGGTCGTTGTAACTGGGGAAGGGCAACAACCGAAATATTCGATGTTGATGCTTGATTGACTGTGGATCACTGGAGCACTATCCGTGATTGCTAAAATGGCAAGTCCTGCGTACGAGGCCATGTCCCCGCCGCCCCCGTATCTACGGCTTCCGTCTATAGGGCTCGACATACTCTTCCCAGAAACGGCTCCAGAAGCCCCGCTGTTTTTCAATGCGCTCCAGGCGCTTCTCGATCGTCTGCAGTGACTCGGCAACGGTGTCCGAGGCTGTTGGTTCACGCTGTTGACTCTCCAGTATCAACTGCTCCAGCCAGGTCATGGTGTCTAGGCCCTGTTTCGCTGCGGATGCGATGGCGATCTCCTTGGCTCGTGGAGAGAGGTTATCCAGCAGGTTCGCGGGCTCATGTCCCGATTTTCGCTGCTTTGGCTTTGCTTTGGGCTTTGTCGGTCGCGGAATCGCGCGCTGTGTCGTTCGTTGTTTTGAGCTGGTTCGTTTGAGCACCGGCGGAAGCGTTACATCCGATTTCAGCTTGATCGGCTTCTGTGGCAGAGACGAATAGTCTTGTGGCAACTCTTTGGGAGGTTGTTTTGGGGGCGAGGCTCTTCGCTTTGCAGGCTTTTCGGCTTGAGGTGTGTCCGGCATGAGAGTCAGGAGAGTCCAGGGTAACGTGACCGGCAATGGCCGGAATCTGACTCCAGTGTAGCCGATTTGGACGTTGTCGTGGGAGTAGCGGTGTACCGGCCTGAACGGCCGGTACACTCGGTGGCGATTAGAGTGTGGGAAGGAGAATGATATTTGACAGTCCGCTCTCATTCCCACCGACATCGTACGCCGTGATGCCGAAATAGTAGCTGCCTGCCGTAAGGTCGGTCAGGGTGTACTCGGTCACTGAATGGTCATTGATGTCCATGACGGGAGCCAGTGATGTCTCCGAATCGCCCATGTAGATGCGATATCCGCTGATCTCACTGAGCGGCAGGGCAGTCCCGTCGGAGCGAGTGGATGGGGCGGTCCACATCAGCGTTGTGGAGGCAGTGGTCGGCGACTGGACAGCTTCCACGACCAGCGTGAAGGGTGGCAGGGAGGTACTGGCTTCTCCGTCGGTGACAAGAATCTCGATACCCGAGTAGCTTCCTACATCCTGGGCCTCAGGAGTGCCGGTCAGGGCGCCGGTGCCACTGTCGAGGCTGGCCCATGCCGGCAGGTTGACCGCCGTGAAGCTGAGCGTATCGCCATCGGCATCGCTGCTCGCCGGAGTGAAGCTGTAACTCTCCCCCACCTGGACCGTGGTCTGGGGCGTACCGCTGATTTCGGGCGGTTGGTTGGGGAGTGCCATGGCACTGGTGCAGAGCTGATCGGAGTCGTAGAACTCGTTGGTGCTGGTGTACCTTGCCTGTATGGCGAAACAGTGCGACTGACTCAGGTCGAGGCCACCGATGCTTATCGAGGTTGCTGTGGTGCGGTACTGAGTGTTGGTGTCCCTGCCGTCGATGACGATGTCGTATCCGCCATCGGGAATGTCATTCTCCTGTGTCCAGTCAAGATTCACGTTGTCGCCGCTGATGCTGGCCGAAAGCAACGTGGGGGCGCCCGTGACCGGGTCGGGGGACATGCCGACCGGATCCTGGTTTACATCGTTGACGGCGATGGAGAATGCGGGCAGAGAAGAGGACAGATCACCGTCGCCGACGCTGATCTGGATGTTGTCGTAACTGCCTGCCGCACTGTAGTCGGGAGTGCCGCTGAGGGTGCCGCTCTGGCTGTCGAAGCTTGCCCAGTTGGGGCAGTTCACAATAGTGAAGGTCAGGCTGTCACCTTCCGGGTCACTGGCGGAGGGCGAGAAGCTATAGAGTTGACCTTCGTCCACGCTGGCAGCCGGTTGGCCGCTGATCGTGGGTGCTTGATTGGTGGCGCCAGCCGTACCCTGGAGGGAGGCCAGGTAGTCCTGAAGGGCGGCTTCGGCTTCGGTTACTGAACTGGCGTTGAGGGAGTCTATGTAGTGGATCAGGTCCCGGTATGAGATGGACGGGTCCACGGTTTGAAAATCCCCCAGGTAGCGCTTGGCCAGATAGCGTGTGCTTCTCCAAGAAAGAGTGGAGGACATACTGTCGCCACTGGAAGATCCATCATGATAGTGCCGTTGGGCCAGTGCTTCCGTGCTCATTAATCCGCAAAAGGCGATCAGGATTAGGCTCGATGTGAAGATACGGAAAGTATTCATGGTTGATGCTCTGAAGTAACACTGACACCAACCATATCGGTGTTAGCGTGTCAGGCATGAGTCCTGAGTTCACACCTTGATGGGGTACTTCGTCACACTCTGCCGACCGTTTGTCTACAAAGTGACTGAGGTCATGTTTTGTGTTGAATCAGATTCGGTGGATGGGTCCGGTATTCGTCGATTCGGATGACAGATAGCGGAATTCGATTGACTCGAGGAAGGAGGAATTGCTGTCGGAAGGAGATAGAGGGTCCCTTAAAGAGACCCCGGTCCGGATTCGTGTCAGAGGATCAGGTTGAAAAACACAGATACAAACCAGATGCCAGCGACTGCCAGGATCAGGGTGTCGATGGACAGGTATTCTTGTTTCTGAAGTTTCATGGCATTACCTCTATAACTGCTTCAGGTATTCAGCCTCAGCCGAAAAAGCTGGGAATGGTCCGACTGTGTGTGGAGAGTATTTTCATTAGTACGGAACTGGCATTGAGAAATCGCAATCGCCCGTCAAGTTGCGCGGCTTTCATATTGATCTGTGAACTCGGTTTGCAACCGGTGTGGGGAGAATATTGGGGTTGGGATCAGCGGTCTGCCGGAGCACGCTCTACCTGACTATGCTTGGGCCACGGGAGTGACTCTCCCTTAGCGGGACATCCGGTTTTCGCCCCCCCTGCCGCTGATTGGATCCTCGGGATCGGAAACCGTGTCGGTCAAGCGCTTGCCTGTTGCGACAATTGGGCCTAGAGTCGGGGTGGGAGTCGGCCGGACAGTCGCTGCCGCCTGCGGGTGGTGGAGGAAAGTCCGGGCTCCATAGGGCAGGGTGCCAGGTAACGCCTGGGGGGCGAGAGCCTACGGAAAGTGCCACAGAAAATATACCGCCTCGGCTTTGGTCGGGGTAAGGGTGAAATGGTGCGGTAAGAGCGCACCGCGCGCCTGGCAACAGGCGTGGCAGGGCAAACCCCACCCGGAGCAAGACCAAATAGGGGAACGTCACGTGGCCCGCGTGGTTCCCGGGTAGGTTGCACGAGGTGTGCGGCGACGCACATCCCAGATGAATGACTGTCCTCGACAGAACCCGGCTTACAGGCCGGCTCCCAACTCCAATTTTCCTCCACTCTTCCCCACGCTCCAGGGCGCACGCCCTTCAATCTTAATAATTCACTTTAGGTTCTACTGTCATATAGCTGTATTTTAAGTGGATGTAGCCCCTCGATCCGGTGTGTGGGAAGTGTGCGTAAGCTACTGAGCGCTAAAGAAATTTTGTGACCCGTTCCTTGACAAGTGGGGAAAGCGGGACCTAAGATGGTGGGAAGTGGAAGAATGTGGAAAATAGGGGAGAGAATTTCCTCCGGGGGTCACACTTGTTTCGAGGGGTTTCGTCACTCAATCTGGATGCGAAGGGTCGCATCGCCATACCGACGCGTTATCGCGACCGGTTGGTGGAGACCTGCGCCTCCGAATTGGTGATTACCGTGGACAAGGATCGCTGCCTGCTGATCTACCCCAAACCCATCTGGCTCGATATCGAAGAGAAACTCAAGAAGCTGCCCTCATTCGACGAGGCTTCGCGCAATCTGCAACGCCTCTATATCGGTAATGCGCACGACATCGACATGGACGGCCAGGGCCGGATCCTGCTTCCACAGGAGTTACGCAAGTTTGCCAATCTCGACAAGAAGGTCGCCTTGGTGGGGCAGATCAACAAATTCGAGCTTTGGGACGAGGAGACCTGGAACGCGCGTCAGGATGCCTGGCTGCAGAAGATCGATCTGAACGCGCTCGAACTGCCAGACGATTTCAAATCGATCTCGATCTGATGCAGGCCGAGCATCATTCAGTCTTGCTGCGGCCTTCGCTGGAGGCGCTCCGGGTCGATCCCGCCGGTGTTTATATGGACGGCACCTTCGGGCGAGGTGGACACAGCCGGTTGATCCTGGCGGCGCTGGGAGAGAAGGGGCGACTGATCGCCATTGACCGGGATCCCGAGGCAGTGGCTTACGGGCAGGCGCATTTTGCCGACGATTCACGATTCAGCATTGTTCATGGGAGCTTTGCCATGCTGGCTGATGTGGCGCAACAGGCGGGGGTGATGGGCCGGGTCGACGGCGTCCTGCTCGACCTGGGGGTCTCGTCGCCGCAGCTGGACCAGGCGGAGCGCGGCTTCAGCTTCGGCAAGTCCGGGCCTCTGGACATGCGCATGGACCCCACGCGGGGGCCATCGGCTGCGCAGTGGCTGGCCCAGGCCGAGGCGAACGAGATCGCCGATGTGCTCAAGGAGTACGGCGAGGAGCGTCACGCCAGGCGTATCGCCCGCGCCATCGTGGCGGCCCGGGTGCAAGCGCCGATCACGACCACGCAACGTCTGGCGGAAGTGGTCAGTCAGGCCAACCCCTCCTGGGAGAAGGGCAAGCATCCGGCGACACGGAGTTTTCAGGCTATCCGCATCCATATCAACGGTGAGCTGGAGGCCATCAAGGCCTGTCTCAACCAGGTGATCGATGTATTGGCTCTCGGCGGGCGTCTGGCGGTGATCAGTTTCCACTCGCTGGAGGATCGCCTGGTCAAGCGCTTCATGCGTGAGCAGGCCAAGGGCGATCGCTTCCCGCCCGGCGTCCCGGTGCGCCAGGACCAGCTGCAGCCCCGGCTGCGGTTGGTGGGCAAGGCGATTCACCCGGATGCCGCAGAGGTCGAGGCCAATCCCCGCGCCCGCAGCGCGGTGCTGCGGGTGGCGGAGCGGACGGCATGAATCCGGCGCGCAACTGGCTGCTGGGCGTGCTGCTTACCGCCGTGGTGATGTCGGCGATCGGCGTGGTCTACAGCAAATACCTCAGCCGCCGGCATTTCGTGGTGCTGCAGGAGCTGCAGGCGGAACGGGAGCGGCTGGGAATCGAATGGGGCCGTCTGCAGCTCGAGGAGAGCACACTGGCGACCCACTCCGAAGTGGAGCAGAGGGCGCGGGACAGTTTGCAGATGCATCTGCCCGCGATGAATGAAGTGGTTGTGATCAGGCGCTGAACATGGCGGGCGCGAAACGCAGAAAAGGTCAACAGGCGGAGATCAAGCGGGTGCCGAGCTATCGGGCGCGGCGCAACACCGTGCTCGCGGTGTTGGGGCTGGCCTGTGCCTCGCTGATCTGGCAGTCGATCGATCGCCAGGTGTTCCAGACCGCCTTCCTGCAGGAACAGGGCGAGCGCCGCTACCTGCGCGTGATGGAGGTCGACGCCAGCCGCGGCATGATCACCGATCGCAACGGCGAACCGCTGGCCATCAGCACCCCGGTCAAGAGCGTGGCCGCCAATCCGCGCCAGTTGCAGGTGGACGCCCAGACCATCGGCGCCCTCTCCGCCGCCCTCGATCTCGATCCCGACCGTTTGCGCCGCATGCTCTCCAGTGACCGCGCCTTTGTCTATCTGCGCCGCCGTATCAATCCCGATCTGGCCGATGCGGTGCGCCGGCTCGACCTGGAGGGGATCGATCTGCTCACCGAATATCGCCGCTTCTATCCCAGCGGTGAAGTGATGGCCCACATGGTGGGTTTTACCAATATCGACGACCTCGGCCAGGAGGGGCTGGAACTGCTCTACGACGACTGGCTCAGCGGAACCCCGGGCGCCAAGCGGGTGATCAAGGACGGCAAGGGTCGTGTGGTGGAGCAGGTGGAGAACATCCGAAGTCCTGCTCCCGGCAAGGATCTGGTCACCAGTCTCGACCGCAGGCTGCAGTTTCTCGCCTACCGGGAACTCAAGGCGGCGGTGAACAAGCATCGCGCCCGTTCGGGCTCGGCCGTGATTCTGGACGCCCGCAGCGGTGAGATCCTGGCCATGGTCAATAGCCCCTCCTACAATCCCAACGCGCCGCGCAAAAGCGGCCGTGGCAGCCTGCGCAACCGCGCGGTGACGGATGTCTTCGAAGCCGGCTCCACCATGAAGCCCTTTACCGTCGCCGCCGCGCTGGAGAACGGGCGCATCAAGCCCAACACCCCCATCGATGTCAGTCCGGGGCAGATGAAGGTGGGTCGCTACCTGGTACGGGATCATCGCAACTACGGCATGATCGACGTCGCCACCGTGTTGCGCAAGTCGAGCAATGTGGGGGCCAGCAAGATCGCCCTCTCCATGGAGCCCGAGACGCTGTGGAAGGTCTATGCGCAGTTGGGATTCGGGGAAGCCACTGGGAGTCTCTTTCCCGGCGAGTCGAGCGGCCGGCTGCCCCACTTTTCCGACTGGTCTCCCTTTGAGCAGGCCACGCTCTCTTTCGGCTACGGGCTCTCGGTCACGCCTCTGCAGCTGGCTCGCGCCTATGCGGTACTGGCCAACGACGGTATCCGTTTGCCGGTCTCCCTGCTCAAGCTCGAGCAAGCGCCCAAGGGGGAGCGGGTGCTGCGACAGAGTACCGCCCGGGCCCTGGTGAAAATGCTCGAGACGGTGGTCAGCGATGAAGGCTCGGCGCCATTGGCGTCGATCCCCGGTTATCGCGTGGCAGGCAAGACCGGTACCGCGAAAAAGGCGGTGGCGGGAGGTTATGCCGAGGACAAGTACCTCTCTCTTTTTGTCGGTATGGCGCCGGCCAGCAATCCCCGTCTGGTGATGGCGGTGATCATCGACGAACCCCGGGGTGAGGAGTACTACGGCGGGCTGGTCGCGGCACCGGTCTTCGCCAAGGTGATGAGCGGCGCCCTGCGTCTGCTCAACATTCCGCCGGACAAGTCATGGCAGGAGAATACCCTGATGGCGAGACTGGGAGAGCGGGGATGATGGCGGCGGAACAGCTGACAGCTCATCCGACCCTGGCCGGTCTCCTGGCCGGCTTGCTGGAGGTGGAGCCGGGGCACGACCGGGAGGTTCTCGGCCTGACCCTGGACAGTCGTCAGGTCAAACCCGGCTACCTCTTCCTGGCCTGCGCCGGCAGCAGTCAGCATGGCCTGATCCATGCCGCGCAGGCGATCGAACAGGGCGCCGTGGCCATTCTTTGGGAGCCCGACCAGGGCCAAGGCGAGCGGCTGGCCGCAGAGTGGGCCGACGCGCCGGTGCCGCTGCTGGCGCTCGCCGGACTCTCCATGCAGGTCAGCGCCATTGCCGGCCGCTTCTATGACAACCCGAGTCGACGCATGTGCGTCTACGGCATCACCGGCACCAACGGCAAAACCAGCATCAGCCAGCTGCTGGCGCAGGCGCTGGCGGACGAGGTCCCCTGCGGCATCATGGGCACGCTCGGTTACGGATTCCCCGGCGCACTGACGACGACGGGCCTCACCACTCCCGACGCGGTCACCGTGCAACGGCTGCTGGCGGAGATGCGCCACCAGGGAGCGCTGGCGATGACGATGGAGGTCTCCTCCCATGCGCTCGATCAGGGACGGGCGGAGGCGGTCAGCTTCGACGGTGCCATCTTCACCAATCTGAGCCGGGATCACTACGATTACCACGGCAGCCGGGAAAACTACGCCGCGGCCAAGCAGCGTCTGTTCCGGATGCCGGGGCTCGGATTCGCGGTGATCAATTTCGACGATGAAGAGGGTCGTCGATTGCTGACGGAACTCCCCGCCGAGGTCGAGCCCATGCTCTACACGCTGGAGTCCAGGGAGATCCTGCCGGAGGGTCTAAGCGGCTGGGTGAGGGCGTGCAGCATCACGCCCACCGGCAGCGGCATGGAGATCGCGCTGGAGTGCCATCGCGGCGAAGGGGTGCTTAAAAGCCGCCTGCTGGGTCGCTTCAACGCCTCCAATCTGTTGGCCGTATTGCTGGTGTTGCTGCTGCGCGGCTGGGATCTGGAGCGGGCGCTGAGGGTGATGGAGCGACTGCAGACGGTGCCGGGGCGCATGCAGCTCTTCGGTGGCGAGGCGCAACCCACGGCGGTGGTCGATTACGCTCACACCCCCGACGCCCTGGAGAAGGCGCTGCAGGCGGTCCGGCTGCACTGTGCCGGACGGCTGTCGGTGGTGTTCGGTTGCGGCGGCGATCGCGACCGGGGCAAGCGGCCCCTGATGGGCGCTCTGGCGGAGCGTCTGGCCGACCGGGTCTACGTCACCGACGACAATCCGCGCAGCGAACCCAGTGCGGCGATCATCGAGGAGATCCTGGCCGGCATCCAGCGTCCGGAGCACGTGGTGGTCGAGGCCGATCGGGGGCGAGCCATCCGGCGCGCCATCGAAGAGGCGGCGGTCGGCGATCTGGTGCTGGTGGCGGGCAAGGGGCATGAGGACTATCAGCTGGTGGCGGGCCGGACCCTCCACTTCGACGATCGCGAAGAGGTGGCCCGGGCCCTGGCCGAGTGGCGGGGAGGCGCGCAATGAACGTCTTGCGCCTGTCACAGGTGGCCGAGCGCCTCGAAGGGGTGCTGATCGGGGACGACATCAGCTTCAGCAGTGTCAGTACCGATACCCGCACGCTCGCCAGTCAGGCCCTCTTCGTGGCGCTCAAGGGGCCCCATTTCGATGGCCACGATTTCATTCCGCAGGCGATCTCGGCTGGGGCCTCCGGTCTGCTGGTCAGTGAAGAGCGTCTGGAACCGGTGCCGCAGATCCGGGTCGACAACACCCGCCTGGGACTGGGGCGCCTGGCCGCGCTTTGGCGCGACAGTTTTCCGGTCCCGCTGGTGGGTATCACCGGCAGCAACGGCAAGACCACGGTCAAGGAGTTGGTGGCCGCGATTCTGCGTCAGCGCGGCGGCGTGCTGGCGACCCACGGCAATCTGAACAACGACATCGGCCTGCCCCTGACCCTGCTGGGTCTGCAGGATGAGGCCTATGCGGTGGTCGAGATGGGCGCCAACCATCCTGGAGAGATCGGCTACCTGACCCATATCGCGCGACCCGACGTGGCCGTGATCACCAATGCCGGCGCGGCGCATCTGGAAGGCTTCGGCGACCTGCAGGGTGTGGCCCGGGCCAAGGGCGAGATTCTCGGCGGTCTGGCTCCGGACGGCGTGGCGGTACTCAACGCGGACGATGACTTCTTCAGTCATTGGAGCGGTCTGTTGGGCGAACGCCGCCTGCTCTCCTTCGGCAGCAGCTCCCGGGCCCATGTGCGCGGTGAGCTGGATCGGGCGCAGACCCGCTGGTCCGAGCACGGATACCGCAGCGCGATGCAGGTCAGCTACCGGGAGAACGCCTTCGAGGTGGAGCTGGCGCTGGCCGGACGCCACAATCTGATGAACGCACTGGCGGCGATCGCCGCCGCCCTGGCCGTGGGCTGCTCGATCGAGCAGATCCAGCAGGGACTCGCCTCGGTAGAGCCGGTCGCGGGCCGTCTCAGGTCCCTGCAGTCCGCCAGCGGACTGCGTCTGATCGACGACACCTACAATGCCAATCCCGACTCGGTCGCCGCTGCTGTCGCCGTGTTGCGGCAGGCGCCTGGAGACCGCTGGCTGGTACTGGGGGATCTGGCCGAACTGGGCGAGGAGGCGGAGACCCTGCACGCCGAGATCGGGCGGCGTGTCCGAGCGGCGGGACTGCCCCATCTCTTCACCCTGGGAAGGCTGAGCCGACAGGCGGCGAAGGCCTTCGGCGAGGGCGCCGAGGCGTTCGAACGTATCGAAGATCTGGTATCCGCCCTGAAGGAGCGGGCGGTCGCCGGCGACACCCTGTTGATCAAGGGGTCGCGCAGTGCCGGCATGGAGCGCGTGGTGAATTTGTTGATGGGTGGGGAGGAAGCCTGACCATGCTGCTCTATCTGACCGAATGGCTGACCCAGTTCGACACCGGGTTCAGTGTTTTCCAGTACCTGACACTGCGTACCATTCTCGGTGTGTTGACGGCGTTGATGATCTCGCTGTTGCTGGGGCCGATGATGATCCGGCGGTTGAGTTTTCATCAGATCGGACAGACCGTGCGTGACGACGGTCCCGAGACCCACTTCTCCAAGGCCGGAACCCCGACCATGGGCGGCGCCTTGATTCTGGTGGCGATCGCCATTTCGACCCTGTTGTGGGCCGATCTGAGCAATCGCTATGTCTGGATCACATTGATCGTGACCCTGGTCTTCGGCCTCATCGGTCTGGTCGACGACTACAAGAAACTGGTGCTCAACGATCCCAGGGGATTGGTGGCGCGCTGGAAATATTTCTGGCAGTCGGTGGCGGGGCTGGGTGCGGCGCTGATCTTCTACTTTACGGCCAGCTCGCCGATGGAGACGGCGCTGCTGATCCCCTATCTGAAGGATGTCTCTCTCGACTGGGGGCCGCTCTTCATCCTCTTCAGCTATCTGGTGATCGTGGGCTCCTCCAACGCGGTCAACCTCACCGACGGACTCGATGGCCTGGCGATCATGCCGACGGTGATGGTGGGCGGCGCGCTCGGCGTCATGGCGTATGTCACCGGTCACGCCGATTTCGCCACCTACCTGAAGATCCCTTTCCTGCCCGGCGTCGGTGAGCTGATCGTCTTCTGCGCCGCACTGGTGGGCGCCGGGCTCGGCTTCCTCTGGTTCAACACCTACCCGGCCCAGGTCTTCATGGGCGACGTCGGGGCGCTGGCGCTCGGCGCCGCGCTCGGCGTGGTGGCGGTGGCGGTACGGCAGGAGATCGTGCTCTTCATCATGGGCGGGGTGTTCGTGGTGGAGACGGTCTCGGTGGTGCTGCAGGTGACCTCCTACAGGCTCACCGGCAAGCGCATCTTCCGCATGGCGCCGCTGCACCACCATTTCGAACTCAAGGGCTGGCCCGAACCCCGGGTCATCGTACGTTTCTGGATCATCACCGTGATTCTGGTGCTGGTCGGTCTGGCGAGTCTGAAGATACGTTGATGGCGAACAGCGCGACAGCAATGGACAAGACCCTGATCGTCGGTCTCGGCAAGACCGGGCTCTCCTGCGCCCGCTATCTGGCCGCCCAGGGCGTCGAGCTGGCGGTGACCGACAGCCGTGAGCACCCGCCGGGACTGGAGCAGTTGCAGGCGCTCTATCCCGATCTGGCGATCTTCGTCGGCGGTTTCCTGCCGGAAGTCTTTCAGGCCGCCAACCATCTGGTGGTGAGCCCCGGCGTGCCCTTGAGCGAGCCGCTGATCCAGGCCGCCCGCAACGAAGGCGCCGAAGTGATGGGCGACATCGAGCTCTTCGCCCGTGCCGCCAAGGCGCCGGTGGTGGCGATCACCGGTTCCAACGGCAAGAGCACCGTGACCACGCTGCTGGGCGAGATGGCGCGCATGGCGGGGATCAACGTGGCGATCGGCGGCAACCTGGGGGAGCCGGCGCTGGACCTGCTCGGCGACGATGTGGAGCTCTATGTGCTGGAGCTCTCCAGCTTTCAGCTCGAAAGCACCTGGTCCCTTAAGCCGGCCGCCGCGGTGGTGCTCAACGTCACCGCCGACCACATGGACCGCTATCCCGGGCTCGACGACTATGCCACCACCAAGGCCGCCGTCTACCGGCATGCGATGGCTGCCGTGATCAATCGGGACGATCCGCTGGTGGCGACCATGGCGGGGAGTGTGGCGCAGACAGTGGGTTTCACTCTGGGCGAACCCGAAGGGGACGACTACGGATTGATGGCGCATGTGGGCGAGACCTGGCTGGCGCGAGGACGCGAGACCCTGATTTCCGCCGACGCCTTGCGTATCAAGGGGCATCACAATCTGGCCAATGCCCTTGCGGCCCTGGCCCTGGGCGGCTTGGTCGGCCTGCCCATGAACGCCATGCTGACGGCTCTGCGCACCTTTGCCGGACTGCCGCATCGTACCCAGTGGGTGGCGGAGAAGCGGGGCCTGCAGTGGTACAACGACTCCAAGGGGACCAATCTGGGGGCCACCATCGCGGCGCTCAGGGGCTTCCACTCCGCAGCGGACGCCAGCCGCACGGTGCTGATTGCCGGTGGCGACTGCAAAGGGGCCGATTTCACCGAGCTGGCGCCGGTGGCGGCGCTGACCACCCGCGCGGTGATCCTGATCGGCCGCGACGCCCCCCTGCTGGAGGAGGTGCTCGGCGAGAGCTGCCACCTGCTGCATGCCGCCAGCCTGGAGGATGCGGTGAACAAGGCGGCCGAGGTGGGGCAAACCGGTGACCGGGTGTTGCTGTCGCCGGCCTGCGCCAGCTTCGACATGTTCCGCAATTTCGAGGAGCGGGGCGACGCCTTCGTCCGCGCGGTGGAGGCGCTATCGGCATGAACACGATGGCACGTCAACAGGCAACCGATGCACGCAGCGCACGTCCCGCCCCGGCGGTGATCGACTGGTGGCTGTTCGGCGCGGCGGTGTTGCTGTTCTGCTTCGGTCTGGTGATGGTCTCCTCCGCCTCCATGACCGTCGGCGACCGTCTCGGCGGCGATCCCTTCTTCTATGTCTATCGTCACCTGTTTGCCATGGCGCTCGGTATCGTCGGCGCCCTGGTGTTCTTCCAGGTACCCATGGCGCAGTGGCAGAAGGTGGGGCCGTTGCTGGTCTCTTTCGGTTTGCTGTTGCTGCTGCTGCTGCTGGTGCCGGGGGTAGGCAAGACCGTCAACGGGGCCACCCGCTGGATTCCACTCGGCTTCTTCAACCTGCAGAGTTCGGAGTTCGTGAAACTGTTCATGGTGCTCTATATCGCCGGTTACCTGGTGCGGCGGCAGGACGAGGTGGCGCGCTCCTTCTGGGGTTTCGCCAAGCCGATGCTGCTGCTCGTGATCACCAGTTCCCTGATCCTGCTGCAGCCCGATTTCGGCACCACCGTGGTGCTCTTCGCTACCGCCCTGGGCATGCTCTTCCTCGGGGGCGTGGTGCTCTATCAGTTCGCCATGCTGATCGGAATGGCCGGTGTCGCCGGCTGGGCACTGATCTATTTTTCGCCTTACCGCTGGCAGCGCATGACCACCTTCCTCAATCCCTGGGACGACCCGTTCAACACCGACTTCCAGCTCTCCCAGGCGCTGATCGCCTTCGGTCGCGGCGAGGTTACCGGAGTGGGGCTGGGCAATGGCATTCAGAAGCAGTTCTACCTCCCCGAGGCCCACACCGACTTCATCATGGCGGTGGTGGGCGAGGAGTTCGGGCTGGTCGGTACCCTAAGCGTGATCCTGCTGTTCGCCTTCATCACCTGGCGGGCGTTTCAGATCGGCTCCCGGGCCGAGACCCGGGGTGAACGTTTCTCCGCCTATGCCGCTTACGGGCTGGGTCTGTGGATCGGCATGCAGGCCTTCATCAATATCGGCGTCAATGTGGGCATGCTGCCGACCAAGGGGCTGACCCTGCCCTTCATGAGCTATGGCGGTAACAGCATCATCGTGGTCTGTCTGCTGATGGCGCTGCTGTTGCGCGTCGATTACGAAAACCGGCAGTCTGTAGCGCCTGAATCGCAAGGAGGCCGCTCATGGAGCCTCATGTGATGGTGATGGCGGGCGGCACCGGCGGCCACGTCTTTCCGGCGCTGGCGGTGGCCCAGTGGCTGAGCGCTCAAGGTTGTCGCATCACCTGGCTCGGCAGCGCCCACAGTATGGAGTCGCGGCTGATCCCGGACTACGGCATCCCCTTGGAGCAGATCGCGGTGCGCGGTATCCGCGGGGTGGGGCTGAAACGCCGCCTGCTGGCGCCGTTCGAGATCGGCCGCGCCCTGTTCCAGGCACTGGCGGTGTTGCGCCGTACCCGGCCCAATCTGGTACTCGGTATGGGCGGTTTCGTCACCGGGCCTGGCGGTCTGATGGCCAGAGTCCTGCGCATTCCGCTGGTGATTCAGGAGCAGAACGCCATCCCCGGTCTGACCAACCGGTTGCTGGCGCGCCTCGCCTGCCGGGTCTTCGAGGCCTTTCCCGGCAGCTTCGGCGCCGATCTGGGGGCAGAGACCTCCGGCAACCCGGTGCGACAGGAGATCGTCGATCTGCCGCCACCGGCGGAACGCTTCAGCGATCGCAGCGGCCCGATCCGGCTGCTGGTGCTGGGCGGCTCCCTGGGCGCCCGGGTGTTGAACCAGGTGGTGCCGGAGGCGCTGGCCAGACTGCCTTCCGAACAGCGCCCCCTGGTACGTCATCAGACGGGCGAGAAACTCTATGACGAGGCTGACGAGGCCTATCGCTCGGCGGGGGTCTCGGCCCAGGTGAAACCGTTCGAAAAGGATATGGCCGCTGCCTACGGCTGGGCCGACCTGGTGCTCTGCCGCGCCGGGGCGCTGACCGTCTCCGAGCTGGCGGCCGCCGGTGTCGGCGCCATCCTGGTGCCCTATCCCCATGCCGTCGACGATCACCAGACGCACAATGCCCGTTTCCTGGTCGAGGCGGGAGCGGCGCGGTTGGCGCCCCAGGAGAGTTTGACTGCCGAGGAGCTGGCGCTGTGGTTGGACAACCTGAGTGCCGACAGAGCGCAACTGTTACACATGGCCGAGGCCGCCCGCGGCCTGGCGGTTGCCGATGCCGCCGGCGTGGTGGGGCGCGCCTGTCTGGAGAGTCTGAAACGATGAATGAACAGCAGTGTCGACGTCACGCACCCAACAGCATGGGCCGCATGCGCCGCATCCATTTCGTCGGCATCGGCGGCGCTGGCATGAGCGGTATCGCCGAGGTGATGCTGAACCTCGGTTACCAGGTCTCCGGCTCCGACCAGCGGGAGAGCGGGGTGACCCTGCGCCTGGCCCGTCTGGGGGCCGAGATTCATCTGGGTCATGCGGCGGAGCATGTGCAGGACACCGACGCGGTGGTCATCTCCAGCGCAGTGAAGGAGAGCAATCCGGAGGTGGCGGCGGCCCGCGAGCTGCGCATTCCGGTGGTGCCGCGGGCGGAGATGCTGGCCGAGATCATGCGCTTCCACTACGGCATTGCGGTGGCCGGCACCCACGGCAAGACCACCACCACCAGTCTGGTCACCAGCGTGCTGGCGGAGGCGGGACTCGATCCCACCTTCGTCATCGGCGGACGTCTCAACAGCGCCGGCGCCAACGCCCGGCTGGGCGGGGGGGAGTATCTGGTGGCCGAGGCCGATGAGAGCGACGCCTCGTTTCTCTATCTGCAGCCGATGCTGGCGGTGGTGACCAACATCGATGCCGACCACATGACCACTTATGGCGGCGATTTCAACCGCCTGCGCGGGACCTTTCTGGAGTTCCTCCACCATCTGCCTTTCTACGGCATGGCGGTGCTCTGTATCGATGACGAGGAGGTCTGGGACCTGATGCCGGAGATCACCCGGCCGGTCACTACCTATGGCTTCCGCGAGGAGGCTGACGTGCGCGCCGTCGATGTGCGTCAGGACGGCATGCAGACCCACTTCACCGTGCAGGCCGAGGCGCTGGAAGGGCCGCTGGAGATCCTCCTCAACCTGCCGGGCCGTCACAACGTGCTCAACGCCCTGGCGGCCATCGCCATCGCCCTGGAGCTGAACATCGACAGCGACAGCATCCGTCGCGCGTTGGAAGGTTTCCAGGGTATCGGCCGCCGTTTCCAGACCCGGGGCGACTGCCTGATCGACGGCAAGCGGGTGATGCTGGTGGACGACTATGCCCACCACCCGAGCGAGATCGCCGCCACCCTGCGGGCGGTCCGTGACGGCTGGCCGGAGCGCCGTCTGGTGCTGGCCTTCCAGCCCCATCGCTACACCCGCACCCAGGAGCAGTTCGACGACTTCGTGCAGGTGCTCTCCACCGCCGATCTGCTGATTCTGAGCGAGGTCTACGCGGCGGGCGAGGAGCCGATCCAGGGCGCGACGGGTCGCGATCTGAGTCGTGCCATCCGCATCCGGGGACAGGTGGACCCGATCTTTGTCGAGCCGGTGGAGGAGCTGCCGGCGCTGTTGCAGGGCCTGCTCATGGACGGCGACATCGTACTCACCCTGGGGGCCGGAAGCATCGGCGCGGTGGCCGCGGAGATGCCCCTCAAACTTTGTGCGGAGGTGGAGTGAATGGCACAGGCGTTCGACATGAGAAGACTGCATATGGGTTGCGGCGAATCCCTGCGTAGGGAGCTGCCGCTTCTGGTCTATACAAAACAGCCGCTGCTGCCTGTGCAGCAGGCCGGGATCGACTGCAACCAGAATCAAGAGACCGCTAACAGAAAACCGCGAGCGGATGAGAGCCGCTGAGTAATGATGCCAGCAATCGATCAACACAGCCTGCGGGGTGAGATGCGGTACGACGAGCCGCTCTCCCGCCATACCACTTGGCGGGTGGGTGGCCCGGCGCGGCGCTTCTACCGTCCGGCCGACCGGGAGGATCTGTTGACCTTCCTGCGCGGACTGGAGCCGGACGAGCCGCTGTTCTGGCTCGGTCTCGGCAGCAATCTGCTGGTGCGCGACGGCGGTTTCGACGGCACCGTGATCGCCACCCAGGGCTGCCTCAACCGGATGAAGTGGCTGGACCTGGACCTTCTCTACGTCGAGGTCGGCGTCGCCTGCGCCATCGTCGCCCGCACCGCGGCCAGGGCGGGAAGGGTAGGGGTCGAGTTCCTGGCCGGCATCCCCGGTACCCTCGGCGGCGCCCTGGCCATGAACGCAGGCGCCTTCGGCGGTGAGACCTGGCGGCAGGTGCTGCGGGTCGAGACCGTGGACCGCTACGGTGAGGTGAGACGGCGCGAACCGGCGGAGTTCGAGATAGGTTACCGCCATGTGGCCGGCCCGGTCGGCGAGTGGTTCCTGTCCGCGGAGCTGGGGCTGGAGAGCGGCGATGTGGTGGCGGCCCAGCGGGAGATCAAACGGCTGTTGGAGCGACGTGCCGCGACCCAGCCCACCAAACAGCCGAGCTGCGGTTCGGTATTCCGCAATCCGCCCAACGACCATGCGGCGAGGCTGATCGAGTCGGTCGGCCTCAAGGGTTGGCAGATCGGCGGCGCCCAGGTGTCCGAGAAGCACGCCAATTTCATCGTCAATACCGGCGACGCCAGCGCCGCCGACATCGAGGCCCTGATTGAACTGATCCAGGATGTGGTTGAGCAGAAGACCGGGGTCCGGCTGGTGACCGAGGTCCACCGTATCGGAGAGGAGCGATGAGCCCGTCGATTGCGGCACAGGATTACGGCAAGGTGGCTGTCCTCATGGGCGGCGATTCTGCGGAGCGGGAGGTCTCCCTGCGCAGTGGCGCCGCGGTGCTGGCGGCCCTGCAGAAGGGCGGCGTCGACGCCCACGGCATCGACGCCGGAGCCGATGTGCTGAGACAACTGGAGACGGGTCGTTTCGACCGCGCCTTCATCATCCTGCACGGGCGGGGCGGCGAGGACGGGGTGATCCAGGGTGCGCTGGAGCGCATCGGTCTGCCCTATACCGGCAGCGGTGTTCTGGGTTCGGCCCTGGGTATGGACAAGTACCGCACCAAGGCGCTCTGGCGCGGGCTCGGCCTGCCGACGCCGGAATCGGTGCTGATCGTCGACGAGGTCGCGCTGGAAGCCGCCGCGGGTCTGGGCTACCCGCTGATGATCAAACCGAGCCGGGAGGGTTCAAGTATCGGTATGGCCAAGGTCGAAGATGCGCAGCAGCTGCGGCAGGCCTGGGAGACGGCACGGCGCTATGACGCCAGCGTACTGGCCGAGCGTTGGATCGTGGGCCGTGAATACACCGCTTCGATCCTGCAGGGAGAGGCGCTGCCGCTGATCCGGCTGGAGACGCCGCACACCTTCTATGACTACGAGGCCAAGTACCACGCCGACACCACCCGCTACCACTGTCCCTGCGGTCTGCCGCAGGCGCAGGAGGCCGAGCTGCAGGCCCTCTGTCTGCGCGCCTTCGAAGCGGTCGGCGCCGACGGCTGGGGACGGGTCGACCTGATGCTGGATGAGCAGCAACAGCCCTGGCTGATCGAGGTCAACACGGTGCCGGGGATGACCGACCACAGCCTGGTGCCGATGTCGGCAAGGGTGGCGGGAATCGATTTTGAATCGCTGGTGCTGCGCATTCTGGCCACCAGTCTGCAGCGGGAGGCGGCATGAGCCGGAGAGGGCCACAACCGCAGCCGAACGTGGTGATGACCTGGTGGATCCGTGGCCGCCGATTCGCCATGCCGGTGGTTATCGGCGGGCTGCTGCTGGCGGGGTTGGGGTTGCTGATCCAGCAGGCCCGGGATCCCAGGGTATTGCCCGTGAAGGTGGTCGGGGTGGATGGCGAAATCGCCCACCTGGACCGGCAGCGGCTCGAGACCACCGTGGCCGAGGCCGTGGACGGCAGTTTCTTCAGCGTCGACCTGGAGCGGATTCGCCGGCAGCTGGAGCAGCTGCCCTGGATCGACAGCGCCAGCGTGCGCCGGGTCTGGCCCGACACTCTGAGGGTGCGGGTAGTGGAGCAGGTGCCTCTGGCCTACTGGGGTGACGACGGACTGGTGAGTCAGCGCGGGGTGGTCTTCCGCCCCGAGAGTCTGCCCAGGATCGAGGGTCTGGTGATGCTCGAGGGCGCAGACGAAAACGCACCGCGCATCGTGCGGGAGTATCTGCGCATGCGCACTCTGCTGGAGACGGCCGGGCTGCAGCTGGTGCATGTCTGGGTCGATGCGCGCCAGGCCTGGCGCCTGCAGACGAATGACGGCGTGGTGCTGCACCTGGGGCGGCGCGATGTGATGCCTCGGCTGAGTCGGTTCGTGCAGCTCTATCCCTATCTGCACGAGCAGAAGAAGCAGCTGCCGGAGACGGTGGATCTGCGATACACCAACGGTTTTACCGTGCGCTGGCGCAATGATGCCGAGGCACAGGTCAATTTGCAGAGCCGGGCACAGGAGCGTGCGGCGGCGAGGATTGCAGGTATCTGAATGACTAAGCGAAGTGAGAAGAATCTGATCATCGGGCTCGACATCGGCACCTCCAAGGTGGTGGCTATCGTGGGCGAGGTCAGAAGCGACGGCGGCATCGAGATCATCGGTATCGGCTCCCACCCCTCGCGCGGGTTGAAGAAGGGCGTGGTGGTGAATATCGAATCCACCGTGCAGTCGATCCAGCGGGCGGTGGAGGAGGCAGAACTGATGGCCGGCTGCGAGATCCACTCGGTCTACGCCGGCATCGCCGGCAGCCATATCCGCAGCCTCAACTCCCACGGCATCGTCGCCATCAAGGACAAGGAGGTGACCCAGGGTGATGTGGAACGGGTGATCGACGCCGCCCGCGCGGTGGCGATCCCGGCGGATCAGAAGATCCTCCACATCCTGCCCCATGAGTTCATCATCGACGAACAGGAGGGGATCCGCGATCCCATCGGCATGTCGGGGGTGCGGCTGGAGGCGCGGGTGCACATGGTCACCGGGGCGGTCAGCGCGGCGCAGAACATCGTCAAGTGCATCCGCCGCTGCGGCCTGGAGGCGGACGATCTGATCCTGGAGCAGCTCGCCTCCAGTTACTCGGTGTTGAGCGACGACGAGAAGGAGCTGGGGGTCTGTCTGGTCGACATCGGCGGTGGCACCACCGACATCGCGGTCTTCACCGGCGGTGCGATCCGCCACACCGCAGTGATCCCCATCGCCGGCGATCAGGTGACCAACGATATCGCGGTGGCCTTGCGCACACCGACCCAGCACGCGGAAGAGATCAAGATCAAGTACGCCTGCGCGTTGACCCAGCTGGCCACCAGCGACGAGACCATCGAGGTGCCCAGCATTGGCGAGCGGCCGCCGCGCAGGCTCTCCCGCCAGACCCTGGCGGAGGTGGTGGAGCCCCGCTACGAAGAGCTGATGACCCTGATCCAGGCCGAGCTGCGGCGCAGCGGATTCGAGGACGTGATTGCCGGCGGCGTGGTGCTGACCGGAGGCAGTTCCAAGATGGAGGGGGTCATCGATCTGGCGGAAGAGGTTTTTCACATGCCGGTGCGGCTCGGTGTGCCGCATTACGTCAGCGGTCTCTCCGACGTGGTGCGCAACCCGATCTACTCCACCGGCGTGGGATTGTTGTTGTTTGGCCAGCGCAACCGGGCCCAGAGTGGCCATGAGCTGGCGAATGAAGGCGGATTGAAGGCGATTTGGGACCGCATGAAGCACTGGTTCCAAGGTAATTTCTGAATATTTTTTCTGTACAGGCGCGACAGAACCCTGAGGAGGTAGACCATGTTTGAACTATTGGATACACACAGTCAGAACGCTGTGATCAAGGTTATCGGTGTCGGCGGAGGCGGCGGCAACGCGGTCAATCACATGCTGACCGGTGACATCGAAGGTGTGGATTTCATCTGTGCCAACACCGATGCCCAGGCCCTGCGCAACAGCGAGGTGCGGACCCTGCTGCAGCTCGGCTCGGACATCACCAAGGGTCTGGGTGCCGGGGCCAATCCAGACATCGGTCGCCAGGCCGCGATGGAGGACCGGGACCGGATCGAGGAGGTGCTGGCCGGGGCCGACATGGTCTTCATCACCGCCGGCATGGGCGGCGGCACCGGCACCGGCGCCGCACCGGTGGTGGCCGAGGTGGCGAAGGAGCTCGGCATCCTGACCGTGGCGGTGGTCACCAAGCCCTTCGGTTTCGAGGGCGGCAAGCGCATGAAGATCGCGGAACAGGGCATGGCCGAGCTGGGTAAGTGCGTCGACTCCCTGATCACCATTCCCAACGAGAAGCTGCTGGCGGTGCTGGGCAAGGAGATGAGCCTGCTGAATGCCTTCAAGTCGGCCAACGACGTGCTGTTGCATGCGGTTCAGGGTATTGCCGAGCTGATCACCCGACCCGGTCTGATCAATGTCGACTTCGCCGACGTCAAGACCGTGATGTCGGAGATGGGAGCCGCCATGATGGGGTCCGGCGAGGCCTCCGGCGACAACCGGGCCCGCGAAGCGGCTGAACGGGCCATTCGCAGTCCGCTGCTGGAGGATGTGAATCTGGCTGGAGCCAAGGGCATTCTGGTCAATATCACCGCCGGTCTCAATCTGGCCATCGGCGAATTCGACGAGGTGGGCAACACGGTGCGCGAGTTCGCCGACGACGATGCCACCGTGGTGGTCGGCACCGTGATCGACCCCGATATGCAGAACGACATGCGGGTCACCGTGGTCGCCACCGGTCTGGGAGAGACGGCGCGGGCGCAGATTGCCAAGCCGTCCCAGGTGGAGGAGATCAAACCGGTGAAACTGGTCAACTCCGATGTGGTGGAGCCGGAACCGGACGATTACCGGGAGCTGGACCGGCCGACAGTGCTCCGGAATGGTGCGACGGCACGTCAAGGCAGTGCAGCCGCGGCGGAGGGAAGCCTGGATTATCTCGACATCCCGGCCTTTTTGCGTCGACAGGCCGATTAATTCCTATCGATCTGTGAACAAATCCAGGAGATCGGCCACAAATAGGTGTGTTTGGTACAAACTCTGCTAGATAGTTTACCGAGCGATGACAGAAGTTGAGGTCAATTGTTCTCAGGGAACCATAGACCCACTGTTTTGTCGGATAAACGCATGTGATAGCATACGCACCTTTTTGGGGCTTCGTTGGGTCTCTGCTTGGGAGCATACAGTCGATGATTTGGCAACGGACGTTAAAGAATGTCATCCGCGCCACCGGCGTGGGTCTGCACACGGGGGAAAAGGTCTACCTCACCCTGCGGCCGGCCGCGCC
>JBNLGI010000007.1:0-9991 GCA_050305975.1 Sedimenticolaceae bacterium | reverse complement strand
ATCAGCCTCTCTCCTCAATCGGTACGAACGTGCGGTTCTCCGGCCCGACATAATTGGCCGAAGGCCGGATGATCTTGCCATCCTGGCGCTGTTCGATCACATGGGCGCCCCAGCCGGAGACGCGGGAGATGACGAATAGCGGTGTGAACATGTCGGTGGGTACGCCCATCTGGTTGTAGGAGACGGCGGAGAACCAGTCCAGGTTGGGGAACATCTTCTTGATCTCCCACATCACCGATTCCAGACGTTCTGCCACGTTGTACATGGTCATGTTGTTGGCGTCTTCGGAGAGGCCCTTGGCGACGCGCTTGATCACCTCGTTTCGCGGATCGCCGATGGTGTAGACCGGGTGGCCGAAGCCGATGACGATCTCCTTGCGGCCGACCCGTTCGCGGATGTCGGCCTCCGCCTCGTCGGCGTTGCTGTAGCGGCTCTGGATGCGGAAAGCCTCCTCGTTGGCGCCGCCGTGCTTGGGTCCGCGCAGGGCGCCGATAGCGCCGGTGATGGCGGAATACATGTCCGAATTGGTGCCGGCGATAACCCGCGCGGTGAAGGTGGAGGCGTTGAACTCGTGCTCGGCGTAGAGGATCAGCGAGGTGTGCATGGCGCGCACCCACAGTTCGCTCGGCTTCTCGCCGTGCAGCAGATGGAGCAGGTGGCCGCCGATGGAGTCATCGTCGGTCTCCACGTCGATACGCTTGCCGTTGACCGCGAAGTGGTACCAGTAGATCAGCATGGAACCGAAACTGGCCATCAGGCGGTCGATGATGTCGCGGGCCTCGGACTCCGGATGGTTCTCATGCTCCGGGATGCAGGCGCCCATCACCGAGCAGCCGGTGCGCATCACGTCCATCGGGTGGGTGGAGGCGGGCAGTGCCTCCAGGGCCTGCTTCACGGCCTGGGGCAGCCCGCGCATCGATTTCAGTTTGCGCTTGTAGGCCGACAGTTCCGCCAGGGTGGGCAGATGGCCGTGGATGAGCAGAAAGGCGATCTCTTCGAACTCGGCGGTCTCGGCGAAATCGAGAATGTCATAGCCGCGGTAGTGCAGGTCATTGCCGGTGCGGCCGACAGTGCAGATGGCGGTGTTGCCGGCGGCGGTGCCGGAGAGGGCGACCGACTTCTTCGCCTTGGGCAGGATTGGGTTGGGCTCGCTCATGGGGAGATCCTCCTATGGGGCGATGGTGGGTTTGATGTTCAAGCTGTACTCGTTCGTTTGTTTCGAGTTTTCAGTGTTGAGTTTTGAGTTAGTGGCGTGCGCTTTGCGCAGGCTGTTCTGATCCCCCTCTCCCTGGCCCTCTCCCGCGAGGGGAGAGGGGACGTTCTTCGAGTGTCTCGCAAGCCGCCAGCCAGGTAGTGGAAACAAGCTTGCTGTCCACTGCCAATCCTGATCCGTGAATTCCCTCTCCCCTCGCGGGAGAGGGCCAGGGAGAGGGGGATAAAAACCGTGAGCGCAGCGAACACCTCCACTCAAAACTAAAAACTCACAACTCAACACTTCTAAGCGTTTTCCTCCGAAGCAAACAACTGATCCAGCTTCTGTTCGAAATCGTGGTAGCCGAGATAGTCGTAGAGCTCGGCCCGGCTCTGCATGGTGTCGATGACACTCTTCTGCGTGCCTTCGGTGCGCAGGGTCTGGTAGACGTTCAGCGCGGCTGCATTGGCGGCACGGAAGGCGCTCAGGGGGTAGAGCGCGATGCTCACCCCGGCACTCTCCAGTTCATCGACGCTGAACAGCGGGGTCGAGCCGAACTCGGTGATGTTGGCCAACACCGGCACCTTCACCGCGGCGACGAACTCCCGGTACTGGTCGAGCTCGGTCATCGCCTCGGGGAAGATCATGTCGGCGCCCGCCTCGACGCAGGCGCAGGCCCGGTCGATGGCCGACTGCATGCCTTCCACCGCCAGTGCGTCGGTGCGCGCCATGACCACGAAGTCGTCGTCCAGCTTGGCGTCCACCGCCGCCTTGATGCGATCCACCATTTCGCCCTGGGAGACGATCGCCTTGTTGGGCCGGTGGCCGCAGCGCTTCTGCTGCACCTGATCCTCGATGTGGACCGCGGCGGCGCCGAATCTGTTCATGCTGCGAATCGCCCGCGCGATGTTGAAGGCGCCGCCCCAGCCGGTATCGATGTCGACCAGTACCGGCAGCGTGCTGACGTCGGTGATGCGGCGCAGGTCGGTCAGCACGTCTTCCATGGTGGTGATGCCCAGGTCGGGGATGCCGCAGGAGCCGGCGGCCACGCCACCGCCAGAGATGTAGAGGGAGCGGTAACCAGAGGCCTCGGCCAGGCGGGCGTGGTAGGCGTTGATGGCGCCCACACACTGCAGGGGCTTTTCTTGCTCGATGGCGGCACGGAAGCGGGCGCCTGGATTCTGCTGGTTGGTCATTTCATATCCTCAACAAGATTAAAATCAGTTTTGAGCTTTAAGTGATGTGTTTTGAGTTGTGGTGTGCTGCGCACGCTGTTCCAACTCCCCCTCTCCCTGGCCCTCTCTCCCTCGGAGGGAGAGGGGACGTTCTTTTCGAGTGTCTCGTAAGCCGTCAGCCAGGTTGTAGAAACAAGCTTGTTGCCAACTGCCAATCCTGCACTGTGCATTCCCTCTCCCCTTGCGGGAGAGGGCCAGGGAGAGGGGGGGATCAAAGCCACGCAAGCGCAGCGAACACATCAACTCAAAACTCCCAATTCATAGTTTCTCCAAAAGCAGCTCTTCCACATTACGGCGGGAAGAACGAATGTGCTGTCGCATCAGCAGCTCCGCCATCTCTGCGTCATGGGCGGCGATGGCGTTGAGCAGATAGTGGTGCTCCTCGAAGGCCTGTTGGGAGCGTTTGCTGCGCATGCCGAACTGGTAGCGGTACATGCGCAGCAAATGGTAGAGATCGTTGCACAGCAATCCGATCAACTGTTGGTTCTTGCTGCCCTGAACGATTCGGTAGTGGAAATCGAGATCGCCCTGCTTCTGGAAGTAGGCTTGGCCGTGCTGCTCGGCGATCTGTTCGCCGTGCTGCTCCAGCAGGGTTCTCAGCTCTTCGATCTCCCGCTCGCTCATGTTTTGCGCCGCCAGGCGGGCCGCCATTCCCTCCAGCGCCTCGCGCAGCTGAAAGATCTCGATCAGCTGCTCGTAGGAGAGGGTCACCACCCGCGCCCCCAGGTTGGGTTTGCGCTCCACCAGTTTGCGCGCCTCCAGGCGTGCGATGGCCTCACGCAGGGAGCCGCGGCTGACTCCATGCTGACGCGCCAGCTCCGGTTCGCTGATCTTGCTGCCTTGGGGGATCTCGCCCTCGACGATGGCCCGCTGCAGGGCATCGAAGAGGCGGTCGGTCAGGGTCAGGCTGACCGGTTCGGCTGTGTTGATGGTAGAGCGGTTTTGCATGGTCGTATCGAATTAATAGTTTTGAGTTTTTAGTGATGAGTTTTGAATTGTGGTGTGCGCGTTGCGCACGGTGTTTTGATTCCCCCTCTCCCTGGCCCTCTTCCGCGAGGGGAGAGGGGACGCTCTGTTCGAGTGCATCGACAACGTCCAGTTTGGATGTAGAGACAAGCTGTCCGTTTACATCCGTTTCTGATCCGTGCATTCCCTCTCCCCTCGCGGGAGAGGGCCAGGGAGAGGGGGCAATAAAACTCGTGAGCGCAGCGCACACCTCAACTCAAAACTAAAAACTCATCACTCAAAACTTTTTCAGCTATTTGCGTACCCGATCTCTTTCAGCGAGGTCGAGATCTCATCCAGGATCGCCGGGTCGTCGATAGTGGCCGGCATCTTCCATGCTTCTCCGTCGGCGATCTTGACCATGGTGCTGCGCAGGATCTTGCCGGAGCGGGTCTTGGGCAGGCGCTTTACGATGGAGATGTGCTTGAAGGCGGCCACCGGTCCGATCTGCTCGCGCACCCGGTTGACCATTTCTCTGGCGAGCTCCTCCAGCGGACGGTCGACGCCCGATTTCAGCACGACCAGGCCCAGCGGCAGCTGACCCTTGAGGTCGTCGTGGACGCCGATCACGGCACACTCGGCCACATCGGGATGGCCCGCCAGCACCTCTTCCATCTGACCGGTGGAGAGGCGGTGGCCGGCCACATTGATGACGTCGTCGGTGCGGCTCATGATCCAGAGGTAGCCGTCCTCGTCCTTGTAACCGGCATCGCCGGTCAGGTAGTAGCCGGGGTGGGCACGCAGGTAGGCGTCGACGAAGCGCTGCTCGTTGTTCCACAGGGTCGGCAGGCAAGAGGGGGGCAGCGGGAGCTTGATGACGATATCGCCCATCTCTCCGGCCGCTTTCTCGTGTCCCTGGTCGTCGAGTATGCGCACGTCGTAGCCGACCATGGCCACGGTGGGCGAGCCGGCCTTCACCGGCATCGGCTCCACGCCCATGGGATTGGCGGCGATGCCCCAGCCGGTTTCGGTCTGCCACCAGTGGTCGATGACCGGTTTCTGCAGCATGCTCTCGGCCCAGTGCAGGGTGTCGGGATCGCAGCGTTCGCCGGCCAGGAACAAGGTCGACATGCAACCCAGATCGTAACGCGACATATAGGCGCCCTGGGGATCCTCTTTCTTGATGGCCCGGAAAGCGGTGGGGGCGGTAAACAGCACCTTCACGCCATGTTCGCTGATGACCCGCCAGAAGGCGCCGGGATCGGGGGTGCCCACCGGCTTGCCCTCGTACATCACCGTGGTGCAGCCCGCCAGCAGCGGGCCATAGACGATATAGCTGTGGCCAACCACCCAGCCTACGTCGGAAGCGGCCCAGTAGACATCGCCCGGTTCCACGTTGTAGATGTTTTTCATCGACCAGTGGATGGCGGTGGCGTGCCCGCCGTTGTCGCGCACCACTCCTTTGGGCTGGCCGGTGGTGCCGGAGGTGTAGAGGATGTAGAGCGGGTCGGTGGCCTCCACCGGTACGCAGTCGGCGGGGCTGGCGGCCTCGAGGGCGGCATCCCAGTCCTGGTCACGGCCATCCTTCAGCTCGGCGATGAGCTGGGGTCGCTGTTTGATGATGCAGGTCTCGGGTTTGTGTTTTGCGATCTCGATCGCCTCGTCGAGCAGCGGCTTGTAGGCCACCTGGCGGCTGGGCTCGATGCCGCAGGAGGCGGAGAGCACCATCTTGGGCTGACAGTCGTCGATGCGGGTGGCCAGCTCCTTCGCTGCGAAGCCGCCGAACACCACCGAGTGGATGGCGCCGATGCGCGCGCAGGCCAGCATGGCCATGGCGGCCTCCGGGATCATCGGCATGTAGACGATGACCCGGTCGCCCCTGCCGACGCCATTGGCGGCAATGGCGCCGGCCAGCCTGGCCACGGTATCGCGCATCTCCCGATAGGTGTAGCTGCGCTTCTGATCGGTCACCGGGCTGTCGTAGATCAGGGCCAGGCGCTCGCCGTGTCCCGCCTCCACATGGCGGTCGAGGGCGTTGTAGCAGGTATTGAACTGGCCGCCGGGAAACCAGCGCGGGGTGGGTTTGGCTTCGCTGTCGAGCACCTTGTCCCAGGGTTTGTACCAGTGGAGGGCCTTGGCGGCCTCGCCCCAGAACTCCTCGGGATTTTCGAGTGAGCGTTTATAGATCTCGGCGTAGCTGGGCATGTTGAGCTCCTTTGGTCTGATCTGCGAGTGCGTCGCTCAAAGTGTCGACAGTTTTTCGTATTTGAGTGCAGAAAACGCTCTATTTATAGACGATAAATCTAAATGTGTCGACACTTTGGGTTATAGTTTTTTTCTATTCTTGTTCCTCTGTGGTTAGCGCGGCACATTTCGGGTGCCGGCCGGGTCGGGGCGAGTCGTCGATATTTCGCAGCGGCAAGCCGTACCCTACAGACAGACGAGATGTAGGGTGCGGCTTGCCGCAGCGTGACGGGTGATAGGAGTGATCTATCGGAAGAGTTGGGAGATCTCTTTGAAGTTGGGCTGGGAGGCGCCCCCCATCCACTCGAAGGCAACCGATTCGCTGTTGGTGATCTGGACGCCCCCCTGGCGCATGCGGCTCAGCGCGTTCATGCGGTGTAGGGTGTTGCGTGAGGCTATCGCATCGTCCACTACGAAGACTTGGTATCCCCACTGCTGGAGTCCCGAGGCGGTCTGCAGTACGCAGATATGGGCTTCGAGCCCGACGATGACGATCTGCTTGCGTTGTTCGTGCTGTCCCAGTTCCTCCTCGAAGCCGGGTGCGGTGCAGCAGGAAAAGGTCATCTTGTCCTTGGCTATGGTGTGCTTGGGCAGGTGCTGGATGATCTCAGGCAGCGTGTTGCCAAGCCCTTTGCCGTAGTGTTCGGAGAGGATGACGGGGATGTCGAGCAGGTTGGTGGCCTTGCTGAGACGAATGATGTTGGAGACCATCAGATCCCGGTCGGATTTGGGCATGGCCCTGACCAGCTTCTCCTGAGTGTTGATGATCAACAGCTGGCTGGTATTGGCGTGAGTGATTGGCAGAGTGTTTTTGCTGGTGCTCATGATCGTCCTCCGTTGTTACTCGCCGGGCCTGGTGGTCGATCATGAAGCTGGCGCCGGCGATTAGAATTCGAATGTCCGGGGTGCCTCCGCGTTGGTCAGAGGCTTGATGTCGGTTTCGAAAACGCCCTCTTCACTGAAGGCCGTTTTGGAGGTGCGGGTGATCAGCATCGCTTCCATCGCCGGCGGGGTGCCTATGACAATGAACAGGCGACCGCCGATACGCAGTTGCTGGCGCAATATCTCCGCCTGTTCGCTGGTGGCCACCGAGCCGGTGACGGCGATGACGTCGAAGGGACCCTCCTCGAGGGGATCAGCGAGCGCATCTCCGGTTTTCAACAGTACGTTGGTGATACCCTGCTGCTGCAGCTTATCGGCCGCGCCCAGGGTGAACTCCTCGTGGATATCGATGCTCACCACGCGCTGGCAGAGGCGAGCCAGGCAGGCGGTCAGGTAGGCGCTGCCGGTACCCACCTCCAGCACCTGATCACTGGGCTGCAGGTCGAGGGCCTGCATCAGCCGCGCTTCCATGCGGGGAAACATCATATGCTCGCCATGAGCCAGCGATATCTCGATGTCGGCATAGGCGAGGGCCTTGTAGGCATCAGGCACGAAGGCTTCCCGCGGCAGGATCTCCATCAGCCCCAGCACCCGCGGGTCGATGACCTCCCAGGGGCGGATCTGCTGCTGGACCATGTTGAAGCGGGCCTTCTCGACACTGTGAGCCATCATGTGGGATATCCTGGTTTGTCTCATGGTTTATTGGGGGCGGACGGTTAAGACTACGGATTTTGTCCCCACTGGGCAAGATTGGGAAGCCTGCCCCCTTGGCTTCATGGGTCGGAAGCCCGGCCGGTCACAGGCTGCAAGCCCGGGTGACCGGCAGGGTGGACGAACACGGATGAGAAAGAGGAAACATCCGGCATCACCGTCAGCACATCGAATGGGGCGATGGACATCAAGGGGCCTACCGATTCGGCTTGTCGAGCTCGGCGAGCGGGTCTGCAATCGGGGGTCGGTCAGTGTCATCGGCCCGTTCGCTCGCTGAGCGGGTTCTCAAGCCCCAGGAGTTGTTTCCATGCCGGTGGTGTAGCCTAAGATGGTTACTGGGAACGATCCTCGGACGTTCGCCCAGGGATGATCTCCGGCTGTGCTCATCGACAGATCGTGGGTTCGTGAAGCGACTTGGAACGGGTCGCACGCTCTACCGGGTAGCAAGGATATGCCATATAGAATCGCTGTTTTCTCCCTGTTCGCGCTGTTTTCGATGCATTGCGCTGTTCGGGCCGGGGAGCAAGCTGCAGCCATGCCGCCGGTCAAGGGGATGTTTCATTTCGTCCATGACGGCCGCGAAAGATCCTACTTTGTCTACCTGCCGCAGGCCGCTTCAAGGTCGCACCCCCTGCCGCTGTTGCTCGCGCTGCACGGAGGGGGCGGTTCGGCGAAAAAATGGCCCGCCTATACCAACGGCTGCTTCGAGCGGTTGGCGCAGACACAACCCTTTCTGCTTGTCTATCCAGAGGGCGTGAAGGGCCAATGGAACGACGAGAGAGACTATCCGTCATCCTATGCGCACAGAAACAAGATCGACGATCTGGGATTTCTCACCGCTCTGATCGACCATCTCGCGACAACCTATCCCGTCGACAGGAACAGAGTCTTTGTGGCGGGGGTCTCCAACGGGGGCATGATGAGTCACTATCTGGCGGGCCGGGCCTCGGAGCGGATAGCGGCGATCGCCACGGTGATTGCGAGCCTGCCGGAAAACCTCAACGGAAGCCTGCGCCCCACAGCTCCGGTTTCCGTGTTGATGATCAATGGAACTGAAGATCCGCTCGTCCCCTGGGACGGAGGGATGGTCACATTTGGCCGGCGGGAAAACGGCAAGGTCCTCTCGGTGGATGAGACGCTGAGGTTCTGGATCGAGCAGAATCGTTGCGACACCGAACCAAGGGTCATTGAGCTGCCGGACCTGGACCGCAGCGACGGTACCCGCGTCAGCAAGACGACCTACGGCGCGGGAGCGCGCCATACGGAGGTTGTTCTCTACAGCATATTCGAAGGCGGCCACACCTGGCCGTCTCACGAAAGGAAAAGCGGTTTGCTGCGCAAGCTGCTCATTGACCCCCTGGTCGGAAGGCAGTCCGGGGATATCGACGCCTGTGAGGTGATCTGGGATTTTTTCGAGTCCCACCCTCGGCAATGACAGACCCACTTTGTTCATGGGGCAGTGGGCTTTTCCCCTCTCGGCGTGGGGGAAACGGCAGGATCCGGAGAATTGCAATGGCCCGGGCCTGTTTTATACTGTCCCTTTCCACGGGCTGGGGGTGTCCGCGTCGTCAAACGCTGCGGGCTGAGAAATACCCTTATCACCTGATCCGGTTCATACCGGCGTAGGGAAGCTGGGGACCCGCCGGGTTCGTGCTTCCCCGCCGCAGCGAGGATTCACGCATGAGCGCCATTCCCGAAGATTTCATCCAGCAGACGGCCCACCTCTCGGAAGAGGTGACGCGCCCCTTCTACAAGTCCCGCAAGATCTACCTGGAGGGCTCCCGTCCCGACATCCGGGTGCCGATGCGCGAGATCAGCCAGGACCCCACCGCCGCCAGCTTCGGAGCCGAGGAGAACCCGCCGATCCCGGTCTACGACACCTCCGGCCCCTTTACCGATCCCGACTGCAAGATCGACCTGATGCAGGGCATGCCCGAGCTGCGCACCCGCTGGATCGAGGAGCGCGGCGACACCGAGCTGCTCGACGGCCCCACCTCGGAGTACGGCCGCGCCCGTCAGGACGATCCCGAGCTGGCCAAGCTGCGTTTCGAACATATCCGCGCGCCACGCCGCGCCAAACCGGGTCGCAACGTGACCCAGATGCACTATGCCCGCCAGGGCATCATCACTCCGGAGATGGAGTTCGTCGCCATCCGCGAGAACTGCCGGCTGCAGGAGCTGCGCGCCGATCCCCGTTACGCCAAACTGCTGCGCCAGCACGCCGGACAGTCGTTCGGTGCGAATATCCCCGACGAAATCACCCCCGAGTTCGTGCGCCAGGAGCTGGCCTCCGGCCGCGCCATCCTGCCGGCCAACATCAACCATCCGGAGCTGGAGCCGATGATCATCGGCCGCAACTTCCGGGTGAAGATCAACACCAACATCGGCAACAGCGCCATCACCTCCTCGATTCAGGAGGAGGTGGAGAAGATGGCCTGGTCGGCCCGCTGGGGCGGCGACACCCTGATGGACCTCTCCACCGGCGACAACATCCACGAGACCCGCGAGTGGATCCTGCGCAACGCCCCGATGCCGATCGGCACCGTGCCCATCTACCAGGCCCTGGAGAAGGTCAACGGCAAGGCCGAGGAGCTGACCTGGGAGATCATGCGCGACACCCTGATCGAGCAGGCGGAGCAGGGGGTCGACTACTTCACCATCCACGCGGGCGTGCTGCTGCGCTATGTGCCGCTGACCGCAGAGCGGGTCACCGGCATCGTCTCCCGCGGCGGCTCGATCCTGGCCAAGTGGTGTCTGGCGCACCACCAGGAGAACTTCCTCT
>JBNLGI010000006.1:0-22029 GCA_050305975.1 Sedimenticolaceae bacterium | reverse complement strand
GCGCCGTCTTCGCGCTCATGTACCTCGCCTTCGACGCCGGGATGGGGGCCACGCTCGCGGCGCTGCTGCACTCGCTGAGCCCGGTGCTCACCGCCGTGCTGGCGGGCGTCGTCCTCCACGAGCGGCTGACCCGCCTCCAGGTGGTCGGCTTCGTCCTCGGTGTCCTCGTCCAGGATCAGATCCTTGAACTTGACCACCGGTCCGTTGCCGCCGGCGACCACTTCGCTGACCTTGCCCTTGCGGAAGGTGATCATCTTGTCCTGGCCGCTGCGGTAGAAATCCTCACCCGGGGCGCCCGGGGTCCGCAGGTCGGTGAACAGAATCTCGGTTTCGATTTCCGGGTTCTGGTCCTTGAAGTACATGGCCTGCTTGATCGAGACCAGGTCGGTGACACCGGAGAAGTAGCTCAGGTGGCCCTCCTTGGTGGAGCACTGGCCGGCGTTCTGGATGAAGCAGACCGACTTGACCTCCTTGCCGTCGGAAGGTCGCTTGATGGGACCGCCGTTGGCAGCCACGGCCAGGGCCTCCAGCTCGTGGTTGGTGACTACGTCCGGGGTCTTGCCGTAGGCAAACTCGGGCAGCTTGCTGGCGTCGTAGGGCTTCCAGCCGGAGGCCTGGACGATGGCGCCGATGGAGACGGTCTGGCTGGAGCCCGACTCGGTGGCGATATCGACCTCGAAGCGGCCGGGGGCGCCGGCGGTCTTGGCGATGGTGCTGTTGAGGTAGACGGTGATGTTGCTGTCTTCCTCGATCTGCTTGATCAGTCCCGGAACCGGGTTCTCGGCCGGCTCGGCATAGGGCGAGCGGGTCGGGATCACCTTATAGTAACCGGCCACGGCGCCGCCCAGGGCGCCCGACTTCTCCACCAGGTGGACCGGATAGCCGGCGGCGGCGGCCTCAATGGCGGCGGTCATGCCGGTGACGCCGCCACCGACCACCAGGATGTTCTTGTTCAGCGCCTGCTCGCCGGAGGCGGCGGGCTTCTTCATCGACTTCAGTTCGGCGCAGGCCATGCGGATGTAGTCGTCCGCCATCTCCTGGGTGGTCTCACTGTTTTCATCGGTGTCGGGGCGGACCCAGATGACGCCCTCGCGCAGGTTGGCGCGGGTCAGGGCCACATCGGTGAAGCTGAAGGCTTCAACCTTGGCGCGCTTGGAGCAGGCTGCGATCATGACATGGGTGACGCCGTCGTTGGCGATGTCGTCTTTGATCATCTGCACGCCTTCGGCGGAGCAGAGCATCGCGTGCTGCTTGCAGCTCTGCATCTTGCCGTCGCGGGTCGCGGTGGTCTCCAGCTGGCCGGCGTCCAGGCGTTCGCCCAGACCGCAACCGGTGCAGACATATCCAGCAAATTTCTTCTCGTCAGCCACTGTTTAACCCTCCGACGCTGCGACGCGGTTGACCACCTGGATGGCGCGCAGGGCGGCTCCGGTGGCGTGTTGTACGGCGCGGTTGACGTCCAGCGCGTCGGACGAGCAACCGGCGGCGAAGACCCCGCCGTTCTCCGGCGCGGGCTCGATGAAGCCCTCTTCGTTGATCACGATCTCGACCGGGAAACTGGCTTTGTCCACGCTCGGCTCCATGCCGATGGCGAGCACCACCAGGTCGTGCTCGTTGGCGTAGCGGTGGTAGCCCTCGGTGTCGACGCCGTGCAGGGTTGGATTGCCGTTGGCTTTGTTCTCCACGATGGAGGCGACCTTGGACTTGATGAACTTGACGTTCTCCTTCGCCTGCACCTTCTGATAGAAGTCCTCGAAGCGGTCGATGGCGCGGATGTCGATGTAGTAGATCGAGACGTCCACGTCGTCGGCCGGGTAGGTGGCCTGCTTCAGGGAGGCCATGCAGCAGATGCGCGAGCAGTGCAGCAGGTGGTTCTTGTCGCGGGAACCGGCGCACTGGATGAAGGCGACTGATTTTGCCTCCTGGCCGTCCGAGGGACGCAGCAGCTTGCCGCCGGTGGGGCCGTTGGGATCGGCCATGCGCTCGAACTCGACGCTGGTGATGACGTTGGCGATGCGATCGTAGCCGTAGGGCTGGATCTTGTTGGCGTCGTAGGGTTTCCAGCCGGTGGCCCAGATCACGGCGCCGGCCTTGAACTCGATGGTCTCTTCCTGCATGTCAAGGTTGATGGCGTTGACCTTGCACGCCTCCTTGGCCTTCTGCGCGTCTTCGGTGCCGATGATGGCGGGATCGAGGACGTAGCGCTGGGGGTGGGCCATGCGATGGGGCAGGTAAGCGCCCTTGCGTTTGCCCAGGCCGTAGTCGAAGTCGTTGTCGAACTCGGCTTCGACCACTTTGGCGCAGTCGCCGCAGGCGGTGCAGTTTTCATTCACGTAACGGGGACTGATCTTGACCGTGGCGGTGTAGTTGCCGGCCTCGCCCTGCAGATCGGTGACCTCGGCCATCGTGATGATGTGGAGGTTGGGATTCATCTTCGCCCGGCGCTGGTTGATCTCCAGGCCACAGGTGGGGAAGCAGAGCTTGGGGAAGTATTTATAGAGTTGGGTGACGCGACCGCCGACATAGGGGCGCTTTTCAACCAGCACGACCTGTTTCCCCGTCTCGGCGGCCTCGAGCGCGGCGGTCATGCCGCTGATGCCGCCACCGACCACGAGAATAGTCTCATTGGTTGCGATTACTTCCGTCATGGAATGTCCTCCGTTGCGGAATGGCTTTAAAAGTGCTCACCAACGGCCTGCAAATCTTGACTTGCCTGCCTGGTTATTTCATGCTCACGGGCGCCTTCGGACACCCAGATTCTGGACCCGTTACCATACTCGCCTTCACGTACGCCTTCTATATCCCAGCCGGGAATAATCCATTGAATTTTCGAATGACTTTATAGACTGGGGTTATGCATTTTAGTTGTTGCTAATACACCCGCAGAAGAGTTTTGAGTTTTCAGTGTTGGGTTTTTAGTGGTGGAGTTCGCTGTGATCACGCTCTATTCGATTGGTAGCCTGAAGGGGGATGGCCATGAAGGTGGGGCTTTGAGGTTTGATGTGGCCTTGTAGCCTCGATTTGATTGAACGGGGCATTGATGTATGACTGAGGGTTATCGCATCAATAGATGCGAAGGAGCACCCAACTCAAAGCTCCCCAACCTGTAGCCCGGATGGAGCGCAGTGCAATCCGGGACAGCGTGCGCATTCTTCCCTTTTCCTGGATTTCGCTACGCTCCATCCAGGCTACTGCTGTGTTTTGATTGAACGGGAGGCTGTGTCCGGGTTTATTGCATCAAGCTGTGAGAAAGACGTACTCCGACTCAAAACCCAACGCCAAAAACTCAAAACGCTTCAGTCACGCGCCGTAGTTGGAAAAATGGTGGCGGAAGGTGCGGCTGCCCTCCAGCAGCATCTCCTCGAAGGCGTTGGCCGGTACCGGCGGGCTGTAGAGATAGCCCTGACCCTCTTCGCAGCCCATCTTCTGCAGCAGTGCCTGCTGGGCCAGGGTTTCGACCCCTTCGGCGACGATGTGCAGGCCGAGGTTCTTGCCCAGGGCGATGATCGCCTGGGTGATGGCGATGGCGTCGCTGTCGTTGGGCAGATCGCGGATGAAGGAGCGATCGATCTTCAGCTTGTCGATCGGCAGCTGCTTGAGATAGGAGAGGGAGGAGTAGCCGGTGCCGAAGTCGTCGATGGCGATGCTCACCCCCAGTTTCTTGAACACGTCGAGCACCGGCACCGATTGTTTCATCTGGCCCATGAAGATGCCTTCTGTGACCTCCAGCTGCAACATGTCGGGCGGGCAGTCGGAGTCGGCGATGATCTGCTCGAAGCGCAGAATCAGATCGGTCTGCATGATCTGGCGTACCGAGAGGTTGATCGCCATGCGCCCCTGGAACAGCCCCTGTTTATAGAGATAGCGGGTCTGTTCGCAGGCCTCTTTCAATACCCAGTGACCGATCTCGTGGATCAGGCCCGACTCCTCGGCCAGGGGGATGAAGCGGGCCGGCGGGATGATGCCGAGGCGGGGGTGGTGCCAGCGCAGCACCGCTTCGGCGCCGGTCATCTGACCGTTCATGAGCGAGATCTGGGGCTGGTAGTAGAGCAGCAGCTGGTCTTTGTTCAGCGCACTGCGCAGTTCGGTCTCCAGCAACAGACGCTCGAAGGCGGTGCGGGTCAGTTCCGAGGTGTAGTAGCGGTAGTTGTTGCGCCCCTGCTCCTTGGCCTGATACATGGCGGCGTCGGCGTTCTTGGTGAGGTCGGCCACCGTCTGGCCGTCCTCCGGATAGATGCTGATGCCGATACTGGTGGTGATATGCAGTTCACGGCCTGCGATCTGGTAGGGGGTCTTGAAGCTCTCCTGGATCTTGGCGGCCACCACGGCGGCTTGGCTCGGGTCCTCCAGGTTCTCCACCAGCACGGTGAATTCGTCGCCGCCGAGGCGTGCCGCGGTGTCGCCGTCGCGCAGGATATGTTGCAGTCGCTTTGCCACCTCCTTGAGCAGTTCGTCGCCCATGGCGTGGCCCAGGGTGTCGTTGATGTTCTTGAAGCGATCCAGATCGAGAAACAGTACCGCCAACTGGCGGCCCTGGCGTTTCGACTGGGAGATGGCGTGTTGTAGCCGGTCCTCGAACAGCAATCGATTGGGTAGATTGGTCAATGAGTCGTGGTGGGCCAGATGCTCCAATTGCGATTGCGACTGCTTGATGCTGGTGATGTCGGAGAAGACCGCTACGTAGTGCAGGATGCTGTCGTGCTCGTCGCGCACGCTGCTGATGGTCATCCAGGCGGGATAGACTTCGCCGTTTTTTCGCTGGTTCCAGACTTCGCCGCGCCAGGAGCCGCTTTGACGGATCTTAGCCCAGACTTCGTCGGAGAACTCCTGCGGATGGCGGTCCGCTTTGAGCGTGTCGAGATGTCGATGGATGATCTGCGCCTCGGTATAGCCGGTAATTTCGCAGAAAGCCGGATTGACGGAGGTGATCCGGCCTTCGTTGTCGGTGATCACCACCCCCTCCATCGTGTGCTCGATGATCTGAACGGCCTGTTGCAGCTTGGCCTCTGACTCCTTTCGCTGAGTGATGTCGGTGAAGACCAGCTGGGTGGCCGGTGTGCCCTCGTGCTCGACCGAGCTGGCCAGCACTTCCACGTGCATCTCCCTGCCGTCGGCGCGACGGAAGGTCGCTTCGAAGGGCTGTCCCACCCGTTTTTCGAGGGAGTTGAGTCTGGTGTAGAGCAGTTCGGCGGAGTCGGGGGTGAAGAGACTGCTGACCGGCTGGTTGATCAGATTGGCCTGCGTGTCCAAGGCCAGGGCCTGGCGTGAAGATTCGTTGAGATAGACGATGTTGCTCTTCTGAATCAGCAGTATCGGAATCGGCGAGTCATCGACCAACTGGCGGTAGCGGTTTTCGCTACGATGCAGCGCCTGTTTGGTGGCTTCCGCCTCCTGCCGCAGCCGGGCCTCCTTGAGTTCGCGCTCGATGGCCGGGGTCAGGCGGGAGAGGTTGTTGAAATTGACGAAATCGTTGGCCCCCGATTTCAACAGGGAAACGACCTTTTCCTCGCCGATATGGTCGGAGACCAGAATAAAGGGGATATCGAACTGCCGCGTCTCCAGCAATTCCAGCGCCTCTTGCGGGGAGATCTCGCCGAGGTGGGCGTTGGAGAGTATCAGGTCCCAGCTCTGCTCCGTGAGTGCCTGGTCCAGTTCCGCTTTGGTGGTCACCCGCTCCGCGCTCACATCGAGACCGCCGCGGCGCAGCGTCCGCTTCAGGAACTCATACTCGCTCTCTGAATCCTCGATGAAAAGGACTCGCAATCGTCCCGGCATCCCTCTTCCCTATCAATCGATGTGTTGCGCGCAGATGTCTCATTGCGAATGGGCGGCGTTGAGGCAGGGCAAACCCCGCCGTGAACAGCGTTGTCGTGACATGCACCTACAACGGACTCTTCGATTGAAGTATAACCAGATTAGATACGAGGTGTAGACAACAGCAAATGCGAATACTTTAAGGGTGAGCCGCAAGTCTCGTTTTTTCGGCCTGTATTTATGCGTGACAGGCCTTGTTTAGGAATGAAAAACCTACATGTCGATATCGACAATTCCACTCCCTTAACGTGAGATTAAGGGGTTGCAGGTGTCGATACCGGTTTGCCAGGGGAGCTATCGTTGCAAGCCAAAATACTCAAACCCGAAGCCTATTACATCGAAGACGAGCCCTACTACGAGCCCGTGGGGGATGAAATTGCCGTCTTCGAGGCGGCCTATCGCAATCAATTGCCGGTATTGCTGAAAGGGCCGACCGGTTGCGGCAAGACCCGTTTCATGGAGCATATGGCCTGGCGATTGCAGCGTCCGCTGATCACGGTCTCCTGCCACGATGATCTGACCGCGTCCGATCTGGTGGGCCGATTTCTGGTTAAAGGGGGTGAAACGATATGGGTAGACGGACCGCTCGCCGCAGCGGTGCGTGTCGGCGGCGTCTGCTATCTCGATGAGGTGGTGGAGGCGCGCAAGGACACCACGGTCGTGATCCATCCGCTGGCCGACGACAGGCGCGTGCTGCCGATGGAGAAAGTCGGCGAACTGCTGCAGGCGCCTCCCGAATTCTGTCTCGCCATCTCGTTCAATCCGGGTTATCAGAGCGTGCTCAAGGATCTCAAGCAGAGCACCCGGCAGCGCTTTGTGGCCCTGGAGTTCGACTATCCGGACCCGGCGCTCGAGCAGCGTATCATCGAGAAAGAGACAGGTATCAGTGAAGAGATCGCCGCGCGACTGGTGAAGTTTGCCCACATGACCCGCAATCTCAAGGGTAGCGGTCTCGACGAAGGGGCGTCGACCCGCCTGCTGGTGCATGCGGCGAAACTGATCGCCAGTGGAGTCGAACCGGTGACCGCATGCCGCTCCTCCATCGCTCAGGCGTTGAGCGACGATGCGGACATGCTGAGCGCGGTGAATGAGTTGAGCGCTTCCCTGTTCTGAAGGAGCCGGCCATCTTGCAATCGCGACTGGAAGAGGAGGAGATCCGTCAGCGCCTGGACCGGGCGCTGGAGGTCGAGTTCAGTTTTCGCAACACGGCGCCGATCGTCGCCCGCCTCAAGTTCCTCGAGCCCTCGCGGCAGCATTTTGTGCTGGATTGGGTATACCGTATCGCCAGCACGCATATCGAGATCGCCTACCAGTTCGCCGAGCAGTCGCAGAAAGCGATGCGGCTGATGGACGACGGCATGATCGAAGCCTGGGTCCTGCAGGCGATGGATGTCTACGATCGCGAGGGGCTTCACTCCGCCTTGAAAGTGATACAGCAGATGGATCTGTTCGTGCGCCAGGGCAGGGAGCGCGCCTCCGGCGCGGTCTATGACGAACAGGCCGGCATACTGCTGCCGTTCGTGCAGGGTCTCTCGGGACGCAAGCTCAAGCTCGCCCAGGGCGACCACCTCTACACTGACACCGAGACCATCTATCTGCCGGCGGTGATGGCCCATCTGCCGGATCCGCGCGACAACTTTCTGCTCTACAAGGCGGCGGTCGCCTATCACTGGGCGCAGGTACGCTTCGGCACTTATCACGCCGCTCTGCTGGAATTCCTGGCAGATCATGCGACCCCCGATCTGGCGCTGCGCTGCTACCATGCCCTGGAAACGGAGCGGCTCAACGCCTGTCTCGAACGCGAGCTGCCCGGACTGTTTCGTGAGATGCAGCGGCTGGAACGGCTGCTGAGAGACGGTCAACCCGATGATCGGACCGGATGGCAGAGTCAGGCTGCAGAACTGCGCGCGCCGACGGCAACCGCAATGCACAGCCTGGCGCGCGTGCCCGCCTTCTTGTCCTGTCCGGTTCCCGCACCAATCTGCTACCAGGGATTGATGAAGCCGGCGCTGGCGATGGAAGTGATGTCGCGGCGCATCGAGCGTGAAAAGGTTCAGCTGCGAGTGGCGCTCAAGGCGTTGGAGGATGAGCTGAATGAAAGGAGTGACGAGGAGGAGACTCCGGCGGGTCGTTTTCAGGTGCGCAGACAACTCTCCCCCTTGCAGGACGAGATGCAGATCGAGCTGATCATGAACGGTAAGTCGATGCCGTTGCCCGACAGCGTCAAGGGGACGCTGACCTCGATCATTCAGGATCTCGGGGAGATCCCTGATGACTATCTGGTACCGGCAGGGCCAGGCGAATACGACTTAAAGGACTATGAAGACAGGTTGATGGATCCGGAAGAGGTCTGGAGCGGGGCCTATCATGAAGACGGCGCCTACCACTATAACGAGTGGGACTACCGCCGCAAACACTATCGCAAGAATTGGTGCGTGATGCGCGAGATGAGCGTGAAACCGGTGCATGATGGTTTTGCCGACCGCGTGACCACCAAGTATCGGCGACTGCTGGGCAATCTGCGTAAGAGTTTCGAGGCCTTGCGCGATGAGGACCGTCTGCTCAAACGCCAGGTCTACGGCGACGGTATCGATATCGATGCCTTCGTCGAGGCCTGGTCGGATGTGCATACGGGGCTGGAGATGAGCGATCGGCTGTTCACCCGCATGCATCGTGACGAGCGCAACATCGCGGTGATGTTCATGGTCGACATGTCGGGCTCGACCCAGGGCTGGGTCAACGAGGCGGAGCGCGAGGCCCTGGTGTTGCTGGCTGAATCCCTGGAGACTCTGGGCGACCGCTACGCCATCTACGGCTTTACCGGTATGACCCGCAAACGCTGCGAGGTGTTTCCGATCAAACAGTTCGACGAGGCATATGACGATGAGGTCAAGGCCCGTATCAGCGGAATTCAAGCCGGTGACTACACCCGCATGGGGGCGGCGATCAGACATCTCAGTTTTCGTCTCGGCGAAGTGGAGGCCCGCACCAAGCTGCTGATCACCCTCTCGGACGGCAAGCCGGACGACTACCATGATGACTATCGCAGCGAATACGGGATTGAGGACACCCGGCAGGCCCTTTTCGAGGCCCGTCGCAGCGGTATCCACCCCTTCTGCATCACCATCGACGAGCAGGGCCAGGAGTATCTGCCGCATATGTATGGCGCCGCCAACTACACGGTCATCAGCGAGGTGGAGAAACTGCCGTTGAAGGTCTCCGATATCTACAAAAGGATCACTTCGTGAAGTGGGTTTTGGGATTCAATTAGCCTTCACTTATCGAGCTTGATTTTGCCCGGCCGCATTGGCAACCTGCCCCCGTGTAGCCTTTCATTTTGCCTGACGTATTCAGCCTGACCCCAGGCGGATGCCTGTGTCGTCAGGCCCAAGATCACCGCACAGACGGTGCAGCCACCACCCCGGAGGAGTTATGAAAAAGATCGTTACCGCCACCACTATCATGGCACTGTTGGCCGTCGCGCCGTTGCAGGCCGCACCCTACTATGGTTATGCCCAGCCGCAGCTGCGGGCGCCGCAGATGGAGCAGCCGGGCCCCGGGCAGGTATTGCGTGAAGGCATGGGCAAGCTGCTGCAATTCATGCGTCAGCAGGAGCAGCCCAGCCAGCAGGCGATTGCCTCCTTCCTGCAGAATGAAATCGCCCCCTATTTCGATTTCGCCTATATGTCGACCTGGGTGGCCGGTCCCATGAACCGACGCATGAACGATGCCCAGCGCAGCGAATTGGCCCGCTCGATCGAGCAGCTGTTGCTGAGCACCCTGGCCGAGCGTCTGACCAGCTATCGGAATCAGGATGTTCGCTTCTATCCGGCGCGCAGAGTGGGCGACAACGAGGTCAAGGTTCGGGTGGCGATCCTGCAGGCCAATGGTTATCCGGCGAATCTCGATTTCCGTTTCTATCGCGGCAAAGCCGGTTGGAAGGTGTTCGACGTGGCCGCCAACGGCAGCAGCGCACTGACCTACTACCGGCAATATTTCTCTCGCCAGATGAGCGGCTATCCGCAGCAGCCGAGAGGTTGATCTCGTGCTCCATGAGGCGTTGCTGAAGGTCGAACCGTTAATCCGCCGGTGAGGTTTTCAGCGATGCCCCTGACAGGAGCCCGCCGATGAGGCAGTCGACCGGACCGTCCGACCCGCAGGAGAACAGCGGACGGTTCGGCCGCTGGATGATTGTCGGTGGCTGGATCCTGTTTCTTATCCTGCTCACCCTGCTCTTCTCCAAATGGCTGCAGACGCAGTCGAACCCCAATCTTTCACTGAATGTCGTTTCAGACGTTTCGGGTAATGCGGTGGTGACCTTGAAACCTAATCGAGGGGGGCACTACCTCGCGCCCGGGGAGATCAACGGGGTGGCGGTGAACTTTCTCGTCGACACGGGTGCGACGCGGGTGGCGGTGCCTGCCGAAGTGGCCGATGAGGCGGGTCTGCTTCGCGGTGTCCGTTCGCAGAGTATGACGGCCGGCGGTATGACCGTGAGCTGGCTGACCCGGATCGATCGACTGCGTCTGGGCCCCTTTGAAATGGAGGACGTTCAGGCGGTGATCATTCCCGATATGCCGGGCAGGGAGGTGTTGTTGGGGATGAGTTTCTTGAAGTACCTGAAGCTGGAGCAGTCGGCTGAGCGCCTGAGGATCACGTTGCCGGATTGAGTGAAGGCTGTCACTGCCGCATGGGCGGCAGTGACAGCGGATGGATCAGCCGATCTTGTCTTTGAGTGCCTTGAGCGCGGTCAGTTTGACCACGGTCTTGGCGGGCTTGGCCGGGATCTTGATCTCCTCGCCGGTAGCCGGGTTGCGACCCATGCGTGCCTTGGTGCGGGGCTTGATCACGCGGCGCACTTTGATGCCGCAATCGGGGATGGAAAATTCACCCGAACCGCGTTTCTGAACATGGCGGGTGATCAGATCGCTCATGCATGCGAATACTGCGACCACGTCCTTGCGGGCGAGTCCGGTCTCCTCCGAAATGGTGGTGAGGATCTGGGTTTTGGTCTGCTTATCCGCGATGGATTTCAGACGCGGCGCTGCCGGTGCGGCGGCCACCTTTTTCTTGGCTGCTTTTTTTGCAGTCTTTTTGGCTGACTTTTTCGTAACGGCCATACAGTACGCTCCTTAAAGGAAGTTTGTTGTGCGGGCTAAAAATAACACATAATCTGAATTGTTGAAGAACAAAAAAGAACAATCCGCTTTGTTTTTTTATGTTTTGGTGAACGGATGAGTTAATTTCGGCCCGACCGGCTGTTGTTAAGGTCCCCAAGACGGTAGTCCGAGGCTTTCCGTGATGGGTCTTCGGCGGCAATCGTGGTTGTGATTCGCTGCCGTTAACCAGCCCGATTTCCGATCAATTGTAGAGTGAACAGACAGAGGGAGTGGAAGCATGCGAAATCTGTTGGCGATTATTTTCCTGGCGCTGGTTTTCTTTGAGGCGCATGGGCGAGAGGTGGCCGGTGTAGACCTGCCGGACAGTGTAGAGTTGAAGGAGGGTGCCGCGCCGCTGGTTCTCAATGGCGCCGGCATCCGCAAGAAGTTCTTCTTCAGTGTCTATCTCGCCTCGCTCTACCTGCCGTCGGCAATGGACAGTGCGGACAAGATCCTGACGACAGACAGGCCCAACCGGGTGCAGATGGATATGCTCTACTCCAAGGTCGAAAAGGAGAAGCTGGTGTCGGCCTGGAACGAGGGCTTTTCAGCCAACAACTCCAGCGATGCGCTGGCGGCGTTGCAGGATCGCATCGACCAATTCAACGGGATGTTCGAGACCCTGGTCTCCGGTGATCGGGTACAACTCGACTATCTCCCGGATCAGGGCACCCGGGTGGTGATCAACGGCACCGAACGGGGAGTGATTCCCGGACCCGATTTCAACCGCGCCCTGTTGAAGATCTGGCTGGGTGAATCACCGGTGACATCAAGCCTCAAACAGGATCTGCTCGGCGGCTGAGGTCGCTCAGTCGGAGGGGCTTGCAACCAGGGTTACCCCGCCGCGACGCTCGTCGCCCACCCCTTGCAATCGACCGTTGCGGTCGCGCAGTACACTGTGTGCTCCGCCGAAGAAGAGGCTTTTGCGGTCCCATACCTGTTGTTTTGGAAACGCCGGCAGCAGCGCTTCAGCGGTTGCCGGCGCGATGCCCCCTTCCAGGCTCAGCAGATCCCCTTCGTAGTGGATGCGTGGCTGTGACACGGCGATGTCCAGCGGCATCTGGAAATCGAGCAGGTTGGAGATCACTTGCAGGATGGCGCTGCGAATGCGGTTCGATCCGCCCGAGCCGGTGACGACCGCGTCACCGGCATCGCTCAGCAGCAGGCTTGGCGCCATCATGGAGGCCAGCCGACGATCTTCGGGCCAGTGGTGGAAACCTTGCGGATTGAGATCCTCCTCCCCCAGCATGTTGTTCATCATGATGCCGGTCCGTGGAATCACATAACCGCATCCCTCGCCGTTGGAGAGGGTCAGGCTGGCCAGGTTGCAGGTGCTGTCCGCGATGCTGATCTGTGTGGTGCCGCGACGTGAGATGCCGCCCTGGCGCAGTCGCGCGCGATAGCGTTCGGCCACTTCGGACGAGAGGATCTGGGCGGTACCGATGCGCGGATCAGCGCGAAGATCCTGGGTCAACCGCATGACATGGGCCAGATGCTTCAGGTGTTGAGGACCGCCGGCCGTTACCGAGCCCATGTGTTCGCTCTCCAGTAATTGCAGGGAGAAGGCAATGAGGGTGCCGCCAAGCGACGGCAGGGGATTGCTGACCAGACGCGCGTCGCGGTAACGCTGAACGAGTGGTTTGCGCCGGATCACCCGATAGCTCTCCAAGTCCTGTCGCCGCAGATGGCCGCCCATCTGGCGGCAGTCTTCGATCAGACGCCTCCCCACTTCACCCTCATAAAAGAGTGCTTCACCTTCCCTTTCGAGGGCCGACAGAAAATCGGCCAGAGCTGGAAGGCGATGACGTTCTCCTTCGCCGATCAAACGTGCGGGGTCGTCAGGTGAGGCGTGCAGTTCGAGCGCAGCCGGCGTGGCCTGGAGTATGGGGGCGACTATCCTGGCGATCAGGTCTTGGAACGGATTGATCTCCACCCCCTCCCGGGCGAGGGATTGCGCCGGTTGCATCAGCAACTCGAGTGGCATGCGGCAGTGTGTGCGGTGAATCTCGAACAATCCGCGCACGAAACCCGGAGTCGCCATGGCGCCCATGCCGATATGGAAAACTTGGCTGGCAGTGCCGAAATCGGCCACAATAGGTCTGAAGTCGATCGCTTCCAGCGGGCTCCTGATCTTCGGCGTATGGGCGAAGAAGTCGTACACCAGCGGATCTTCGCCAGCCGGCAAGGCAGTCAGAAATCCGCCCCCACCGAGTGAGGCCAGCACCGGCTCAGCCACACAGGCAGTGAGCATGGCGGCCACTGCGGCATCGAAGGCGTTACCGCCCGACTGCAGCATGAGTTGGGCGGCGCGAGCCGTTGCCTCGTGGCCGGCAGCGACGATGCCTGTGATCTTCTTCATGTTTTTGTCATGCTGTCGAGGCGCTCGATTGACTTTGGTCAGTGCAACAAGGCCATGATCCTAATATGGTTTCCGGCCCGCTGGGATAAAATGTAACCTGGATCAAGCTTCAGCGTTCCAAGGTTGGAAATTCCCGTTCAGCTTTTGCTTCGGGTGCCGTTAAATAATAGGTGAGATTGACCTTCCAAGGATCCTCGTTCCTGAGTAATCATTAAGAATGGCCGTGCCCAACAGTAAAAGCGACGATGCCCTGCTGAAAAATCTGGTGCCGTTGAACACACTATCTGAAGAGCAGCTTGGTGTCCTGCTCAGTCGTGTCAGTGTGGAAAAGGCCAAGAAGGGCGAGTATCTGTTTCGTGAGGGGGATACCGACCATCAGAACATCTATTTGCTGCACGGCACCATTGCCCTCATGTCAGGCCAGAAGGAGATGGACCTGGTCAGCAGCGGCACCCAGACCGCCCGCTTCGCCCTGGCGCATCAGCTACCGCGCAAACACTCGGCCAAGGCCCGCACCGCGGTAACCTATGTACGCATCGACAGCCGCTTGCTGAGCGATATCCTGGCACGCAGTCACAGTGCCAGCTACGAGGTCAGTGACATCGAACAGCCCTCCAGCGGCGACTGGATGAGTCTGTTGCTGCAGTCGCCCGTGTTTCAGCAGATCCCGCCCGCCAACCTGCAGCGGGTGATGATGCGGATGGAAGAGGTGATGGTCAGTGCCGGGGATGTGATCATCCGCCAGGGCGACGAAGGGGACTACTTCTACCTCATCAGCAAGGGCGAGTGTAGCGTCACGCGAACCCCGGAAGCGGGGCATGCGCCCGTCGAACTGGCCAAGCTCAGGGTCGGCAAGGGTTTCGGCGAGGAGGCGCTGATCTCCGACAAGCCCCGCGGCAGTACCGTGACCATGTTGACCGACGGCGTGCTGGTGCGCCTCAACAAGCAGGATTTCATACAGCTGGTCAAACAACCGCTGTCACGCACGGTCAGTTACGATCAGGCCTGCGATGAGGTCGGCGGGGGAGCGCTCTGGCTCGACGTGCGCACCCCGGAGGAGTACGAGGCGGGTCATCTGCCGGGAGCCATCAATCTGCCCTTCTTCTCTTTGCGCTTCCAGGCCTCGAGCCTGACCATGGACCGGCCCTATATGGTCTATGGGGCCGAGGTTGGGCAGTCGGCCACCGCCGCCTATCTGCTCACCGAGCGTGGGGCGGAAGTTTTCGTGCTGGATATGGGCTGGGAGGAACTGGCGCAAGCGGCCGGCCTGGGTGAAGAGGAAGGACCGGAGAGCCCGGTCAGCAATGTCATCGACTTCAACCGCGATGCGGAAGATGCGGCCGGACAGGCCAAACGCCAAGTCGATGACCAGCGCCATGAGATCGATCGGCTCAAACGGGAGCTGGCCGAAGCCCATGCCGCCCACGAGGAAGAGGTCAAGCAGCGCCACACTGAGATCAAACTGTTGAAACAGGCCTTGGAGGTGGCCAGGGAGCGGTCGCAGGGAGATGCCGCGACAACCCAGGCGAACGAGGCGCAGTCCCAGGAGACCGGACAGCTGCGGGAATCGCTCGAGCGAGCCGAATCCGAACTCGACAATCTGCGGCAAAAGCTGGAGCAGACCCGCAACCTGGGTGAAGAGTTTCGGCAGCAGAGCAAGGAGCTGCAGAGCCAGCTGCAAGAGTCGCAGCAACGGTACGAAAGCCGGGAAGGGAAGCTCAAGGAGGAGCTCACTGCGTTGCGCATGCAACTTGAGTCGAGTGGCGAGGCTGATCGGCTGTTGGCGGACAAAACGCGCCAGTTGGAGCAGCTCAAAAGTGAAATGACCGCTCTCGAGGAGAGCAGTGAGCGCTATCGACAGCAGGCGGCTGACGATCTGGCCAGACTCACCGCCGAGCGTTTCGAGCTGGAGAGCTCACTGCAGCAGTTGCAGGAGCGTCAGGCGGAGGCGAAGGCCGACGAGCAGCAGCACATGTCCGGCCTGCAGCAATCCCTGGATGAAGCGCGTGCCGCTCTGGAAGCGAAGGGGCGCGAAAACGACACGCGTTTGGCCGAGGCCAACGGCCAGGTCGAGCGACTGCAGGCTGAACTGCAATCCCTGCAGACAGAGCTGGATCGGGCCAATCAGCGTTCGAGCGAGGTCGAGGGGCAGGTCAACGGTGAGAAGCTCCTGCTGCAGCAGCAGATCGACAACCTGAAGCAGACGCTGGACCAACAGGAGGCTTCGCAGCAGTCCCTGCAGCAAGAGAAGGTGGAACTGGAAGCGCAGCTGCAGCGCGCCGGCAGCCATGGCCAGGAGCTGGAAAATCGGTTGCAGGCGCTGGAGGAGAGGCGGCAGAGTCTGGAGCGGGAGCTGGAGTCGATCCGTCAGGCCGGTACCGATGCGGAATCACAGCACAACAACGCACTGGCCTCCCTGCGCCAGGATCTGGAACAGTCCCGCCGAACCGTCGATGAGCTGCGGCAGGCCAAGCAGCAGCTGGAGGCCTCGCTGCAGCAGGCCCAGTCCGAAGCGCAGAATCAACAGCTCCGGCTGAACGAAGCCCTGGCTTCGGTCAGTCAACTGGCGAACGATGAGCAGGCGCGACTGGATGCCACGCTGGCCGGGCTCAATCAAGAGCTTGAAGCGGCCCGCAGCGAAGCGCGTCAACAACGCGACAAGCGTGTCGAAATGGAGGCCTTGCTGGAGCAGGAGCACCAGACCGCCGCTTTTCTGCAGCGTTCGTTGAAAACCGCTGAAGAGGCGGTTGAAGTTTCCGACAAGCAGTACACCGAGGCTGAGCAGTCGCGGCAGGCGCTGGAGTCACAGCTGAACGAACTGCAGCAGAAATTGCGGCAGCTGCAGGGCGATCAAGGCGATCTGCAACAACATCTGGAGCAGAGCAGGCAGGAGAAGGCGCAGCTCGAACAGGAGTTGGGGCAGCTGCGTACCGCCGGTGAGGCGGAGCAGCAACAGTTGACCGAGAACGCCGCGGCGCTGGAGCAGGCCGAGCAGGAGCTGGAAAGCCTGCGCACCCGGCTTCAACAGCAGCAGTCCGAACAGGAGGCGGAACGCCAGTCACTGCAAGCCAGGCTGACTGAAGTCGAGACGCAGTCGACTTCGCAGGCCGAGTCCCTGAGTGCCGACCTGGAGGCGCGCCAACAGGAGATCGAACAGCTGCGTGAGGCCCTGAGCCAGGCCCAGGCCGCCAGTGCGGGTGCGGCCGATGCGGGTGAACTGGAGGCTGCCCGACAGGCCCTGAGCCGGTCCGAGGAGCAGATCGCTACACTCAAGCGGGAGATCGCCGGTCTGCGCGAAGTGCAGATGGAGATGTCGAGCCAGCTCAGCGACGATGCGGATACGGAGCTTCAGCAACTGCGCAGCGCCCTGGAAGCGGAAGAGCAGAAGCGCCGCAAAGCGGAACAGTTGGCGCAGAAGGCCGATTTCCTGCAACGCGAACGCGATGTCCAGGAAACCGCCATCGAAATGCTGAACGATGACCTGGAAAATCTCGGCAAGGAGAAGGATGCTCTGGCCGCCGAGCGGGACAAGCTGGTCAACCAGATGCGCGAGATCCGGGCCCAATACACCGATCTGGTCAACGAGAACGACCAGCTGCATTCCGAAATGAGTAACTACGCCGGACAGGCCAGCGACTCCAGCCTGGCGGACGACCTGCTGACGCAAATGGAAGAGTTGCGCCACAAGGCCGACCGCTATGAGCAGGAGCGGGATCAGGCCAGGTCCGATGCCGCCCGCATGCGCCGCGAGGTAGGCGAGCTGCGCAGTGTCATCGAAACCTATGTGGAGCAGATCCAGGACGTTCAGTCTTTCGGTGCCGACGAGCAGGTGGCGGCATTGCGCACCGAACTCGACATGGTGAGGCGCCAGGCCCACGATGACTTGGAACAGATGCGCATGCAGTTGCACGATGCGGAATCCCGCCTCACCGGTTCCGACAGCCGCGACGTCGATTTCGTCGCCGATCAGCAGGCGATTCGTCAGGAGATGGTCTCCCTGCAGCAGGCGCTGAACGAGAAGGACCATCTGCTGCGCCTGTCCCAGAACCAGTGCCGTTCCCTGGAGGATGCCATCGAGGACCGGGATAAAGAGGTCGATCAGCTCAAACGCAAGCTGGAGTTGATATTGCGCAAGACCGGTGGGCTGGACGACACCTCGTCGCGTCTTGGTTCACGCAGTTTCTCCGATTCACGGCTGGAGCGGGCAGACGAATTGGGTGGCGACAGCGAGGCCAGAAAATCGGGCCTGGGTCGTCTCTTTCGCAAGAAATAGCCACTTCCCGATTCAGAGGGCAGCGAAGCGATGCAGATCCTTGGCGTCGGCGTGGCTACGCTCGATATCATCGACAGCCTGGCCGAATATCCCCGCGAGGACTCGGAACAGCGTGCTCTGGCCCGCTGGAGCCGTGTCGGCGGTAATGCCGCCAATACCCTGACTGTTTTGAGCCAGTACGGCCACCGCTGCAGCTGGGCGGGCACCCTGGCCGGCGACGCCGCCGCCACCACCATCGTCGACTGGCTGCATGCCCACGCCATCGATATGCGCTGGGCTCGGCGCTACAGCGATGGGGTGTCGCCGGTCTCACACATCCTGCACAGTCGACGCACCGCTTCCCGCACCATCGTTCACTACCGGGATCTGCCCGAGTACGAGATCGACGCGTTCGCCAGGATCGATCTCGGTCCGTTTGATTGGCTCCACTTCGAAGGGCGTCATGTGTCGGCCTGTGAACAGATGCTGAGTCTGTCCCGGCAACGACGCCCGGACCTGCCGCGTTCGCTGGAGGTCGAGAAACCGCGTCCCGGGATCGAGCGACTCTTCCCCCTCGCTGACGTAGTGATCTTCTCCCGCGCCTATGCCGAGGCGGCCGGTTACGCCGGTGCCGAAGCGTTGCTCGCAGCGGTCCGGGCGCGTGGTGTCAAGGGCCTGCTCTATGCGACCTGGGGCGAGGCGGGCGCTTGGCTGGATGATGGTCGAAACCCCCTGGTGCAACATCCCGCGGTTCGTCCCCCGGAGTTGATCGATACCCTGGGGGCGGGAGATGTCTTCAACGCCGGGTTGATTCATGGGTTGCTGCTCGGGGAGCCTCCGGAGCAGGCCCTGGAGCATGCAGTCGGGCTGGCGGGCCGGAAATGCGGTCAGCAGGGTCTCGAAGGCCTGGTGGCGGAAGATGTCTGAGCGCAGCTTTCTCTGCTCCATTGACGAGCTGCCCGATCCGGGAAGCCGCGGTTTCAGCCTGGAGTTGTCGGGGGAGGTTCTGGATCTGGTGCTGGTCAAGCGCCAGGGCCGGCTCTACGCCTACCGCAACCGGTGTCCCCATACCGGCGTGAATCTGGAATGGCGGGCCGATCAGTTTCTCGATCCCAGTGAGTGCTATATCCAGTGTGCGACCCATGGTGCACTGTTCCGACCCGAGGATGGGCTCTGTCTGCGGGGGCCCTGTGTCGGCCAGCACCTGCAGCCGCTCAGGCTGATTGTCGAGGACGAAGGTGTTTATCTCGAACTCAGATAATGGAAAGCCGGGCATGAGCCCGGCTGTGGGGGGACCGAAGAGAGGGCTTTCCGGGCCTTAGCCCATTTTGTCTAAGAAGGCGTTTAGGTCCGCCAGAACCAGCTCAGGCGGAATCCCTCTCTCCGGGAGTGATTCGGTGACGACCGGTTGCAACCGCAGGTCGAGTGCGCGGGCGTCGATATCCAGCCGACGGGCAGTATCGTAAGTGGTGAGGGTCTCTTCCACCAACCGTCCCGTACTCATGTCATAGACTCGTTTCATGACGCACCTCCTGCTTCGCAATCAGTGTGTGTCGCTGTTACCTTCTATAGCGGCTCGTCGTGATCGAACTTTAGGTGGCGCCTGGTAGGGCTGCACCCGACAGGGATACGCAAGAACCACAACCTTGAGTCTAATGTGGCGACGACGGCGCTTCACTTCAACGCGGGAAATGTGGGGTTATTGCGCTGCACCATCAGAGAGGGCTGTTCAATCCTCCTCGTCCAGGCGATCGAGTGGATTGAGATGGGTATCGCCGGCCGGGCGGTCAAGGTCCACGCCGTAATCATCCTTGCTCAGGTCGTAGGAGCCGGCCCAATCCTCCGGCGGTGCGATCGACACCACCTCCAGCTCCTCCCAGTCGTCCAGTTCGTACTCTTCGATGGTGCCGTCGTAGAACTGCACCTCAACGACCCCCTCTTCCGGGTCGTAGGCCACGATCTCCAATTTGTCGCCATCTACGGTCTTGAACCAGTCGCCAATACGGATAATCGGTGAACTCATGGTGTCGTTCTCTCTCCGCCCGAGTCTACTGCCTGTTTTGATTATGGCACCGATGTTGGCCGGGGCGAATAGGGCAGTGTGGATTCGGATCACTTTTTTGTCGTGTTTACTCAAGGTGCCGGATTCGGCTGTGTCTGATGGATCGATTCTATGCCTTGCACCACCTCCGGCGACAGGGTCAGTTCGATGCTTTGCAGATTCTCTTCCAACTGCTTCAGGGTGGTGGCGCCGATGATGTTGCTGGTGACGAAAGGGCGGCTGGTGACCCAGGCCAGCGCCATCTGAGCCGGGGAGAGTCCGTGCTCGCGCGCCAATGCCACATAGCGCTGCGTGGCGCTCTCTGATTCCGGATTGGAGTAGCGGTCGAAGCGCGAGAAGAGGGTGATACGGGCATTGGCGGGCCGTCGTCGCTCGAGATATTTGCCGGAGAGCACGCCGAAAGCCATGGGAGAGTAGGCCAGCAGTCCGCACTGCTCCCGATGGGCGATTTCGGCCAGTCCCACCTCGAAGCTGCGGTTGAGCAGGCTGTAGGGATTCTGGATCGAGACGACGCGCGGCAGGTCGAGGGATTGGGACAGTTGCAGATAGCGCATCAGACCCCAGGGCGTTTCATTGGAGACGCCCAGGTAACGGATCTTGCCCTGGGCCACCAGATCCGCCAAAACCTCCAGCGTCTCTTCGATCGGTACCGACTGCTCGACGGCGGCATGGCGATAACCCAATTTGCCGAAATAGTTGGTCTCCCGGTCGGGCCAGTGCAGCTGATAGATGTCAATGTAATCCGTGCCGAGGCGCTGCAGACTGCTCTCCAGCGCGGCCTCGATATTGGCCCGGTCGAGACGCGGATTGCCGTCGCGCAGATAACCGAGCCAGTCGGCCGGCCCGGCCACTTTGGTGGCGATGATGAGATCGTCCCGACGGCCGCGCCTGGCCAGCCAGCTGCCGATGTAGCGCTCGGTCAGGCCCTGCGTCTCGGCCCGTGGAGGAACCGGGTACATCTCCGCCGTGTCGATAAAATTGATACCCGCGGCGACGGCGCGATCGAGCTGCGCATGGGCGTCGGTTTCGCTGTTCTGTTCACCGAAGGTCATGGTACCGAGGCATAGCGCACTGACATTGAGTCCGCTACGCCCCAGGGGACGGTATTCCATGCTGGCCCTCAGGGCTGGTTTTTCAGTCGATAATCACAGCATAACCGATCTGGTTGTCCGTTACAGGAGTGAACGATAGTGGAAATCGATGGCAATCTCTTCTCCGGTGAGCTGCTCTGGGGACTGGCGGGGTTGTTGGTGCTCGTGTTGGCGGCGGCGATCCGCTATGCGCCTTGGCGACGCCTGACCCGGGCGGGTCAGCTGCATGTGTTCCTCGGCGCGGTGGTGGCCCTGATCGTGCTTTGGCACATGCGCGGGCAGGTCCAGCCGGGACTCTCGTTTCATCTCATGGGTGTCACCGCGATCACCCTGATGTTCGGCTGGTCGATGGCGATCATCGCCGCGAGTCTGGCGCTGGTGGCGGTCTGTATCAACACCGGCTACGGCTGGCAGGGCTATCTGGTCAGTTTTCTCACCATCGTGCTGGTGCCGATCACCCTGTCGCAGCTCTCCCTGGTGCTGGTGCGCAGCTATCTGCCGAAACATTTTTTCATCTATGTTCTGGGCAACGGTTTCTTCACCGCCTGGCTGGTCGGCTATATCAGCGGCCACCTGGCGATGCAGCTGCTGGTCTACAGCGGCGCCTACACCATGGCCGAGTTGAGTGTCACGGTGATGCCCTTCTTCCCACTGATGTTCTTCCCCGAGGCGTTGGTCAACGGCTGGATCATCACCATGCTGGTGATCTTCCATCCGGCCTGGGTTCACAGTTTCAGCGACGAGCAGTATCTCCACGGCAAGTAGTCTCTCGGATTCGGGCAGAGCATGAATAGTGCTGCCCTCGCCGCAGACAACTGATAAGGTATGTCCTTCGATCTGGACAGGTGAGGGTGTGCATTGAGCTGGTGGGGTAAATTGGTCGGCGGCGCGTTCGGCTACATGCTGGGCGGGCCGATCGGCGCCGTCCTGGGCGCCGCACTCGGGCACCGCTTCGACAAGGGATTGCAGGGCCTCCCCGATAACCGTGGGGGCTGGGATCCTGGCGATCAGGAGCGGGTACAGACTGCGTTCTTCACCACCACCTTTTCCGTCATGGGCCATCTGGCCAAGGCCGACGGACGGGTCTCACCCGACGAGATCCGGCTGGCGGAAGCCGTGATGTCGCAGATGTCGCTCTCCAGCGAGATGCGGCAGACCGCGATCCGCCTCTTCAACGAAGGCAAGTCACCCGACTTCCCACTCGATGACGTCATCGAGCAGTTCCGCATCGAATGCCGTCGCCGCCACACCCTGATCCAGATGTTCATGGAGATCCAGATCCAGGCCGCCTT
>JBNLGI010000005.1:0-8456 GCA_050305975.1 Sedimenticolaceae bacterium | reverse complement strand
GGACTCCACCGTCTACATCAAGGACGGCCTCTCCACCCTCGGCATGAACATGCTGGCGGGTATCGTCCTGGTCTCCTTGATCATCTGGTACTTCATGGGAGTGCGCAACGCCGGCCTGGTCACCATCGGCATCCCCTTCTCATTCATGATCACCATGCTGATCATGTACCTGACCGGCAACAGCCTCAACGAGATCACCCTCTTCTCCTTCGTGCTGGTGACCGGCATCGTGGTCGACGACGCCATCGTGGTGACCGAGAACATCTACCGCCACGTGCAGGAGGGGAGCCCCCTGCGCGAGGCGATCATCGGCGGCACCGCCGAGGTGGCGGTGCCGGTGATCTCCGCCACCATGACCACGGTGGCCGCCTTCCTGCCGATGCTGATCATGACCGGCTATGTGGGCGACTTCTTCGCTCTGGTGCCGAAGGCGGTCACCTTCGCCATCCTCGCCTCCCTGGTGGAGTGCCTGCTGATCCTGCCGATCCACTACTTCGACTTCGGTCCGCGTCCGCAGCAGACGATCTCCCTGATGGAGGGCGACAACGCTCTCATGCGGTTGGCCCGCCGTTTCGCCGACTGGCTGCTCAGGCGCACCCTGCGCTATCGTCTGTTCTCGGTTTCGGTAGTGCTGGGTCTGTTTTTCGCTTCGATGGTGGTGATGGCGCTTTCGTTCAGCGGCAAGGTGCCGCTTATCCGCATCCAGTTCTTCCCCGACGACTACAAGATCTACTATGTCGATATCTTCGGTCCCAGCAGCACCCCCATCGAGGAGGTGGACGCACGGGTAAAACGCATCGCGCAGAGCGTCATGGAGGACGGTCCGGGCATGGTCAGCGCCGCCACCGGCTACGCCGGCTTCTATTTCAACGAGGACTACGAGCCGGTCTACGGCAACAACTACGGCTCGGTGATGGTCACCCTGCCGGCGCTCGAGGACCAGACCTTCGACGATCCGCTGGCCCACCTGGAGCGCATGCGCGGAAAGCTGGCGCCGCTCTACGAGACCGACGGCTACCGCCTCTCCATCCATGCGCAGAAGGACGGCCCCCCCAGCGGCAAGGACATCAATGTGCGAGTGGTGGGCGCCAATGTGGAATCGGTCTCACGCCTGGCCCAGGCTCTGCTCGGCTATATGCGCGAGAATTCCGACATCGGTCCCAACCTGATCGACCTGAAGGATGACCGGGGTGAGCCGAAACGGGTCTTTCGCTTCCTGGTGAACCAGCCCCGGGTGGCGGAGTACGGCCTCGACAACGGCCGGGTGGCGCAGCTGGCGGCCAGCGTGCTGGACGGCCGCTACGTGGGCAAGTACCGCCACGTGGACGAGGAGATCGACCTCAAGCTGGCGATCGATCCCGCGGGCCTGGAGTCCCCGGAGCAGGCGCTCTACATTCCGCTGGTGGAGGATGCGGGGCGGCCGGTCTACCTGGCCGACCTGGTGGACGTGCGCACCTATAGCGAAGCGGGCGAGATCAAACGCTACCAGGGGCAGCGGGCGATCAGCCTCAAGGCCGACATCCGGGAGGGCGCGCCGACCTCGACACCGGCGGTGGTCAACACGGTGAAAACCTACTACGAGACGATCCGCCAGGACTATCCCGGTGCCACCGTCACTTTCGGTGGCGAGCATGAGGACACTCAACGCTCCTTCGAATCGCTCGGTTATGCCTTCATCATCGCGGTGCTGGTGATGTATGTGATCCTGGCCACCCAGTTCCAGTCCTATCTGCAGCCGCTGATCATCCTTTCCGCCATCGTCTTCGCGCTCATCGGCGTGGTCTTCGGCAAACTGGTCACCCAGTCGCTCTTCACCATCAACAGTTTCATCGCCGTGGTCGGCGTGGCCGGGGTGGTGGTCAACGACGCCCTGGTGCTGATCGACTTCATCAACAAGCGCCACCGTGGCGGGAAGTCGCGACAGGAGGCGATCCTGGAGGGGGTGCACGTGCGCCTGCGTCCGATTCTGCTGACCACCCTGACCACCACCCTGGGTCTGCTGCCGATGGCGATCGGTTTCCCCAGCTACTCCCTGATCTGGGGTACCATGGCCTCCACTTTCGTCACCGGCCTGGCCGCCGCCACCACATTGACCCTGTTCATCATCCCCGTGTTGTGGGATCTGCTGCTGGGGCTGCAGGGGCGGTTGCAGCGAAGGCGTGAACGGTCGCGGATGGCGGCGGGCTAGGCCGGCGGCTGCGCCAGGTGAAGCCTCATCCTGGCTTGGGCATAAAAAAACACCCGCCGCAGCGGGTGTTCAAGCGAGGAGATCGAGCCTAGGGGAAAAACGATTACGCCTTGAATCGACGCAGGCGACCGGCGCCGAGTCCGACCAGCCCCAGCCCCATCAGCGCCAGTGTGGCCGGTTCGGGCACGCTGTAGGTGTAATTCACGTGGAGGGTTCCGGACCAGGCGTTGTTAAAGTTTTCATGCGCGCAGAAGTCGAAGGCGCCGCAACGCCGCAGATCGGACTCGAGGATGCGCACGACGCGAAAATCGAGGGCATCGCTGCCGATGAAGTCCGCCAGGCTGAAGGCGCCGAGGTCGAAACTGTCGTTGAACAGACCGCTGGACAGTGCACTGGCGGAACAACTCGAAGTGTCGTTGCAACTCGACCAGAGCACTTCATTGTTGGCGGCCACCTCTTTGAACGGGTCGATCAGGCGAATGCGCTGTTTACTGGCGGAGCGGCCCCGGGCCGATGCGGTCTTATTGTTTCTGGGATCGACAGAGCTGACGCGCGAGCCCAGTGACCACTCCGACTCGAACCAGATATCCACATCCAACAGGGTGCCCAGGCTGGCGTCAAAGCGATCCAGAGTGAGGTTCCTGTGCTGGGTGTTGCTGGTGAAGATGGGTTTGTCGTCCGCATCCACTCCTGAGTTTCTGTCATAAAGGCCATCAAGAGTGGCGAAGTTGAACGAGGTCGAGTCGCCGATGGTCAGGATGTCGGCCTGTGCCGAGGCGCCGAGGGTGCAGCTTGCGAGTATGCCGAGGCCGAGTACAAGTCGTTTGAGATCCACTGTTTTCCTCCATGGTTTACATTTGACTTGATCCTCTAATTGCAGATCCCGTGCCAGTGATATATTTATAAATTAAAACAATAGGATGTATATTTTTGTCAGGGGCTCTCGCAGATCTTGAAGGGAGAGTGTAAAGTTCTGCAACAGTCCGGGGTAATGACAAAAATATGCATATAAATCATATAGATATATTCAACTTAGTCATTTCGTTCGGGATTTGTCCCGATTCGACTACAGGATAACCCTACCTTTATTTGTTAATTATCCCGAAAGTAGGGTTGTTCCACTGCTCGGAGCGGCACAAGGTCGCAGGCTCTATCCAAGCGCGGCCAGCCCCCTTGAATCTGGTAACCTTGTCCTTCACCTCACCTGACAGCGCACGACCCGCATGAAGTTACTCGCCATAGAAACCGCCACAGAAGCCTGTTCCGCCGCCCTGCTCATCGACGACCGGATCGAATTGCGTTATGTCATCAAACCGCGCGGTCACAGTGAAATGATCCTGTCGATGATGGACGAGTTGCTGGCGGAGGCGGAACTGAAGCCGAATCAGCTCGACGCCATGGCCTTTGGGCGCGGCCCCGGTTCCTTTACCGGTGTGCGCATCGCCACCGGCATCGTTCAGGGCGCAGCCTTCGGCGCCGATCTGCCGGTAGTGCCGGTCTCCACCCTGGCCGCCCTGGCCCAGCGGGCCTATCGTCAGAAGGGCGAACCCAATCTGTTGCCGGCCTTCGACGCCCGGATGGGCGAGCTCTACTGGGCCGGCTATAGGGTGGGCGATGACGGACTGGTGCGGCTGGTAATCGAGGAGCAGGTGGCAACGGCTGAACAGGTCACGATGCCGCTGGACAACGACTGGTACGGCGTGGGCTCGGGTTGGGGGGTCGCAGGCGAGGTCCTGGCGGGGCGGCTTGGCGATGACCTGCTGGGCTTTCAGGCAGAGATGTTCTGTAGCGCCCACGATGTGGCCCAGCTGGCGGCCGCGGCATATGCACAGGGGCTGGCGGTACCGGCAGAACGGGCGCTGCCGGTCTATCTGCGCAATCAGGTGGCGCAGAAGGCGGTTCGCTGAGCGGCCAGGGCCAGTTTTGAGTGTTGAGTTTTTAGTTTTGAGTGGATGAGTTCGCTTTGCTCACAGCGCTATTCTGGATTTCTCTTCCTGTGTTCTTTGTTTTTGCGGGGGCAATGCGAACATGAGCGCAAAGGAGCAGTATTGCGGCGCCGACAACTCAAAACTCAACACTAAAAACTCATAACTTATTTGAGATTGTTCCCAAACCCCGAAGCCTGACTTCCCGTGGGGCGGGCATGACGGGTGGCCAGGCGTCCCTATGCGGGGTGCTGCGACACGCGCGCGGTGGGTGCGGACTGCGCCTGACAAAGCGCGCGCAGTTGCGACTCCGGTAACGGCCGGCTCATGAGAAATCCCTGGGCGTTACGGATTCCGGCGTCCATCAGATGGCGTTTCTGAGCCTCTGTCTCTATGCCCTCCGCGATGAGGTCGAGTCCGAGCTGATCGGTCAGCGTGATCAGCGAGGAGATAATGGCGATGTCGTTTTGGCTCTCTGGCAGATCCTTGACGAAGAGCCGATCGATTTTGATGATGTCGGCCGGCAGCTGCTTGAGGTACTTCAGCGAGGCATAGCCGGTGCCGAAGTCGTCCACCGCCACTTTCACCCCCAGTCTGCGGATCTGCTGCAGTTTCTCCAGGCAGTCGTCGAAATCCTCAATGAAAGCGGTTTCGGTGATCTCCAGCAGGAGTCGGTGGGTCGGCATCCCCAACTGTTGCAGAATTTGGCTCACAGTGCTGACGAAGGCGGGATCTTTCAGCTGTACGCTGGAAACGTTGACGGAGACATATTTGATTTCGAGTCCGTCCTGCCGCCAGCGCAGAAAGTCTTCACAGGAGTGTTTCAGCACCCAGTTGCCTATCGGTTCGATCAGGCCGGTCAGTTCCGCAATCGGAATGAACGAACTCGGCGGCAGCAGTCCCTTGGTCGGATGTCTCCAGCGTATCAAGGCTTCCACCCCCTGGATCTGTCCGCTCTCCAGGTCGAAGCAGGGTTGATAGTGGATCTCAAAGGCTTTTTGAGTGAGAGCGTCGATCAGATGCTGTTCGGTCTCCAGCTCTTCGACCAGACTCAACTGAAGCGCTTTGCTGAAGAAGGCGTAGCTGCCTGGCTTGCTATGTTTCGCCTCATACATGGCGGCATCGGCGTTCTTCAACAGCTCGAGGAAACTCTCGCCATCCCGCGGGAACAGCGCGACTCCCTTGCTGGCGCTGATGCGAACACGTCGATTGCCCAGGATAAAGGGGTTGAGGAAGACCCGGTCGAGGCGTTCGATGATCGCCGGCAGCTGATCATTCAGTGCATGTCCGTTGGAGGCGAAGAGAAAGACGAATTCGTCCCCGGCGAAGCGGCTCAGCATATCGCGGCGGCTGGTGAACTGTTTCAGGCGGCCCGCCAGTTCCACCAGCAGTTCATCGCCGGCGGTATGTCCCATGGAGTCGTTGATCATCTTGAAACGATCGATATCCATAATCATGATCGCCAGCTGGTGATTATTCTCCCTGGCGCTCTCCAGAGCCTTTTCCGTTTCCTGTTTGATCAGCGTGCGGTTTGGCAGTCGCGTCAACGGATCATGGAAGGCCTGGTATTCGAGGCTCTGGCGCAGTCGGATATTGGAAAGGGAGGTGGCGAGGATGTCACAGAACTGGGTCATGATGAAGAGCCGGTCCATACCGCTGCTGACCGGCACCCGCTGGAAAAGCGCCACGTAGGCGATCACGCTGTCCTTGATCATCGCCGGTAGCAGTTGTAACTCCGATTCCTCGGCGAATCCCAGTCTGTCGAGCAGCGGCAGCATCCGTATGGCCTCGGCGACAGTGCCTTTCCAGGGAGTGGTGGGGAGTAGAATCTTTTCGCTCGGATAGGATGCGCTCTGTTCGCTGTCTCGTCTGCCCTGGCGACAGACACACTCCGCGTGGATCAGTTCGCCGGAACTCTCGATGTGGATAACGGCCATGCCGCCGGCCCTGGTGAAATGGGGCAGTGTGTCGAGCGTGACAAGCAGTGCCTTGTGCAGAATGCCGGCATGTTGGAGTTTGTAGCTGAAGTCGATCAAGCCGGCCTGTTGATCGAAGCTGTTGCCCAGCTTCACCGTCATATCGTTGAAGGCATTGCCGAGTTCTTCGAACTCGTCGTTGGAGTCGATTTCGACCCGGGTGTTGAAGGCCCCTTTGGCCAGACGCCGGGTGCCCTCCAGCAAGCGTTCCAGCGGTACCAGATTGCGCCTTATGGCGAAGATGCTCAGCAGGATCACGAGCGACAGCGTTATGAATCCGACCTCGATGAAAATCTTCTGGAAATCGTATGCCGAGGCCATCGCCACGCGACTTGGCAGCGCTACCGCCACAGTCCATTTCTGGATCTGATAGTGGGGCGCGAGAAACAGAGACCAGTAGGCGGTGAAGAGCTGATGGTTGTCGTTTCCCGGAGACCAGACGAACTGTTGAGTGTTGTGGATGGCGATACGCCCGACCAGGTCGGCCAACCAGGGCATCTGATAGGGTTTGTTGCAGTAGAGGGGGACGCCGGTTTCGTGGAGTACGCAGATCAATTCCCGGCGCACCTGAAGCTGGGTGCTGTCGATCAGGCTCGCGATGTCGAGGCGGGCCCCGAGCAGGTTGCCCGTCGGGTCATTGCCTTCGATGGGGATGAACAGGAACAGGCTGGGGGGCGGTCCGCTTTCTCTGCCGGCCAGAAGCAGCAACATGGCCTTGCCCGGGATGCGCTGTTTGTGGACCTCCTGGATCAATGACTGGCCATCGATCTCCAGGTTTCCATTCAAGGTCGATATTTCACCCTGATTGCCAAGCAGAAAGAGGGCATCGAAGGTTTTCAGCTGTGAGATGTTGTCATCCGTCGTGAGTGATTTAAGGGTCGGACGAAAGCCGGCGTGGAGATTTTCCGCGATCAGCTCCAGCTGATCCTTGGTGTACTGCAGGCGCTGGAATATATCCATGCCGATCATCTTCGCCGAGATGCGGATCTCCTCACTGTGCTGTGCCACCAACTGGCTTTTGATCTGATAGAGGGTGATGCCGGAAAGCAGCAGCAGGGGAATGATTGCGGCGCTGATGAAGAGCAGGGCGATGCGCCTGGAGACGCGGTTGGTGAGGATGTTTCGGGTCAGCGGCATGGTTCAGTAGTCCCTGCCGTATCCATAGTAGCTGCCGTTGTTGGCGCGCACGATATCATCCCGGCTGGAAGCGGCGGTCAGCGGCGGAGCCGAGGCGCCGTCCTCACCCATGCTGTAGAGATCGAAATCCGAGTTGATCGGAACCAGGCTGTGGTCTTTGCGCTGGTGCCCCTTCGCCTTCGGTCCGGCGCCATCTATGCGCAGGTATTGATAGGGATTGCCCCAGGGATCGAGCAGTGAGACACCCACCTCGTCCAGTGTGTCAGGATAGGCGCCGGTATCCAGCCTGTAGTTTTCGATGGTGAGTTCGATCTGCTTCATCTCCTGCACCACCCGTCCCACCTCAGTGGTCTCCAGGTAACCCTGGTAGGCGGGTATGGCGATGGCGGCGATGATGCTGAGAATGGCCGCGGCAAGCATCAGCTCAAGGAGCGAGTAGCCGTCGTCTCGTCTACGACGCACTGTGATTCTCTCTAACTGGCGGATTGTCCATACAGACCTTCACATACATGCATACAGGCCATGCTTCGATCTTCTTGATCTTTGAGCCGTATGCTGGGGTTTCTCAGAACAGGGCAGTCCGCGCGCCGATCCTGATACTGCTATCGGCTGGAAATTTCGAATCTTTAAATCGAACTGAAATTCGTAATCGGTAGGGAGTGTGCCTGGTCGCAGGCAAAGGAGTGACGTGGCCCTGGTCAGAATCCGATGCCGATGCCGACGCCACCCCAGGAGCGCCCCCCGGAGCCGACGCCGAGGCCGAAGTTGACCCGCGGCGATGCCTGACGCTCGCTCTGTTCCGGCCACAGCACCAGTTCGTCGGCTTGCAGGACGGGGAAGGTGTAGGTGGCTTCGCCGACCTGGCCCTCACGTCTGTCCGCGAGTCTGCCGGTTGCCGTCACCTGCCGGCCCTTGCGATAGTCCACACTCTCCAGGTAGCCGGTCTTTTGGGCGATGAAACGGCCCGTGGGGGAGGCGGAGACGTCGGGCCGTCCGTTCGATTTCAACGGATAGGCGAGGATCTGCAGTTCGGTTGTCTCGGCCAGATTGTTGGTCTCGACGATCACGCCTCCCCACTGAATCGGCTTTTGGGTCGTTACCTCGGTCGAGGCGGCCTGGGTCGGGGTGATGGCGCGCTCCGCGTTTTCGGCGACCTTGGGTGAGGTGGCGCATCCGATCAGAAGCAGTGGCACCAGAGCGGCAGTCAGCGCAATCAGTCGTCGCATCGCG
>JBNLGI010000004.1:0-4404 GCA_050305975.1 Sedimenticolaceae bacterium | reverse complement strand
CTGGCGGTGGGGCTCTATGGACCGGCCTATGTGCGCGGTTTCGAACACGGCCGGGAGTCGCTGGCGGCCCTGGGCGGCTTCGGCGGGCTGTTCCTCGCCGGCATGCTGCTGGTGGTGCTGGCCGACGACGCCTTCCTCTTCATGCTGGCCTGGGAGGTGATGTCGCTGGCCTCCTACTTCCTGGTCGCCTTCCATCACGAGAACCCCGCCAACCGGCGAGCCGCCTTTCTCTATCTGCTGATGGCCCATGTTGGCGGCCTGGCGATCCTGCTCGGATACGGGGTGCTGGCCTCCTTCGGCCAGGGTTTCGGCTTCGACGCCATGCGCGGCGCCGAGCTCTCGCCGGTCTGGGCCAGCGTCGCCTTCGTGCTCGCCTTCGTCGGCTTCGGCATGAAGGCGGGCCTGCTGCCCCTGCACGCCTGGCTGCCGGAGGCGCACCCGGTGGCGCCCTCCCATATCTCGGCCCTGATGTCGGGGGTGATGCTGAAAGTGGCGGTCTACGGTTTCGTCCGCTTTGTCTTCGACCTGGTGGGGGAGCTGCAGTGGCAGTGGGGCGTGGCGGTGCTCAGCATCGGCAGCCTGTCGGCGCTGATGGGGGTGCTGCTGGCGCTGATGCAGAACGATCTCAAGCGGCTGCTGGCCTACTCCTCGGTGGAGAACCTGGGCATCATCTTCATGGCCCTGGGGCTGTCGATCATCTATCTCGCCACCGGCCATCCGGTGCTGGGCACCCTGGCCTTCGTGGCCGCCCTCTATCACGCCCTCAACCATGCGCTGTTCAAGAGCCTGCTCTTCTTCGGCGCGGGGGCCATTCTGCACAGCACCCACGAGCGGGACCTGGAGCAGATGGGCGGCCTGCTGCGGCGCATGCCCTGGACCGGCTTTTTCTTTCTGGTGGGGGCCATCTCCATCTCGGCCCTGCCCCCCTTCAATGGTTTCGTCTCCGAGTGGCTGACCTTCCAGGCGGCGCTGCAGGCCTGGTCCCTGGAGAGCGGCGTGCTGCGCAGCCTGATTCCCATCGCCGCGGCCATCCTCGCCCTCACCGGGGCGCTGGTGGCGGCCACCTTCGTCAAGGTCTACGGGGTGGCCTTTCTCGGCCAGGCGCGCAGCCGCCATGTGCGCCGGGCGCGTCAGGTACCGGTGGGGATGCGCGCGGGCCAGGGGCTGCTGGCCCTACTCTGTCTTCTGCTCGGGCTCATGCCGACCACCCTGGTCGGACTGCTGGAGCGGGTCTCGCAGCAACTGTTCGGCGGCGCCCTGCCCCAGGCCGGGGCCCACGGCTGGCTCTGGCTGACCCCGGTCAGCGCCGAGACGGCCAGCTACAGCGCGCCCCTGGCGGTGGCGCTGATCGTCGCCATCGCGATGGTGGCCAAGTGGGGGCTGACCCGCCAGGCGGTGCGCCGGGTGCGCCGCTGCGATCCCTGGGACTGCGGTTTCGCGCCACCCTCGCCGCGCATGCAGTACAGCGCCACCGCCTTCGCCCAGCCGGTACGGCGGGTCTTCGCCCTGCTGTTCAAGGTGGACGAAGGGGTGGCTCCCCGGGAGGATGGCCAGCCCCGCTATCTCTACAAGATCGGCGACCGCAGCTGGCCCCTGGTCTACCAGCCGGTGGCCTGGGTGGTGGAGAACGCGGCCCGCCGGGTGGTGCGCCTGCAGTCGGGCAACGTGCGGCTCTACCTGGGCTGGACCCTGGCCACCCTGCTGCTGCTGTTGTGGATCATCACATGAACGCGTCGGCCTGGATGCTCGCCCTAGTGCAATCGCTGCTGATCACGGCGCTGGCTCCCCTGCTGGTGGGCTGGATCCGCAAGGTCAAGGCCAGATTGCAGAACCGGCGCGGCGCCCCGGTGTGGCAGCCCTACCGGGATCTGCACAAACTCTTCGGCAAGGAGGCGCGGGTGGCCCACACCTGTTCGCCGCTCTTCATCGCCGCCCCCTATATCGTCTTCGTCGCCACCTGGCTGGCCGCTTCCACGGTGCCGCTGGTGGCGGTGCATCTGCCCACCGCGGCCATTGCCGACATCATCGTGCTGGTGGGACTGCTGGCGCTGGCCCGCTTCTTCCTGGCCCTGGCCGGCATGGACGTGGGCACCGCCTTCGGCGGCCTCGGCGCGTCGCGAGAGATGCTGGTCTCGGCGCTGGCGGAGCCGGCCATGCTGATGGCGGTCTTCACCCTCACCATGACGGCCCACAGCACCAACCTGTCGAGCGTCATCGACTACCAGCTGAGCCAGGGCCTGGTGCTGCGCCCCTCCTTTCTTTTCGCCCTCGGCGGACTGCTGCTGGTGGCCATCGCCGAGACCGGACGCATCCCGGTGGACAACCCCTCGACCCACCTGGAGCTGACCATGATCCACGAGGCGATGATCCTGGAGTACTCCGGCCGCCACCTGGCGCTGATGGAGTGGGCGGCGCAGATCAAGCTGGCCCTCTACGGGGCGCTGATCGTGAACGTCTTTCTGCCCTGGGGCATAGGACGTGAGTTCACCCCGGTCGATCTGGGCCTCGGTCTGGCGGTGATGGTGGGCAAGCTGCTGCTGTTGGGCCTGCTGCTGGCGGTGGCGGAGACGGTCTTGGCCAAGATGCGGGTGTTCCGGGTGCCGGCCTTTCTCAACCTGGCCCTGCTGCTGGCCCTGCTGGGCCTGCTCAGCCATGTGATCCTGGAGGTGGGGGCATGAGTCTGACCCAGCTCCCGCTGCTGCAGCAGGCCATTCTGGTGCTGGCCTCCCTGGTACTGTTCAGCTCCTTCGCCCTGCTGGCCCAGGCGCGCCTGCTCTCGGCCATCCACGCCTTCGCCGCCCAGGGAGTGCTGGCCGCCGCCGTCACCACCCTGGTGGCCGCCGCCGGAGACTCGGCCCACCTCTACTTCTCGGCCCTGCTCACCTTCAGTCTCAAGGCGCTGCTGATCCCCTGGATGCTGCACCGGCTGATCCGCCGCCTGGCCCTGGAGCGCCATGTGGAGAGCCTGCGCCAGCCGGCGCTGGTGATCATGGTGGCGGTGGCGCTGGTCATCTTCAGCTACTGGCTGGTACTGCCCATGGTGCGCGAAGAGCTGATCTTCACCCGCAACATCGTCGCCATCAGCCTCGCCGTGGTGCTGCTGGGTCTGCTGATGATGGTCTCGCGCCAGCAAGCGGTGGTGCAGGTGCTCGGCTTCATGTCGATGGAGAACGGCCTGTTCCTGGCCGCCGTCTCCGCCACCGCCGGCATGCCCCTGGTGGTGGAGCTGGGCGTGGCCTTCGACGTACTGGTGGCGATGGTGCTGTTCGGCGTCTTCTTCTTCCAGATCCGCGACAACATCGACTCTCTCGACGTGGACCGGCTCAACCGGCTGAAAGAGACCGAGGAGGGCGGCGAGTGAACGGCCTGCTGCTCACCCTGCTCGCCCCGGTGGTCGGCGGCCTGATGCTGGCGCTGATACGCCCGCTGAAGCTCTCCGGCTGGCTGAACCTGGGGGTCTCCGCCCTCTCCTTCGCCGCCTCCCTGTGGCTGGCCTGGAGCGTGGCCCGGGAGCAGCAGGTGAGCATGGCCGGCTTCCGGGTCGACGACTTCAACGTCTATCTGGTAGTGCTGACCACCTTCGTCGGCCTGACCACGGCCATCTTCTCCCGCCCCTACATGCGCCATGTCTGCGAGACGGGGCAGGTGCAGGCACGCGGCATGCGGGTCTACCACGCCATGTACCAGGCCTTCATGTTCACCATGCTGCTGGCCCTGACCACCGACAACCTGGGGGTGCTCTGGGTCGCGGTGGAGGGCGCCACCCTGGCCACCGTGCTGCTGGTGTCGCTCTACCAGACCCCGGAGGCGGTGGAAGCGGCCTGGAAGTACTTCATCCTCTGCGGCGTCGGCATCGCCCTGGCCCTGTTCGGCACAGTGCTGGTCTACTTCGCCGCCCAGCACGCCCTGGTCGATGCGGAGGCGGGACTCACCTGGAGCGCCCTCTACGCCAGCGCCCATCTGCTGGAACCCTCGGTGATGAGCATCGCCTTCGTCTTCCTGCTGGTGGGCTACGGCACCAAGGTGGGCCTGGTGCCCATGCACCAGTGGCTGCCGGACGCCCACTCCGAGGGTCCGACGCCCATGTCGGCGGTGCTTTCGGGACTGCTGCTCAACGTGGCCCTCTACGCCGTGGTGCGCATCAAGATGCTGGTGGACGGCTCGCTGGCCACCGCCGGCACGCCCCATCTGGCCGGCTATCTGCTGATGGGCTTCGGCCTGCTGTCGTTCCTCGTCGCGGGCCTGTTCCTGCACCGTCAGCGCGATATCAAGCGCATGTTCAGCTACTCCTCCATCGAGCACATGGGGCTGATGACCTTCGCCTTCGGCCTGGGCGGTCCCCTGGCCACCTTCGGCGCCCTGCTGCACATGCTGGTCCACTCGCTGACCAAATCGGCCATCTTC
>JBNLGI010000003.1:0-6895 GCA_050305975.1 Sedimenticolaceae bacterium | reverse complement strand
CTCGTGCACGGAGTCGGCAAACACGTTGGCACCGTTCACATGCATGGTCGCTTCCGCCTTTTGTCGCATCTTCTCCACGCTGAGGATGACGTGCACATTGGTCACGTTATCGAAATGGCGCTCGAGACGCTCGAACTTGTTATCGACATAGTTCTTCAAGGCATCAGTAATGTCCACATGATGACCGGTCAGGCTGATTTGCATAATTATCTCCTGTGCTTAGATGAGTGGTCTCATCACCCTGTCTGATCCCGGTTTCCGGATGGCTTGGCCCGGCTTGCCCCGTCCCTGTCGGTTGCCGGCGTCTTGGCGGTCAACCCGGGTCGGGCAGTGAGCGGCGGGCGCTGTCACGTCACCTGGAGCGCCTAGATCAGGCGTTTGCGCTCGTTCGATGGCGGTATGCCCATCGACTCGCGATACTTTGCCACCGTGCGACGGGCCACTTCGATGCCCTGTTCCGACAGAATGGTGGCGATTTTGTTGTCGCTGAGGGGCTTGTTGGGCTTCTCGGCGGCAATCAACTTCTTGATCAGCGCACGAATTGCGGTGGAGGAGCACTCGCCCCCGGCGCTGGTGCTGACGTGGCTGGAGAAAAAGTACTTGAACTCCAGTGTGCCTCTGGGGGTGTGCATGTACTTCTGGGTGGTGACGCGGGAGATGGTCGATTCGTGCATCTCCAGGGCCTCCGCAATGTCCCTCAGCACCAGGGGTTTCATGGCCTCTTCTCCATGTTCGAAGAATCCACGCTGATATTCAACAATTTTGCTCGCCACCCGCAGGATGGTCTCGTTGCGGCTCATCAGGCTCTTGATGAACCAGCGTGCCTCCTGCAGATGGTTCTTGAGAAAGGTGTTGTCGTCACTCTGGTCGGCCCGTCGGATCAGGCTGGCGTAGTCGTTGTTGACGCGCAGTTTCGGGGTCGACTCGGCGTTCAACTCCACCACCCAGCGTCCGTTGCGTTTGCTGACGAAGACATCCGGGATGACGTATTCGGGTTCGCTCTGGGCTATGGAGGTGCCGGGGCGGGGATTGAGGGAGCGGATCAGCTGCATGATCTCCGCCAGTTCCTCATCGTCGATCTTCATGCGCCGCTTGATCTGGTTCTGGTCCTGGCTGGCCAGCAGATTGAAATGGTCGTTGCAGAGTTTGATCGCCTGGGCCACTCGCGGGGTGGATTCCGGCAGCTGGCGCAACTGAATCAGCAGGCACTCCTGAGGATCGCGCGCGGCGACACCTGGCGGATCGAAGGCCTGGATACGGTGCAGCACCGCCTCCACGTCTTCCAGCGAGAGCCTCTCCTCCTCGTCCTCACTGCCGCTGTCGAGAGACTGCCGGATCTCCTCCAGGTCGCCGGAGAAGTAGCCGTCTTCGTTGATGCCGTCGATGATGGCGGTGGCGATGGTGTTGTCGAGGGGGGTGAAGGGGGTCAGGTTCATCTGCCACATCAGGTGTTCATGCAGTGTGGGCGCCCCACTGCGCTGGGCCAGGTAGTCGCTGTCCCCGGTCTCGGCTCCGCTGCCGCTGCTCGGCAGGTAGCTGTCGTAGACATCGGCCCACTCGCTGTCGACCGGCAGATCCTCGGAGAGCTGGGATGAATCGGTCTGGATCTCCCGCTCGTTGTTGATGTCGTTGCCCTCCTTGGCCTCCTTCTGCCGTTCCTGACGGGTCTCGCTGGTATTCTCCGGTTCGGCCTGGCCGTACTCGTCCTCCACCTCCAGCAGAGGATTGGTCTCCAGGGCCTCCTGGATCTCCTGGCTGAGGTCGAGCGCGGAGAGCTGCAACAGGCGTATGGCCTGCTGCAGCTGGGGTGTCATGGTGAGATGTTGTCCGAGTCGGAGCTGGAGTGTCTGCTTCATCGCAGAGATATTATAAAACCTGGTATGTTATTTGTATGTCTTTAATTTCATTCTAGTCAAAAAACGCTTCTTGGGAATAGATTCTTTTCTCCGATAGGGTGTGCTTAATCATGATATCGGCCAATCCGGCCCTAACTACAACCTAGAGTCTCGGCGCGTTTGCTGCAAGTCCCGTATCTCGCGATATTTACATGGAGAAGTGTTCGCCCAGGTAGACGCTGCGCACCTCGGGATTGGCCAGAATCTCTGCGGTTGAGCCCTGCGCCAGTACGCTGCCCGCATTGATGATGTAGGCCCGATCGCAGATATCCAGCGTCTCCCGCACGTTATGGTCGGTGATGAGGACGCCGATCGCCAAGCCCTTCAGGTGTTCGATGATCTTCTTGATATCGGTGACGGCGATCGGATCGACGCCGGCAAAGGGTTCGTCCAGCAGCACGAAACGGGGCTGGATGGAGAGGGCGCGGGCGATCTCCAGACGTCGCCGCTCGCCGCCTGAGAGGCTCATGGCCAGGCTCTCCCGAAGATGGGCGATGCCGAACTCCTCCAGCAGCCGATCACACCTGTCCTGACGCTCCCGGGCGTCCAACTCCTTGCGGGTCTCCAGGATGGCGAGGATGTTCTGCTCCACACTGAGACGGCGGAACACCGAGGGCTCCTGCGCCAGATAGCCGATGCCGAGGCGCGCCCGCTGGTGCATCGGCAGATCGGTGAGGTCCGCCCCGTCGAGCATGACCCGGCCCTGGTCGGCCTGGATCAGGCCGACGATCATGTAGAAGCTGGTGGTCTTGCCGGCCCCGTTGGGACCCAGCAGGCCGACCACCTCGCCGCTCTCGACCGCAAGCGAGACGCCGTCGACCACCTGCCGTTTCTGGTAGCTCTTCTGCAGTGACTCCGCTTGCAGCCGGCTCATGGGGTGGTCTCTGTCTCTTTGCGCGGTTCGATGGTCACCTGTACCCGTTGTTTGCCTTCTGCGCTGGCGCCCGCTCTCACCTGGGAGGTGGTGCGGTTGTAGACGATGCGGTCGCTGCGGAAGCTGTCGCTGCCCTGCTCCAGCAGGGCTTCGTCGAACAGCAGCAGTTCGTCGCGATCGACGTAGAATTCGGCCCGCAGTGCGCGTCCCCTGACCTCCTGCCGCTCGTCGGTGAGTTGGCGGAAGCGGGTCGGCGCGCCTTCGCTGATGAGCTTTTCCGTACGTCCGTCGCGACGGTGAATCCAGAGCCGGTCGGCCCACAGGGTCAGGCTGCCCTGGGTGACGATGACATTGCCCTCGTAGAGGCTGACCCCGGTGCCCTCGTCAATGGAGACACTATCGGCCTCCAGGGTCATCGGCTGTTCCCGGTCACCGCTCATGGCGTGGGCCGCGGTGGTGGCCAGGAGGCAGAGCAGGAGGGTAAGCCGCGACAGGTTTTTAATCGAATACATAGCGTCCTCTGACCTGATGCAACAGATTCAGTTTGATCGGTGTGCGCAGCCAACCCTCCATGCCGACGGCCGTGATGCGCTGTTCTCCGCTCTGCATCAGAATCGGCTGATCGGTGGTCGCGTGGGCATCGGCGGTCTCCAGGGTCAGATCACGGGTGACGATGTGGTAGGGCGGGTGGCTGGAGTCGGCATCACGCTCGATAACCACCTCTCCCGGCAGATAGACCTGCTGCGTGCGGTCGTTGGCCAGGGCCTTTTCCGCCTGCATGCGCCAGGGAGGAGCGTCGCTGCTGAACCGCCACAGGACCGGTTGGGCCAACTCGCTGGTGTCGCGGGAGGCAAAATGCTCCATGAAGGGCGTTATCAATGTCTGTTGCAGGCTTCCCGTGGTGTCGTAGGTGTGTACCTTGAGGTTCTCGGCGAAAGCGTCAGGCGACTCCACGCCGGCCTGGCGCGGCAACACCTCGGGAGTGGTCAGTTGGCGGATCCACCAGCCCAGGCTGAGCAGGGCGGCCACCAGCAGACTCAAAGCGAGAAGGCGGGGTTTCAAAGGTAGTGGTCCAGTGCCGATTTGAGACTCCCCTGAGCCTCCATGATCATCTCGCAGACATCGCGACCGGCGCCGCGACCTCCGGCATGGGGCGTCTGCCAGTGGGCGTGCTGAAGCACCAGGGGGTGGGCGTCGTTGACGGCGATGGCCAGGCCGACCCGGCGCATGATCGGCAGGTCGACCACGTCGTCACCCACATAGGCGACCTGGTTGTCCTGCAGGCCGAGTTTGTCCCGCAGCTGTCGATAGGCCGGGAGTTTCTCCTGCTTGCCCTGGTAGACGTGCTCGATACCCAGACTCTCCATGCGGATGCGCACCACTTCCGAGGTACGGCCGGTGATGATGCCGATCTCGACGCCGCTGTACTGCAGCATTTTCATACCGTGGCCGTCACGTGAGTTGAAGGCCTTGTACTCCTGCCCGTCATCGCCCAGGTAGAGGCTGCCGTCGGTGAGCACACCGTCCACGTCGAAAATCACCAGTCGTACGCCTTGCGCCTTGGCGTGGATATCCTGCATATCAACCTCCCGGGTCTCCGGGGCCTGTTGTCACCAGCCCAAAGCACTCTGTTGGGGTAGTGGGATCAGGCCGTGGCGGACCCTACATAACACCGGCACGAAGCAGATCGTGCATGTTGAATGCCCCGACCAGTTGTTGCTGGTCATCGACAACCAGCAGGCCGTTTATCTTTTTCTCGTCCATCATCTGCAACGCTTCCGCCGCCAGCATGTCGGGCGGAACGGTCTTACAGTTGCGGGTCATCACCTCGCTGACCTTGAGCCGGTGGATGTCGATCGGCTTGTTGAGCGTGCGACGCAGGTCGCCGTCCGTATAGACCCCGCTCAGACAACCTTCGGAGTCGACCACCGCGGTCATGCCGAGTCCCTTGGCCGACATCATCTCCAGGGCGTCGTGCAGCGAAGCATCCTCCGCTACCACCGGCAGGGCGTCATCGATGTGCATGATATCACTGACATGCAACAGCAGGCGCCGACCGAGGCTGCCGCCGGGGTGGGAGAGGGCGAAGTCCTCAGCCGTGAATCCGCGCGCCTGCAGCAGGGCCACGGCCAGTGCGTCGCCCATCACCAGGGCGGCGGTGGTGCTGCTGGTGGGGGCCAGGCCCAGGGGGCAGGCCTCCTTCTCCACGCTGACGTCCAGGTGGACCTCGGACTCCCGCGCCAGGGTCGACTGGGGCTTGCCGGTCATGGCGATGAGGGGGGTGCCGAGTCGCTTCAGCAGGGGGAGAATGATCAGCAACTCACTGGTCTCGCCGGAGTTTGAGAGCGCCAGCACCACATCCTGGGGGGTGATCATGCCGAGATCGCCGTGGCTGGCTTCACCGGGATGCACGAAGAAGGCGGGGCTGCCGGTGCTGGCCAGAGTGGCGGCGATCTTGCTTCCGATATGGCCCGACTTGCCCATGCCCGTGACCACGATGCGACCCTGGCACTCCAGCAGATAGCGGCAGGCCTTCTCGAAGCGCTCGTCAAGCCGCTCGAGCAGCGCGGTAATGGCGGCCGCCTCCGTTTCGATCACGGCGCGTCCCAGGTCGGTCATCTGTGCGATCCGCTGCTCCGCGGAGAGGGTCTTGAATGGCATGGCGGTTAACTGACCACTATTGAACTAGGTGGAATGTACCACGGAGAAGAATAACAGAGACTGATACCCGAAAAAGAGAGTGAGCAGGATTAACCCCTCGATGCGGGTGAGTCGACCGTGGTTGCCGAAGCCGTAACCCATCAGAAAGAGGGCTACGGTCAGCCCGATCATGACCGGCTGGTCGCGTGTCAGCACCTCGGGTAGAAAGGGGCCGGGTGCGATCAGTCCCGGCAGGCTGAGCACGGCGAGAATGTTGTAGAGGTTGGAGCCGACGACGTTGCCGATGGCGATATCGTGTTCGCCCTTCAGCGCACTGGCGATACTGGCGGCCAGCTCGGGCAGGCTGGTGCCGATGGCGACGATGGTCAGGCCGATAACCACGTCGCTGATCCCGAGTGCGGCGGCAACGTTGGCCGCGCCCCAGACCAGAGCCCGTGAACTGGCCAGCAGGGCCAGCAGACCGATAACCAGCCAGAGCGATGCTTTGGGCGTGGGGATGTCATGGGGGATCTCGGCATCGAACTCACTGGAGATGGGGTCGCTGCCGTCCAGCTTGGCGGAGCGGACCATCCAGGAGAGTATGGCGACCAGCAGTACAATCAGAATCAAACCGTCGATCCTGCTCAGAGTGCCGTCCCACATCAGTGCCAGGCTGATGAGGCTGATCGCGAGCAACAGCGGGTACTCCCGCTTGAGCACCCCGGAGTGGACCGACAGCGGGGTGACCAGGGCGGTTACGCCGAGAATCAGGCCGATGTTGGCGATGTTGGAACCCAGGGCGTTGCCGATGGCCATTCCCGGGTTACCGTCGAGAGCTGCAATGCTGGAGACCAGAATCTCGGGTGCCGAGGTGCCGAAACCGACAATGGTGAGGCCGATCATCATCGGCGACACGCCGAGATTGTTGGCCAGGGCGGCGGCTCCGCTGATGAAGCGGTCGGCGCCCCAGACCAGCACCATAAGACCGACGAGAATGGCGAGAAAATTCAACAGCATCAGAAAAAAATTAACAGATCAGAGGGTTATCTTCTTTTCGGCAGGCGCGAGCAGTGTCTGCTTTGCCCGATGGGAGCCGCGGGCGGCGAGACCGAGCGACTGAGGGGATGATATCAGAGATGAGGGAGCGAAGAAGGGTTGACAAAACGAGTTAGTATATTAGACAATTCAAACATACTGATGCGTTTTTCGTATCAGTACTCCTCCTTTGGTGGTTATTCTCAAGCGCAACTTCACCGGTTGCGCTTTTTTTTTGCCTGATGAGAGTGATTCGCCTGTCCCGACACGCGTTGTCGCAATCGTCAGCCGCCCTTCAAGGGACTTGTGTCCTGAATCCGGATCATGTAAGATCCGCCGTCTTTTTCGAGACAAGATAGTTCCCTATCGGAGCACATCGAATGACTACTGTAAGTGCAAAGCCGGCTGAGGTACGCCGTAACTGGTATCTCGTGGATGCGACAGACAAGAC
>JBNLGI010000002.1:0-1846 GCA_050305975.1 Sedimenticolaceae bacterium | reverse complement strand
GGCTCGGGCGCCTGCAGGAGGCCTGGGCGACGCTGGCGCCGGCGCTGGCCCTGGCGCGCATGCCCGGTGAACGGCTGACGCTGCTTCTGGTCGGCACCCGGTTGCTTTCGGAGCTGGCCCGTCAGCCCTGGCAGGAAAATGTGCCCGACACCGAGCAGGCGTGGCTGCGGGAAATGGCCGATCTGTCGGCATCTCTGCGGGCGGATCATCCCGAAACGGCGACCACCGGGCCGCTCCAGATCCACGGACTCAGCATCCGCGAGCAGGAGGTGCTGGAGCGCATCGCCGCCGGCGACAGCAACAAGCTCATCGCCCGCGCCCTCGACCTCTCGCCCCACACGGTGAAGCGCCATGTGGCCAACATCCTCAACAAGCTCGACCTGGCGACCCGCGGCCAGGCCGCGGCCTGGTGGCACGCCCGGCAGGAAAACTGATCCTATCCTCCCCGACGGCAGCCATGGCCCGTCGCCACAGCCGCGATGGCTCCTTCAGCCGATGCGCCCAGGACGGCGCAGGTCGACACTCATGGTCTGACGCCGCCCCCTTCGCGGCCAACTCAAGGAGCAAACCCATGCCATACCACCGCAACACCGCAACCCGAGAGCGCCATGACCTCTACCGTTCCATCCACAAAGCCCTGCGACAGCAGATGTTCGAGTGCCTGCTCCAGTTCGGACGCGTCAACCCGGTATGCAACGACGAACTGCTGCCGGCCGTCGACAGGATCCGTCATCTTCTGGAACTCTTGCATGGCCATGGGCGGCACGAGAACGACCACATCCACACCGCCATCGAGGCGCAGGAACCCGGTGCATCGAGAGAGATCGACGATCAGCACAGGGCACAGGACGAGTCGATGAATCTCCTGGAGCTGCAGTGCCGGCAGCTGCTGGACGCAAAGCCGGAATTCCGGGAAGCCCACGCTCACTCGGTCTATCTGCAGCTGGCATTGCTGATCGCCGAGAACCTGCAGCATATGCACCAGGAGGAGCGACGGCTCAACACGCTGCTCTGGCACTACTACAGCGACATGGAACTCAGAGAGATCGAACAGCGCATCGTCAACGATCTCACTCCGGAGCTGAGTATTCTCAGCCTGCGCTGGATGGCCGCCAGCTCGAACCCTCAGGAGCTGGAGATCATCCTGGGCGGGCTGCGGGAAGCGATGCCGGAACCGGCCTTTATCGATCTCCTCGGCGCCCTGCGCGAGGATATCGGCGCAGCGAGACAAGCGCGCCTGCTGGCGGGGTTCATGCCGACTTCGGCACCGCAGGAGAGGGAGCACAGAACCCCGGATAACCCAGGCGGCAAGAGCTGACTCCGCCTCAACCGTAATGATCAACATCATCCGGATGAACTCATGACACAGCCACAGATGCCTATCAATCAGTGCGGCAATCCACAGCCCGCCAATATTCGATACAGAGGGTGTAACTTGCCGCACCGGAACATAACAAACTTTGACAAATTGCCGACTGTTTGTAAAAAACGGTGTACAAGAGTGTGCGTCGTGCCTATCAATCCCGTCCCATGCCTGGTTTGATGACTAAAGCCTGCGGGTACTCAAATCCTGTTCCGCGATCACCGGGCGGGAACCTGTCCTGATTCGAGCGCCTCCAGCATCAGGTCAATCGTCCAGGTTACGACCTTCACCGCATCCTCTCCTTTGACGCCGTAAGCGTCACGTAGCTGCCACCAGGTTTCGGCCGACAACAGGTGGATCAACAGCGCCTTCACCGCCTGTGCCTCCCGGGTCGGAAGATCTGACACGGCGGGCGAAAGCGCATCGGACAGACCTTGACGCCGGCGCGACCTCAGACGGGTACGCACGCCTCGCCCGAGTTCC
>JBNLGI010000001.1:0-9548 GCA_050305975.1 Sedimenticolaceae bacterium | reverse complement strand
CTTCTCGACACCGGAGAAGAGATTGGTGCTGCCGCCGGGCGAGATGGTGGCCAGTTTGGCGCTGTAGTTGGCCACCGCCTCGGGGGTGGCGTTGACAAAGCCGGAGGTGAGTTCCCGGCTGCCGTCGTTGAACAGCACGATACGGAAACGGTCGTCCGGACGCATCTGTTTCAACGCCCGCTCGACGCCGTCGGCCAGGGTGGCGTACTTCGCCTGCATGGAACCGGAGATATCGAGCACGAAGACCCAGTCCTTGCCCTCGGTGATCGGTTGCAGGTCATCACCCGGCGTCACTACCAGCATGAAGGTACCGCGCCGCTCGCCCTGGGGCTTGTGGGCCACCAGGTCGACACTGCCGGGCAGACCGCTCTGGTGGCGCCAGTAGACCACCAGATCCTGATCCAGGGTGAACACCGGACCCGAAGCGGCGGGCGCTGACTGGGTCTGGCTGCCCGCCTCCGCGGCGGTAGCGCCGGAGGCGCCACTGCCGAGGTGGATCTGCCAATCCCCCTCACTCAGCCGGTTCAGCTGAGCCTGGGGCTGGTTCGGCATGCGCACCGCATCGATGGGATAGGCGGAGCGTATCTTCATATCGAAGCTGAACTGCCGCTCCACCCGCTCATTGGCGGTCCAGAAGGCGAGCTTCTCCTCATCGACGCCTCCCTCCTCCAGCGGGTAGACATAGCGACCGATCCCGGTATCCACATGGGCCGGTTGCAGGTAGACCAGACGGATGCGGGTCTCCTGACCGGCGCGCACCGGCGAAACCTGGACCTCGAAGGTCTTGTATGCGTCCTTCTCGGTGAGACCGGCCTCCCGGCCCGCCGCCTTCTCCTCCTCGTAGACCTGGCGCGCCTGCTTGCGCTCCAGCACCTCGCCGTTCACCGGTTTGCCGTCGATCCAGAGGGTGAACTCCGCCACCGAGCCGTGTTCGGGCACCGGAAAGGAGTAGCGGGCCTCGAGGTCCCGGTCGTGGGGATTGAAGAAGACCTGCTCCACGCGGGTGACGGCATAGGCGTCCTCGATCACCACGGAGACCTGATGGTCGCGAATCTCCAGCGGCGGCAGGCTGCCGTCGCTGGGCTGCAGCAGGCCGGCGGCCTGGCTGAGGGTGGTAGACAGCAGGGTGGCAAGGATCAGAAGACCTCTCCCCGCGCGTTGGATCAGTTGTCGGATAGCCATGGCTTCCTCCTTGTTATGAACAACGTTCAATTAATTCGGTGACACCGGCGGAGATCTATTCACTGCACTTGGAGTCCCCACCGGCACTTTACTGAACACCGTTCATTTTGGCTCTAAAAAAATACGCTGCTGTGCGTTCGGCCTTGATTAATGAACAATGTTCAGTTATGTTTTAGCACATGACTGAACGGCGTTCAATATAAATCGCTCAGTTTGTCGAAGCTCTCAGTGCGGCAAGCCGCACCCCACAGTGCAATTTCAGGTAGGGTGCGGCTTGCCGCGCCCGAAGGAAGTGCCCTTAGGGTGCTCCGAATCACAGGCCAAGTAGCCGACATAATTGCTCCCTTGCTAAAGGCAAGCGCAATTGATCACTCAGGGGAATAGCATGGCAAGACGCAGCGACCACAGCCGGGAAGAGATACGGGAGATGGCCCTCGCCGCCGCGGAGGAGATCGTCGCCACCCAGGGTTTCCAGGCGTTGAGCGCCCGCAAGCTGGCCGGCGCCATCGGCTACACGGTGGGCACCCTCTATCTGGTGTTCGAGAACCTGGACGACCTGATCCTGCAGGTCAACGGCCGTACCCTCGACCGGCTCTATGAGATGATCGTCGAGGATCAGCGTCACTGCGACGGAGCGGAAGCCTGTCTGTTCCAGCTTGGACACAGCTACATCCGTTTTGCCGACAGCGAACCCCACGCCTGGCAGATGATCTTCGAACACCGGCTGGCCGACGACCGCGAGGCCCCTGACTGGCTGCGGCAGAAGGTGGCGCGCATGTTCGCCCTGGTGGAGGAGCGTCTGTCCCAGCTGGCCGCGCACCCTACCCGGCCGGAAATTGCCCAGGCGGCCCGCGCCCTCTGGGGCGGCGTGCACGGCATCTGTATATTGGCCATCAACCAGACCCTGGGAGCGGCGGGGGTCGAATCGGTGCAGGCCATCACCCATTCGCTGATGAGCAACTTCGTGAAGGGGTTCGTCGCGACCTCCTCGGACACACAGTAAGGAACCCGACGCATGGACAAGCTGTTCAAGATCACCGGCTTCATTCCCTTCACCCTGATCCTCTTTCTCAACGCTTTCGTGGACCTGGGCCACAAGATCCTGATCCAGAACACAGTGTTCAAGATCTACGACGGGCAGACCCAGATCGTACTCACCGCCATCGTCAACGGCCTGATCCTGCTGCCGTTCCTGCTGCTCTTCACCCCCGCCGGCTTCCTCGCCGACCGCCACCCCAAACCGCGCATCATCCGCCTCAGCGCGGCGGTGGCGGTAGGGCTCACCCTGTTGATCACCGGCTTCTACTACCTGGGCTGGTTCGAACTCGCCTTCGGCATGACCTTTCTGCTGGCGGTGCAGAGCGCCATCTACTCGCCGGCCAAGTACGGTTTCATCAAGGAGCTCTCGGGCAAGGAGCGGCTGGCCACCGCCAACGCGGTGGTGCAGGCGGTGACCATCGTCGCCATCCTGGTCGGCATCTTCGCCTTCTCCGTGCTCTTCGAATTGATGCTGAGCGGGGCAGACTACAGTGGCGAATCCCAGCTGTTGCAGCAGGTCGCCCCCATCGGCTGGCTGCTGGTGATCTGCTCGTTCGCCGAGTACCGCCTGGCACGGCGACTGCCCAAAGGCCAGCTGGAGTCGGCGGAGCTGAGCTTCGACTGGCCGAGCTACCGCCGGGGTGACTATCTGCGCAAGAACCTGCGCAAGCTCTTCTCCCACCGCACCATCTGGCTCTCCATCGTCGGCCTGGCGGTCTTCTGGGGCATCTCTCAGGTGGTGCTTGCCGCTTTTCCAGCCCACGCCAAGGAGGTCCTGGGCGAGGAGAACACGGTGGTGATCCAGGGCCTGCTGGCCTGTTCGGGGATCGGCATCATCCTCGGCTCGCTGATCGCCGGCGGCGCCTCCAAACGCCATATCGAAACCGGCCTGATCCCCCTCGGCGCCCTCGGCGTGGTGGCCGCCCTCTTCTTCATGCCCCAGCTCGACGCGACCGGCCTGCTGGTGCTCGACTTCCTGTTGCTGGGCGCTTCCGGCGGTATCTTCATCGTGCCGCTCAATGCGCTGATTCAGTTCCATGCCAAGGACCATGAGCTGGGCACCGTGCTGGCCGGCAACAACTGGGTACAGAACCTGGTGATGCTCGGCTTCCTGATCCTGACGGTGCTCTTCGCCGTCAACGGCAGCACCAGCATCGGCCTCTTCCACCTGCTGACCCTGACCGCCCTGGGCGGGGCGCTCTACACCATCTGGCAGCTGCCCCAGTCGCTGGTGCGCTATCTGATCTCGCGCCTCTTCGTCGGCAGCCACCGCATCGAGGTGGTCGGCTTCGAAAACCTGCCGGCCCAGGGCGGCGTGCTGATGCTGGGCAACCACATCAGCTGGCTTGACTGGGCCATGGTGCAGATCGCCTGTCCGCGACCGGTGCGCTTCGTCATGCACCGCAGCTACTATCAGCGCTGGTACCTGAAGTGGTTTCTCGACTTTTTCGGCGTCATCCCCATCGCCAGCGGTCAGAGCAAGGAGGCCCTGGAGGAGATCAATGCCCTGTTGAAGGCGGGCGAGGTGGTCTGCCTCTTCCCGGAAGGGGCGATCAGCCGCAACGGTCAGCTCGGGGAGTTCAAGAAGGGTTACGAACGGGCGGTGGAGGACGTGGAGGGGATCATCCTCCCCTTCTACCTGCGCGGCCTCTGGGGCAGCCGCTTCTCCCGCTCCAGCGCCAGACTGCGGCAGCTGCGCAATACCCGTCTGCGCGGCGAGGTGATTGTCGCCTTCGGCTCGCCCCTGCCGATGGAGACCCCGGCGGAAGTGGTGAAACAGAAGGTCTTCGACCTCTCCATCGACGCCTGGGAGCAGCATACCCGCCAGCTCGATCCCATCCCGCTGGCCTGGCTGCGCACCGCCAAGCGGATCGGCGGCGATCTCTGCCTGGCCGACGCGCTGGGGGAGACCACCCTCTCCGGCTACAAGGTGACCACCGCGGTGCTCGCCTTCTCGCGCCTGATCCGCCGGCGCAGCCCCGAGACCAAGATCGGCCTGCTGCTGCCCACCAGCAGCGCCGGCGCCATCGCCAACATGGCCTGCCTGCTGCTGGGCAAGACGGTGGTCAATCTCAACTACACCGCCAGCCTGCAGGCCCTGCAGGCGGCGTTGAAGAAGGCTGGCTTGCACAGTCTCTACACCTCCCGCCGCTTCGTCGCCAAACTGGAACAGAAGGGGATCGAGATCGAGCCGCTGTTTCAGGGGCTGCAGGTCCACTACCTGGAGGATGTGAAAGAGGAGATCGGCACAGGCCAGCAGCTGGCGCTGTTGGCCGCCTCCCTGCTGCTGCCGGCCCGGCTGCTCTATGCCCTCTTCGGCAAACGGATTTCGATCGAGCAGCCGGCGGCGATCCTCTTCTCCAGCGGCAGCGAAGGCGAGCCCAAGGGGGTGGTGCTGAGCCATCGAAACATCATGGGCAACATCCGCCAGGTCTCCGACGTGCTCGATACCCGGGAAGAGGATGTGGTGATGGCCACCCTGCCCCTGTTCCACGCCTTCGGCCTCACGGTCACCGGGCTGATGCCCCTGGTGGAGGGCATACCGGCGATCTGTCACCCCGATCCCACCGACGCCCTCAATATCGCCAAGGCGATCGGCAAGTACCAGGCCACCGTCTTCTGCGGCACCTCCACCTTTCTGCGGCTGTTCACCCGCAACAAACGCATCCATCCGCTGATGCTCGCCTCCCTGCGGGTGGTGGTGGCCGGCGCCGAACGGCTCAGCCCGGAGGTGCGCGACGGCTTCAAACTGAAATTCAACAAGGAGATCTATGAAGGCTACGGCACCACCGAGACCACCCCGGTGGCCAGCGTCAACATCCCCGACCGCATCGACCCGCGCAACTGGCATGTGCAGGAGGGGAGCCGCCCCGGCAGCGTCGGCCTGCCGCTGCCCGGCAGCAGCTTCCGCATCGTCGACCCTGAGACCCTGGAGACCCTGCCTCAGGGCGATGACGGCCTGATCCTGATCGGCGGCACCCAGGTGATGCTGGGCTATCTCGACGATGCGCGGAAGACCGATGAAGTCATCATTGAACTCGATGGCAAACGCTGGTACCGGACCGGTGACAAGGGCCACCTGGACGCCGACGGCTTTCTCACCATCGTCGACCGCTACTCTCGCTTCGCCAAGATCGGCGGTGAGATGATCAGCCTCGGCGCCATCGAGGGTGCCATCGGCCAGCTGCTGCCCGAGGAGGTGGAGATCCTCACCACCGCCCTGCCCGATGGCAAGAAAGGGGAGAAAGTAGCGCTGCTGGTGGCCGGGGAGATCCTGCTCGAGGAGTTGAAGCGTCTGATCGAGCAGTCGGGGCTCAACCCGCTGATGCGCCCGGCCGAGATCATCCCGGTGGCGGCGATCCCTAAACTCGGCAGCGGCAAGAGCGACTTCAAACGGGCCAGGCAGATCGCCCTGGAGGCTGCCGGCGCATGAAGACCATCGACATCCACACCCACCTGATGAATCCCGGGGTTCGCTTCGACCGTTTCTACGACAAGCTCACCATCCGCTTCTTCGCCAGTAGCCTGGGCGTCGACCCGAAGGCCCTGATGGCCGATCCCTACCAGGCCTATGTCGCCTCCATGGCCAACTCGATACGTGAATCGGCCTATGTGGAGAAGGCCTGTCTGTTCGGCGTCGACAGCCGCATCGACGAGCGGGGACGGGAGATCCACCGGGACAAGACGGTCTGCGCCATGACCGATGACGTGCTCAATGTGGCCCAGGGCTATGCCGATCAGTTCATCCCCTTCCTGTCAGTGAATCCCCGGCGCCTGGATGCCCTGGATCTGATCGACGAATATACGGAACGGGGATGCCGGGGCGCCAAGTTTCTGCAGAACTACTGGAGCGTGGATTTAAATGACGAGCGCTTCATTCCCTACTACGAAAGGCTCGTTGCCCACGGCCTGCCCCTGATCGTGCATGTGGGCAGCGAGTACACCATCGAGTCCGACGGCCGCTATGAAGGCATCGACATGGTCGACCTCCCCCTCGAGTGCGGCGTCACCGTCATCGCCGCCCACATGGGATTGGGACGGGTGATGCACAGACTGATGCCATGGCGAAATCTCTCGCGCAACCCGCGACACTTCGACAGCGACTATTTTCAACTGCTGGAGAAACTCGAGCGGCAGGCAAACCTCTATGCGGACATCTCCGCCATTCTGGCGCCGCTCAGAGCCAGGGCCTTGCGACACCTGAGTGAAGCAAAAACGGTCCACGGAAAGATCCTGTTCGGCACCGACTTTCCCGTGCCCTACACCATCCGTCTCAACAGCTACGACCTATCGCCGTCAAAGCGAAGAGAGATAGGTCGGATCAGCAATCCTTTCGATCGCTACGTCACTGCGCTGTTCGAGTACTTTCCCGCTGACAGCCCCATCTTCACCAACTTCCACAAAGTACTTCCGGACGAATGACCGGATCTACCAAAGGGCGAGGGGCTACAGCCCCTTGTTCCAGGCGGTCAAAGACTGTTCCACCTGATACAGATCGCCAAAGGGTTCAATCCCCTCGGGTAGCGGCGTCTCTTTGCTGATAGCACCCCCGCCCACCCAAATGGCCGTCTCGTCATCGACCAGCTGCCGCAGTCCGCTGAGCATGACAATGGCGTCGTCCAGCTTGAAGTGGCTACTGAATGAGAGGCCGATCACATCCACCTTGTGCATGCGGGCCGCCTCCATGATGTCACGGAACGGCATCTCGATGCCGAAAGGGATTACCTCGGCCCCCCCCAGGCGTAGCAGCGCTTCCACCATCAGCAGGCCGAGACTGTGTTGTTCGCCAGGCAGTGTCGTGAGCATCACCCGGGGTCGACCGGTTCCACCCGGGATATCGGCCAGGGACTGGCGTACCAGACTGGTGAGCATCTCGGTATAGAGGTGTTCTTCATGGATCGCCAGCTCACCCCCGTTCCAGCCCTCGCCGACGAGACGGTTGGCGGGGACCATGACCTGGTGGATGAAAGCACGCAGACCCAGCGTCCGTATCTGGTGGGTGAGCCAGTCGCGCAGTTCCGGAGCCTTGCCCGCTCGCAGCAGTTCACTGAACCGGCCGAAGTCGAGCTCGGCCCGGCTGCTCTTCAACAGCTCGCCGAGTTCTGTCAGATCCATCGACATCAGCTTGCCGGGACGGCGACCCTGGTCGACAAGCTGGCGGATCAGGATCAATTTGTTGAGCTGGTCGTCACTGTAGACACGGTCGCCATTGATATCGCGCTCAGGCTTGGGGTAGTCGTAACGGCGCTCCCACATTCTCAGCAGGTCCTTGGGGATGCCGGCGATACGCGAGACGTCGCTGATGCTGTGGTTACCGTTCATTGTTCGTCGCTCTCTTCAGCCGGACTGCGCTCTGGCGCCGACAGGCGCCGTTTCAAATGGCGGACCATTGTACCCAGCAGCGGCAGCTGGAGAAAAAGATCCGTGGCATCCCAGTAGTCCCGATGGTCGGCGACCCGTCCATCCTCGCCGAAGATGAGGCGGCTGGTTCCTTCGACCGCGATGGGACGACCTTTCAGAATGAATCTGAAATTCCAGCGCAGCCAGGTGATGTTGCCCTCGGTCTGCCAATCGACCACCTCGAAGCGGGGACGCTCGGTGGTCGCGAACATATGCCGGAAAATATTTTCGATCTCCGCCTGGCCGCAGACGTCGTTGAAGGGATCGCGAAACGTCGCCGCCTCCTGGTAGAGCCGGCCGATCTCGTCCAATCGTTCGGGAGTGAGCTGTTCGTACCAGGCGATCAGTTCCTGCAACTTCATGGCTGCCCCACCCGTTTCATCAGCGGCAGGCGTAGCCAGTCCGGCAGTCTGCTCACCCGCCGCAGCCACCAGGTAAACCGTTTCGGGAAGTGGATCTCGAAGGCGCCCCGGGCCAGTCCCGCCATGATTTCACGGGCTGCCGTCTCCGGCTCGATGAGTGCCGGCATGGTGAAATCGTTCTGCGCTGTCAGCCGGGTGGCGACGAAGCCGGGATTGATCAGATAGATCCCTATGCCCCTGGGGGCCAGTTCGGCGTAGAGGATCTGCGCCAGATTGATCATCGCCGCCTTGAAGGGCCCGTAGGCCAGCGCCTTCGGCAGACCGGTATAGCCCGCCACGCTGGCCACCAGGCAGAGGCCGCCCGCCCCTTGTTGCAACAGACCGGGGATGACCGATCGCAGCAGGTTGTAGACCCCCGCCAGATTGATCGACAGGGCCTGACCGACCCGATCCAGATCGAGCTCCCAGCTGCGCATGGGTGTGTAGACCCCGGCGCAGTAGATCACCAGGTCGATGCCGCCCCACTCGGCAGTGAGCGCCTGATGGGCGCTGGCGACCGCCTTCGCATCGCTCACGTCCAGCGGAAACACCCTATCCTTATCCCGAGCCAGTTGCCACAAGGGGGGTTCACGCCGGGCACTGAGGGCCAGCCGGGCGCCGGCCCCGGCCAAGCGGTGAGCCAAGGCTTCACCGATGCCACTGCTGGCGCCGATGATCCAGACACGCCGATCGCGCCAGTCGGTCAGCCGCGGATTGAGACTCATCGACCACGCCTCTGGAAAAAGAGGGTTACTTCGCCCAGGCGAAATCCGAACTTCTTCATCATCGAACGGTTGATCAGCACCCCCTCCTCCTGCAGATACATCCAGTCGTCGAAGCTCACCTCGTAGACCTTCTCCCCCACCGGCAGTCGCAAGGTGTAGACCCTGTGCAGGGCGTTGCCGGAGATCCGTCCGCGGGCAGTGCCGACTACGTCGTCCGCCCTGCCCGTATAGCGTCCCTCCCCCTCATGGGTCAGGTACCAGATTCTCTGCTGGGTGGTGCCGTCGCTATAAGTGAACTGCTCGTCGAGCACCCCCTGATCGCCCTCCCAGTGCGCCTCCACCACCACTTTGAAGCGTTTGACCACGCTGCCGTCCCGCTTCTGGAACATACCCCAGCCGTCGAGCGTGCCGCTGAAATACTCCTCCAACCGCAGCTCGGGACGCTCCTGCCGGTATTGGCCGACGTCGACGCCGGCGCAGCCGGAAAGGGCTACCGCGCTGAACAGCACGAATGGTTTATAGGGCATGTTGCACCTCCAGAGATTGACGCCAGCGCATCAACAGCGCGGCGGAGAGCAGTTTGATCAGACAGGGCACTCCGGCATAGAAGAGAGAGAGGGCCAGCAATCCGGACTCGCCGCCGGGCCGGTAGCCGAAACCAGCCAGCAGGGGCAGGCCCAGGCCCGCCGCCAACGCCAATACGCCCTTGTTGATCAGGCTCCAGATACCGAAATAGCTGGCGGCCCTGCCCCGCTCCCGGGGCGGGATGATATCGGCGGCGATGGCCGCCGGCAGGGCCAGG